>CAZLGP010000270.1:0-33459 GCA_964558905.1 uncultured Thermoanaerobaculia bacterium | reverse complement strand
CCCCAAGAGGCCCGCGGCTTCGTCCAACTGAACTCATCACCGCATCTCCTTCACTCACCCAACACGCACCCCGGCCTCGCTTCGCCTGCGCGATCGGCTCGAGCTTCGTGTGGGGGGATGCGGTATAGAGTCCTATGAGTTTGGCGACCGCGGGACCTACCGCGACACAGACTGGCGTTTCAGAGCAGTCGCAAGATACCGCGACTGTCGGCGGCGCTTGGTCACGTTCGTCCACCACTCCCGAACCGACCGTATCAACGTATCAGGCCGCATCAGTTCGTTGACTGCGTCGGCAACTTCATTCGCGGATAGCTCGTAAATTGCCAGCTCGAACTCCGATAGGAACTCAAACGTGAAAAGCCGCTCTCGCGCAACTACGAGATGCGGCTTGGCGAGGATGAACGCGTTGAGCATGGCGCGTCGACTGCCGAGGAAGTCGACATATCCGCGAGCGTCGAAGGTTCCGTCTTGTCTTTGGAAGGCTTCCTGCGTGTCGAATCCGTAAGAGCGGCAGAACGCGTCGAATGCATCGACGAAGTGCGTGGACACGATTTCGCGATGGAGCTCCGGGTCGTAGACGAAGTCGCGACAGAGCTGACGCGCTGTCTCGAGGTCATCCTTCGTTCCGATTACCTCTCGCACATTCGTTCACCCGAGGAGTGTTGGTCGCCCAAAGGCTTGCCGCACAGTCGAGGCAACCGCACGCGACAGTCTACCGCGCTTGGAGCACCCGCGGCGCGGTTGCCACCGGCTGCAGCGGCCAAGTTAGTTAGTTAGTTAGCTCGCCGGTCCGAGTGGCAATGTGACAACTTCGCCGTGGTACTCGGGTAACTCTTTCTGCAGCCGCTGCACGTGGTCAGGAGGCAGGAAGATCCGAACCACATCCGAGATGGCGAACGAGACCTGACTGAGAACGCGCCATTCGCGCTCCATGTAGTAGTTGTCTGGATGATCCTCGGACAAGCTCGGATCAAAGAACTTCATATATCCGAAGAGGTAGGCAAACAACGTGACGGGGAGATCTAACGTCCGATACAGGTTCAGCTTCTGCTGTTGCGCGTTGGACTCTCCCGGGATGTGGGCATCGAGCTGTCCTTGCGTGTTGCCTCCAGCCGTGCCGATGAGTTCCAGAATCCGAGACGCCTGCTCGGTATACAGACGTCGGCGCGACCTGCCTTCACCGAACAAGCTCGGATACGTGGCATCCAGATAGAAGTCAGCCAGGGGCCCCTCTCCGCCGACCAGCCGCATGGATGCCGGAGCTTGACGTGCGACATAGAACACGGGGCTGGCTCCTTGCCGCACAAGGAAATCTCGCGAGAGCGCCACCCCGAAGCGGTTGTACTTTGCGGTGTGAACGCGGAAGAAATCAGGCGGATCGTGCGGGATGTCGCAGAAGCACACCATGTCCGGGCGCACGAAGTCGTTCGTATCGAGATCCTTCCGCAGATCGGTATCGAAATACGGATCGGCGAAATAGTCGTGGTGTTCTTCGGCCCCATCGCTTGAATGGACGTCGAACCAGGAGACCGCGCGCTTCTCCGTTCGGCGGAGTGACCGACCGTCGAGCAACTTACCATCCCTTAGAATCTCCAGGAGGAGCTGGAAGCGCTCTTCATCGCTGGCCAGACCTGCACCGACGAAGTGGGTCAATTCCTTTGAGACGTACGATGCCACGCGTTCCCTTGCTGAACCTCGGCGGGCTAGCGGACCAGGGTTCAGCCGCGCGGCCCGCGACTCCATGATGGCACAACTTGGAGGGCGGGAACGCAGCGGGCCGCGTCGGCTGCCCAGGGTTAGCCGCCGGGCCTGGCGACGAGCCACCATACGATGAGCGCGACGCACGCGAGCATTCCGACCATTGCGTAGAAGCCGAACAGGGCGCAGAACGACTTGAGTGCGATGCTCAAATTACGCGCCGAGCCGAGACGCGGCGACATTACCCATGGCCGCGTCCAAAGATCTACGAAGCCTGCTATGAGGACGGTAACGGGGACCCACCAAAACGGTGGCCACCCCAACATTGCCGCGACCATCAGCGTGATCACCGAAACGACGATCGCAAGATTGAGCCTCATTCCTTCTCCTGGTTGAACGCTTCTGCCGGAGCCGTCCCAACGCTTACGAAGTTCCTCGAGAAATGCCCGCTGAGACCGTTCGTACTCGCCGACTCGACCAAACAGGATGATCTCTTTACCGAGTGTGGGAATCCACAGCCGGAACGGGCCGTCCCATTCCTTTCGCTGAGCGAGTTCACGACGAGTGACGGAATCGGCTTCGAGAATCGTCCACGCAGGATCGTTCTTGAAGTGGATGTATGCTGCCTCGGGATTGCGTGCGACAGATCGCCAGAACCCGAGTCCGCCCGGGCGAAGGATGAACAACCAATAGAAAAACACCGCGAGTCCGAGTCCGATCAGCCACACCATCGTGACTTCCTCCACCGGCGGCCAACTCAGTATTGAGCCCCAGCCCCCGTGCCGGCGAGCGTCGGGAAGCGACGGATAACGGGCGGAAGGAGCGGGAGTGGGGAGATCGTAACACGTTCGATCGCTTCGACTTCGCGTCGGCGCGTGGGATGTCGCCGCGTTTGTTGCGGCCGATGGATGCTCGGGCAGGGCCTCGAGAGGGCTGCGGATGCCCGACGCATCCATGGGTGTAGATCATTGTGGTCTTTGCACTCGAGTGGCCCGGCAGTTCCTGCACCGGATGTCAGGACCGTTCTCCAACAAGTGCGTCGCTTGGCCGGGCCGGCGAGGCCGCCGGCGGACCGGCCGGCCAGCGGCCGGCGCTCCGCGGCGGTGGGGCACGGTGCGGTCCCCAGCCGCCCGTCGAAGGAGTGTCGTGGGCATGCGCCGTCGCCGCGTTCGTGATTCGCCGTCCGGCGCAGCGTGCCCTGGACCGCCCGCCGAATCACGTGTTTGCCGAGGTGATCGCGGCGCTCGATCCGCGTGCGGGGATCGACGCTCCGGACCGGCCGCCGGGAACACGCGTTGCCACCGCCATGCTCCGTATGCCTACGGTATCTTCGTGGCCAGCGCGTCGGGCATCCGTCGGCGATGAACGCTGTGTCGACCGATTGCCGGTGATTGCGTTGCGAATTGCGTCGCCTTCGCCGCGTCAAGTCCCGATACGGGCGAGCCCGCGTCAGCCGGCGTTCCGATGCCGGTGCCCCTCACTTCGCGACGATTGTCAGCAAATCATCCTCGAACAGCGGCGACTGCGTCCTTTCCACGATCCGTCCGAGCTCCTGGTCGCCGCGATAGTAGATGAACGTGGCGACCTTCTCTACGTGCTTGCCTTCGACGAGGTCCGCGGGCTTCTGTTTGGAGCGATCGAGGGCGTGGAACGTCACGGGCAGCTCGACGCCATAATGGGCGTGGAGGTCGTCGAGGATGCGCAGGAACTTCGGCACCTCGCGTTGCGAGTCCGAGCACCACGTGCCCATGTACACCTCGATGCGGTCGCCGGCGTGGATGTACGACTTCATCATCTCCAGCACGGTGATGTCGGGCGTGTATTCGCTCTTGCGCTGCACGTAGTCGGGGATGCGCTCGAGCAGGCGCGCGGCGGTCATGGTTCCGACCTCGAGCGGCAGGGAGACGTTGGCGATGCTGATGTCGGCCACGGGGGGGTGCTCGTCGATGGTGATGGTCACGACGCGGTCGCCGCGCTCGGTCTGATCGACGACGCCGCTCATGCCGTCGTACACGCGGCCGAAGATGGTGTAGCCGCCGTCGAGGTGCGGCTGGGGCGAGTGGGTGATGAAAAACTGAGACCCGCCGGTGTCGGGGCCGGAGAGGGCCATGCCGACGGCGCCGCGGGTGTACTTTTGCAGGTTGATCTCGTCGCGGATCGAGTAGCCGGGGCCACCGTTCATGTCGTTGCGGGGGTCGCCGCCCTGGATGACGAAGTTGGGCACGACGCGCATGAAGGAGGTGTTGTCGAAATACTTCTTCCGCGCGAGCTGCACGAAGTTCCACGCGGTGATCGGCGCGTCCTGGGACAGGAGCGCGAGCTCGATCTTTCCGCGTGTCATCTGAATGGTCGCGGTGTGCGGTTCACGCGACCAGCGCGCGATCTCCGCGTACTCCTCCGCGGTGCGGGTCACGGGAAGCGGTGTATACGACGTCGCCTTGACGGCCTCGGCGGCGACGCGCCGCACGACGGGGTCGGCGTCGGACAGGAGCGACTGCAGCGAGGGAGCGTCGTGTTTCGCGATGACGCCGATCGCCGCGAGTCGCGCGTCGTTTATCGCCGCGGTGCGCTCGCTTTCGATCGCGTCGCGCAGTGTCTGCAGGGGGACGTCCTTGGTGAATCCGAGACGGTCGTACGCGTTCGCGCGGACGATCACGTCGGCATCCGTCAGCGCCCCGCGGATGATCCCGATCTCGGCGTCGGTGCCGGTCTCGGGGATGTTGGACAGGACATTCGCGCGCACGAGCGGATCGGCGTGCGTCGCGTATTGCCGGCGCAGCTCGATGCCGTGCGGCATCGCCGTCGTTGCTTCGAGGACACGGACGATCTGCCACGGCGTGAGCTCCGTCAGCTCCGGCGTCGATGGGCGCCCTAGAACGGGCGCGGCGATGTCCCAGGGCAGGTGTTTGGCGATCGCGCCGGCGGTGAGCTCGCGCTCCCACATCGTGCCGTTGCGCAGGGTCAGGAGGAGGCGCGCGCGCGCGGTGTCGTTGGTCTCGGCGTAGTAGCCGAGGACGTCGATCATCGAGGCGCGCACGCCGGGGTCGGGATCCTCGGCGGCGGCGAAGACGCGGGGGAGATCGTCGGCGTTCAGCATGGCGCGGCTCTTCTCCGCGAGCCGGCCGATGGCGATCGCCGCGTTCGTGCGCACCCACGGGTGCGGGTCGCCGAGGGCGGTCATGAGTGGGTCGAACGCGGAGGCGTCGCCGATGCGGCCGAGGGCGGTGGTCGCGTACGCGCGCGTGAGTGTGTTCGGGTCGGTCATCAGGAGCAGGAGCTCCTCGCGGGCGGGGGCGTAGGGACGGCGCGAGAGCGAATACGCGCCTTCCTGGCGGACGGCGGACGACGTGGCGCCGAGGGCGCGGCGCGCGGCTTCGCTTGCGGTGTCGTCGTCCCAGCGGAAGAGGTAGCGCACGGCGCGCGCGCGCACGCCCTCGGTCGTGGCGTGGTCGGCGATGGCGATGAAGCGCGTGAGGAGGGACTTGTCGGCGGAGAGCTTGGAGAGCGCCTCGACGGCTTCGGCCGCGACGGCGGCGTCGGGGTCGGCGGCGAGGGTGAAGAGCGTCTCCGCGCCGGAGCCGATCTCGCCGAGGGCGAAGGCGGCGGTCTCGCGGACGCGGCGGTCGGGGTCCTTCGCGAGGGCGGTCAACTCGGCGACGCCGGTTTTTGTAATGGCCCCGATCCGGCCGAGGGCGAGGGCGATGCGCAGGCGGTGGAGGGAGTTTGGGTGCGCGATCCAGGCGTCGATCACCTCGGCGTCGTGCTCGCGCCGGTCCTCGAGCGCCAGAATCGACGCTTCTTCTTCAATCGTAAGACCATGCGGCTCGGCGGGAGATGCCGGCGCGGGCGGCGGCGCCTGCTGGGTGGCGCACGCGACGAAGAGAATCAGGGGGAGCAGCTTGCGCATGGCGGGCAATGATACGGCCGGCGTGACCACGGTCACACATCTGTGTGCGTACCCCGACTTGCGTAAATTTCCCCACACCACCACACTCCCCCCTGCGATGAAGGACCTCACGATCAACGTGGAACGGCTGGCCCGCCGCTACGGAACGCGGTGGGCGCTGGCAGACGTTTCGTTTCACGTTCCCCCTGCCACGGTCATGATGGTCGCCGGCCGGAACGGGGCAGGGAAGTCGACGCTGTTCCGGGTGCTCTCGACCGCCATCCGACCCGATCGCGGTCGTGCCACGGTCGGCGGATTCGACGTCGTGCGGCACCGCGAGGACGTCCGCAAGCTGACGGCCATCCTCAGTCACGCGAACTATTTGTACGAATCGCTGACCGCCAGGGAGAACCTCTGCATCGTCGCCGACCACCTCGGCATCCGCCGCGACGGCGTGATGGGCGTGCTCGAGCAGGTGAACCTCGGCTCGCGCGCGGACGACACGGTCTCGACCTTCTCGGCCGGCATGCGCAAGCGGCTCTCGTTCGCGCGCATCCTCCTGCAGGAGCCGCGCTTCGTTCTCCTCGACGAGCCCTACGGCGCACTCGACCCTCCCGGATTCGATCTCGTCGACGAGGTCATCGGCGAGCTCAAGCGCCGCGGCGCGACGATCCTCATGGCCACCCACCAGTGGGAGCGCAGCGCGAGGATTTCAGATGCGGTGCTCTTGCTGGAACAGGGTCGGGTGAGTTGGCACGGGCCAGCTTCGGAGTTTATCCCGCGCGTAGACGCGGGATCTCGGGTGATCGCACGATGAATGCTCCCTCTGTACGCTGCACGCGCAGCGACGATCGGTTCCCGATGCCGCGGTGCACGCAGAGATCCCGCGTCTCCGCGCGGGATGAACTCATGGCGGTGAGAGAATGCTGACCGCCGCCCTTCGCAAGGAGCTCCTTCTCCAGTGGCGGACGCGCAGCCAGATGATGGCCGTGTTCGTCTTCGGCGCGACGTCTCTGTTGCTCTTCAGCTTCGCCATCGGCCCGGACGCCTCGGCCCTGCGTACGTTTTCCGCGGGCTTCCTGTGGCTCGGGCTCCTGCTCTCATCGACGCTTACCCTGGCGGAGTCGTTCCACTCCGAGATGGAGAACCGTGCGCTCGAGGGGCTGCTGCTCCTTCCGAGCGATCCGCGCGCGCTCTACTACGGCAAGGCGATCGCGAACTGGCTGCAGCTGACGCTCCTCGGCGTCGCCCTCGTGCCGGTCATGGTCGTCCTCTACGACGCCGGAACCACTCAGCTGTTGAAGCTGCTCGGGATCATCATCCTTGGCGCCGCCGGCCTGTCCGCCCCCGGCACCCTGTACGCCGGCATGACGGCGCAGGTGAAGGCGAAACAGATGTTGCTCCCTTTGCTGTTGTTCCCCCTGATCGTCCCGGCATTGCTCGGATCCGTGAAGGCAACGTCGCTGGTGATCCTTGGAGACCCGATGGGTCAGTTGAACGCCTGGATCACCTTGCTCGCGGCATTCGACTTGATCTATTGGTCTCTGTGCGGCCTGCTGTACGGCCGCGTCATCGAAGAGTGAAGAGGAAGCACACTCATGGAACTGCCCAGAATTCCGACGAACAAGGCTCCCTACGCCTTCCTGGCGGTGGGTGTCGTTCTCTTGCTGATCGGCTCGTACATCGGTCTGTTCGTGGCGCCGGCGGAGCGCTACATGGGCGACGTGCAGCGGATCATGTACGTCCACGTGCCGTCGGCGTGGAGTGGTCTCCTGGCGATCACCTTCGCCTTCGTCTGTTCGGTCATGTTCCTCTTCAGAGGGGACTTCAAGTGGGACACGCGCCTGGAGGCGTCGATCGAGGTCGGCGTCCTGCTGGCGTTCCTCCTCTGCGTGCAGGGCTCGATCTGGGCCAAGCCGACGTGGGGCGTGTGGTGGGACTGGGATCCGCGCCTGACCACGACGGCCGTGCTCCTGTTCGCGTTCCTGGGCATCCTCGCGCTGCGCCGGTTCGTCGAGGACCCGGTCAAGCGCGCCATCTGGTCGTCGGTGGCGACGATCATCGCCTACATCGACGTCCCCATCATCTATTTCTCGGTGCGGTGGTGGAACTCGCTCCATCAGGTACAGTCCACGACCGATACCGTCTCGTCTCAGTTCTGGCCGCCGCTGCGCCTCAACGCATTCGGCGTGTTGTTCATCATGATCGGCTTCATCATGTTGCGCTCGCGCATCGCCGCCTACCGGCTGCGGCACGAGATGGCTGTACCGCCGATCGCGGTGGGAGAAGAAGCAGGAGAGCTCGCATGACCGAAGGAGTCGTCGTCGGAGGCTGGGAGTACGTGTGGGCGGCGTACGGGGTCACCGCGCTCGCATTCATCGTCTACGGAGTGACCTTGATCACGAAGCTTCGTGAGGAGCAGGCCCGCGCCGCCGCAGAGGGAGAAACAAAATGACCGCCATGACCCAACCCACCACCACCGCAAGTGACGCGATGCGCAAGAAGACGCGCCTCTTCATGATCGGCGCGTTCGCCGTGGCCGCGATCGCGTTCGGCGTGATCGCCGCCAGCGGTATCAATCAGAACCTGGTCTACTACTGGACGCCGTCGGATCTGCGCTCGAACGGGGAGAAGGCGTACGGCGCGACGATCCGCCTGGGCGGCATGGTCGAGCCGGGCTCGATCAGGAACGCCGGCGGCTCGAACGTCGATTTCGTCGTACACGACGGCAGCGCGCGCATTCCGGTGAAGACCTCTACCGTCCCGCCGCAGATGTTCCGCGAGAACATCGGCGTGGTCGTGGAAGGAACGATGGTCCGCGGCGCCGGTTCGGGCCACTTCGCGTCCAACCGCCTCATGGTCTCGCACAACAACGAGTACAAGGCCCCCGAAGCGGGGCATCCGGTCGATCAGCAGAAGCTCCGGCAGATGATCGAGTCGACGGACGTCGCCGAAGGAAACTAAGGACATGCTCGCTCCCCTCGGACGCATCCTCATCCTCGCCTCCCTCTTCGCCGCTGCCGCGGGCGCGCTGATCGGCTTCTACGCCGGCCGGACGCGGTCGGTCGAAGGGCTGCGGTGGGCCCGCCGCTTCGCGTACGCGTACGCGGGCGCGATCATCGCGGCGACGCTCCTGATGGTCTACGCGCTGCTCGTTCACGACTTCTCGGTCAGCTACGTCGCGCAGGTCGGCTCCACGCAGGTCCCGACCTGGGTCACGATCGTCAGTCTCTGGTCGTCGCTCGAAGGCTCGATCCTGTTCTGGGGGCTGGTCCTCGGCGCGTACATCGCCATCGCGACGTTCCTCACGCGCGGCCGCTACGAGGAGTACCAGCCCGACGCGATCGGCGTGTGGCTCGCCTCCGCGGCCTTCTTCAGCTTCCTCCTCGCCGGCCCGGCGAATCCGTTCCACACGGTCCTCAATCCGCCGCTCGAAGGTCCGGGACCGAATCCGCTGCTGCAGAACCACGTGCTGATGGCGGTCCATCCGCCGTTCCTCTATCTCGGCTACGTGGGCATGACCATTCCCTTCGGCTTCGCCTGTGCGGCGCTGATCAAGGGACGCCTCGGGCACAACGTGCTGAAGCCTCTCCGCGAGTCGCTGATGCTGCCGTGGATCTTCCAGGGTCTGGCGATCATGCTCGGCGGCTGGTGGGCGTACGAAGTGCTGGGATGGGGCGGTTACTGGGCGTGGGATCCGGTCGAGAACGCGTCGCTGCTGCCGTGGCTCACCGCCACGGCCGCGCTGCACTCGATCATGGTCGTCGAACGGCGCGGGATCCTCAAAGGGTGGACGATCACGCTGGTCCAGGCGACATTCCTCCTGGTCATCCTCGGCACGTTCATGACGCGCTCGGGCGTGTTCAATTCCGTCCACTCGTTCACGCAGAGCGCGATCGGCCCGACGATCCTCGGCTTCCTCGCGGCGGCGCTGGTGTTCACCGTGGCGCTGCTGGCGTTCCGCATCGACAAGCTCGAAGTGGAAGGAAGGATCGAAGGCGCGGCGAGCCGCGAGGCGATGTTCCTCGTCAACAACCTGCTGTTCGTGTTGCTCACCTTCACGGTCCTGATCGGCACGGTCTTCCCGCTGATCGTCGAAGCCCTCAAGGGCAAGCAGATGTCGGTCGGTCGCCCCTACTTTGACAGCATGAGCATCCCTCTCGGCGCGCTGCTGCTGTTCATCATGGGAGTCGGTCCCGCGCTCCCCTGGGGGCGGGCGACGGCGGCACAGTTGAAGAAGGCGCTCCTGCCGCCGATCATCGGCGCGGTCGTGTTCGTCGTCGCCGGATATCTGTTCGGAGCGCGCACGCCGTGGACACTGCTCACGCTCGCGTTCGGAGGCTACGCAGCGCAGGTGACTCTTGGGCAGATGTTCATCCCCATGCTGCAGCGGATGCGGAACGGAGACTCGTTTGCGAATGCGTTCGTCGATGGCCAGCTCCGGCGCGGACGCCGCCGTTTCGGCGCCTACGTGGTCCACGCCTCGGTGGTCATCCTGGTGATCGCCATCGCCGTCAGTACATCGATGCGCCAGCAGTTCGAGCTGCACTTCGTGAAGGGGCAGACCCAGCAGGTCGCCGGCTATGACGTGACCTTCGCCGGCGTCCAAGAGCGTAGCGAGCCGCACCGGCTCTCGACCATCGGCGTCTTCACGATCGCCAAGGGCGGGAAACAGATCGCGCGTCTCGAGCCGCGCATGAACCAGTATCAGATGATGCGCGAGCCGATCGGAACGCCAGACGTACACACCACCGCGCTCCGCGACTTCTACATCGCCCTCAGCAACATCGACCCGGTCGGTCAGTCCGCCAGCATCACCGTATTCCACTCTCCGTTCATCGTCTGGATCTGGCTGGCGGTGATCGCGATGGCCGTCGGCGCGCTGTTCGCGATGATCCCCGCGCGCATACGCCGCACGGCGACCGTGGACGAGAGCGTCGTCGGAGCTCCGGAGACCGCATGAACCGCACCGTCCTCATCGTCGGCCTGATCATCGGCGCCGTCCTCGTGGCCATCCTGTTCGCGGGACTGGGCAAGAACCCGTCGGAGATCCGCTCACCGCTGATCGGCAAGCCCGCGCCTTCATTTGCCTTGCGGGAGGTCGGCACGAACCGGACGGTCGATCTCACGCAGTTCCGCGGAAAGCCGATGGTCGTCAACTTCTGGGCGACCTGGTGCGCGCCGTGTTGGGAAGAGCATCCGGTGCTCGTCGCGAACGCGCGCATGCTCGGGAACGACGTGCAGTTCCTCGGCGTCGTGTTCCAGGACAAGGAAGAGAAGATCCTCGGGTTCCTCAACCAGCGCGGCTCCGGCTATCCCACCGTCGTGGACGACGCCGGCAAGACGGCAATCGCGTATGGTGTCGGCGGCGTCCCGGAGACGTTCTTCCTCGACGCGAACGGCGTCATTCAAGCGAAGTACTCCGGCCCCATGTCGCCGGACATCCTCCGGGACCACCTCCAGAAAGTGATGACGCAATGAAACGCCCCCTCCTCGTGATCGTGACGTTCATGCTCTTCGTCGTGGGCGTGGTGTTCGCGCAGACGCAACAGACCGAAGGCACGCTGAAGGTGCCTGACGCCGCGCAGTTCGTCGGCGCTCCGAAGGGGACGCCGCTGACCGGCGAGGCGCTCTTCAAGCGCACCAACGAAGTGGGCCAGCTCCTGCGCTGCCCGGTCTGTCAAGGCATGGCCATCTCCGACTCGCCGGCCGAGATGGCCGTCAACATGAAGGGGCAGGTCCGCGAGCTCCTCGCGCGCGGCTACACCGAGGAGCAGATCCTCAAGTATTTCGAGCTGTCGTACGGACAGTTCGTCCTGCTCAAGCCGAAGATGGAGGGCGTCACGGGAGTGGTCTGGATTCTGCCGGTTTTGGCCTTGCTACTCGGCGTGGTGGTGGTCTTCTTCAAGCTCCGAAAGCTCGAGCAACCCCAACCGCCAACCGGACGCTCGTCAACGACGGAGCGCCAACCGCCAACCACCGACGATCCCTACCTGAATCGCGTTCGCGATCTCGTCTCCGGAGGAAAACAGTGAACGAACCGACCGACTGGACGAGCGCAATCGCGATCCTGGCCGGGGGACTCTTCCTCGGCGCGCTGGTCATCTTCTTCTTCAGCCGGCGCAAGTCGTCGTCGCCCGCGAGCGTGATCCCGGAGCTCGAGCGCAAAGACCTCGAAGCGAAGCGCGACTCACTGGTCGGGCAGCTCCGCGCGCTCGATGAGGAGAACATCGAAGAGCGCACCCGACTCGAAACCGAAACGGCGGCCGTCCTCCGCAGACTCGACAACGCTCCGCAGCCCGCCGTTGCGCGTGCATCGGACGAGCCCGAGCGTTCGTCCGCGGCTCCATCGATGAATCCCGCCATGAAGGGCTTCCTCTGGGGCGCCGGCTCTTTCGCGGCGCTTGCCGGCCTCGCGTTCCTGGTCATGAACCAGGCCACCCCGCGGCAGGAAGGCGGCAGCCTCACCGGCGACATCCCGATGACGCAGCAGCAGGCGTCGCAGACGAACCCGATCGTCATGCAGTTGGAAGCGGCGGTCCAGAAGGACCCGAACAATCTCCAGATGCGCAACGATCTCGCGCAGGCGTACCTCGAGACGGACAACCTCATGGGCGTCTTCGAGCAGACGAAGTTCGTGCTCGAGAAGTCGCCGACGGACAGCCGCGCGCTCACCTTCCAGGCCCTCGTGCGCATGGCCATGGGCGAGGCGGACGCCGCGACGCAGATGCTCCAGCAGGCCACGCAGAGCGATCCGAAGAACCTCGACGGATGGGTCTCGCTGGCGTGGGTGTACGTCCAGCAGAACAAGCTCGACGACGCCGAGAAGATGATCGCCGAGGCGGCGAAACATTCGCCGAACGACAAGGCGCGGCTCGACGACGTGTTCCGGCAGATGAAGGCGCAGGCCGCGGGCGCGCCCGCCGAGCCGACGCAGGCGCAGATGGCGAGCGGCGAGCTCCCGGCGGGACATCCGCCAATCGACGGCGGGCCCCCTACTCAGGCACAGACTGCCGTGCGCCCTGCGGCGCCGGCCGATGGCAGGTCCGTCACCATCACCCTCGAGCTCGCCCCTTCGGCCGCACAGAAGAGCGGCGTTCTCTTCGTCATGGCCCGCAACCCAATGGGTGGCCCGCCGGTGGCGGTCAAGCGCATGCAGGTGGCGTCGTTCCCCATCACCTTCGACTTCGGCTCCGCCGACTCGATGATGGGCCAGCCCCTGCCCGACAAGTTCCGCCTCGAAGCCCGCCTCGACAGCGACGGCGACGCGGCCACGAAACCGCCGACCGACCCGAGCGCGATGCAGAACGACGTCGCACCAGGCACGGCGGTGAGGCTCGCGTTGAGATAGTTGCCAGTTGCCAGTGGCCGGTAGCCCGTTGCCCGTTGCCCGTTGCCCGTTGCCCGTGGCCCGTGGCCTGGCCTGCAGCCCGTAGCCGGTGGCCCGTGGCCCCTTGCCCGTTGCCCGTTGCCAGTGGCTTCCCGGCTGGCGAGACGGTTCACTGACATCGGTTTCTGGCGGCCGCCTTCGTGGCACACCCTCTCTCGGAACGCGGGCGTCCCGCCGGCTGGCCGGGCGGCGTCCCCGCCGCCCGGGCGGGAGGGGAACCGTGGCGCGAGCGCCCGGCGGCGAGGACGCCGCCGGACCAGCCGCCGAGATGGCGGCGTTCCGAGATCCACGGACGACACTCTAATTTTGCGAAGTGGGAGAACTTGCCGCTCATGTGATGACGCGCGCCCCGCGCCGCGTAGCGGCAGCCAGATGGTAGCCGGGGGTGCTCGCTGTCAAGCGAGCAACCCCCGGTGGAGGCGCATGGATCCTGTGCCGCGTCAGCGGCACCGGAGTGCGAGTCCAAACCTACGCGATCCGAGCCCGCAACCGCAAAGCCGAGAGTGGGCTTCGACTCGATCCGGATCCGGTGCCGCTGACGCGGCACACTACCTGGCATTCCTTTCCGGGGGTAACTCGCTGCGCTCGCACCCCCGGCTACCGTCTGGCTGCCGCTCCGCGGCACAGGATCCCCGCCGCTTCACGGCGGTGTAGGCGTACGGCGCAGACCTCGGAAGGGCCAACTCCAGCCCGTGGCAGCTTCGCTGCTGCGACGAAAAGCGGCAGTTGCCGTCTCCGGAGGGCCTCCGGCAGCGCGAGTACTCGCTGCCGCACTCCACAAGACCTGTTAAACTCGCATACCAGCCTCGGGGTGGCCCTCACGGCCTGAGATCAAACCCGCGGAACCTGATCCGGTTAAGACCGGCGTAGGGAAGGCAAGATGAATACACTTCTTTTCGTTGTCCTCGCCGCCACGCTCAGCGGCACCGTTCAAACATCCACCGGCCATCCACTTTCCGGCGCAACCGTCTCCGTCGCCAACGTCCGCAGCGTCACGACGGACAGCGCGGGCGCGTTTGCACTCGATCTGCCGGACAGCACGTATGAGGTGCGCATCACCCATCCCGGCTTCCGGACCGAGACGCACCGCGTTTCGGGGAGCGCGCGCCTCGACGTCACGCTCGATCCCGCGTTCTCCGAGACGATGGTCGTCTCCGGGATCCGCGCGGACGCGGAGACGCCGGTCACGAAGACTGACATCGCCCGTGAAGAGATCGAGCAGCAGTATCACGGGCAGGACGTTCCGTTGCTCTTACGCGACGCCCCCTCGATCAATGCGTTCTCCGAGTCGGGCGTCGGCGGGTCCGGCTACTCGTACATCACGCTGCGTGGCATCAACGCGAAGCGCATCAACTTCACGCTCGACGGTGTGCCGCTTTCGGACTCCGAGGACATGGGGGTGTACTTCGTCGACTTTCCCGATCTCGCGCGGTCCCTCGAGAGCATCCAGATCCAGCGCGGCGTCGGCACCTCCACCGTCGGCACGGCGTCGTTCGGCGGGTCGGTGAATCTGCAGAGCATCGACCTCGCTCCGGAACGACGCATCCAGGCGACCCTCGGCGGAGGCTCGTACGACAACCGCCAGGCGTCCGTCGCCTACCACTCCGGTGCCCTTCCCAGCGGCTTCGCGTTCTACACGCGCGTGTCGTTCCTCGAGAACGACGGCTTCCGCGACAACTCGGAGACCGAGCAGCGCAACGTCTTCTTCAGCGGCTCGAAGACGGTCGGCGATGCGCTACTCAAGCTCACCGGCTTCTCCGGCAAGGAGCGGATGCAATCCTCGTACTACGCGGTCGACGAGGAGACGCTGCAGACGAATCTCCGCTTCAATCCTCTCCGCCCCGAGGAGCGCGACGAGTTCGGCTACGACCTCGCCCAGCTCCAGTACATCCGGCCGCTGGACGACGCGTCGGACATGACCGCGTCGGTCTATTACCAGCGGGGTTACGGCTGGTTTCGCCTCTTCTCCAGCGCGAACGAGCTCCGCCACTATGGACTGGACGGCATGCTTCTCGGCTCGACTATCACTTATGCGCGCACCACCGGACCGTTCCGGCTCAACACCGCCGTCCACGTCAACCGCTTCAAGCGCGATCACACTCGCGACAATCTCGATCGCAACCGACGCGACTACGAGAACTACGGCGTCAAGGGGGAGGCCAACGCCTTCGCGAAGATCTCGTACGACAGCGGGCGCTGGAACCTGTACGCGGATGCCCAGGTGCGCCGCGCGAGCTTCGACTACCACGGCGACGTCGAGATCGACGGGACCAGTTGGACGTTCTTCAATCCGAAGGTCGGCGCCCGATATGCACTCTCCGCGCGGTCCTCGCTGTACGCATCCGCGGGAATGATGACCCGCGAACCGACGCGGAACGAGATGTTCCTCGGCGAAGACAATCCGCCCGTGCCGATGGACCTGCGCGCCGTGCGGCCTGAACGCTTGATCGACGTCGAGGCCGGCTGGACCTGGCGCCGCCCGGATTTCGAGGTCGCGGCAAACGTCTACGCGATGGAGTTTCGCAACGAGATCGTCGCGACGGGGGAGCAGTCGGAGATCGGTCTCTCGCTCCACAAGAACGCCGCCCGCAGCTTCCGCCGCGGAATCGAGCTCGATGCGGCGTGGCAGGTCATGCCCGCGGTTCGCCTGAAGACAAGCGCGAACCTCAGCCGCAACCGGATCCGCGAATGGACGCAGTTCATCGACGTCTACGACGCCGAGGGGAATTGGACGGGATCGCGGCCGGCCGTGTTTCGCAACGTCCAGCAGCTCCTGACGCCGTCGGTCCTCGTCAACCAGGCCGTGGACTTCACACCGAACGCGCGGTTCAGCACGGGCGCGGTTGGCCGTTGGGTCGGCCGGTCGTATCTCGACAACACCAACAACGACCTGACCGACGCGCCGGCCTACTTCCTCCTCGACGCGAACGCGTCCTATGCCGTGACCGACTGGGCCCGCGTGTCGCTGCAGGTGAACAATGTCCTCGACGACGATGGCATCCGCCCGAGCGGCTACAGCTACCTCTACTTCACCGGGCAGCAGTTGGGCGGGACCGCGTACTACTACCCGCACGCGACGCGGAACGCGGTGGTGCTGGTGGACTTCACGTTTTGAGTGCGGGTCTGGCGATCGAGCTCGCCGGAATGCTGATCACGCTGATCAGCATCTGGCTGGCCACTCGCGAGAACATCTGGTACTACCCGACGGGGATCGTCGCGGTCTGCGTCTACGCGTGGGTCTTCTACAACGCGAAGCTCTACGCCGAGTCGTTGCTGCAGATCGTCTACCTCGGGCTGCTGCTCTATGGATGGTATGAGTGGCTGCACGGCGGCGCGAACAGGAAGGAATTGGAGGTCACGCGTACGCCGCGGTGGGCCTGGATCGCCGCGATCGTCTCCGGTGTCGTCGTCTCGACGCTGACGATCTGGATCCAGCGGACGTACACCGACAACCCCAATCCGTATGTCGATTCGTCGCTGTTCGCGTGGAGCGTCGTCGCGCAGTGGATGACCGCCCGAAAGTGGCTCGAGAACTGGATTTTGTGGGCCGTCGTCAACACGATCGCAGTGGGCCTCTACATCGTTCGAGATCTGTGGCCGACGGCGGCGCTGTACGCCGCCCTCTGGGTCCTGGCCGTCATCGGATACCGCCAATGGCGAAAGACGCTGGTGAGGTGAAGGAGCGCCAGCGCTCCCGGCGCATCTGCCTGATCGGGCCGGAGTGCACCGGCAAGACCGGGCTGGCCCAACGTGCCGCGCGTGAGCTCGGGGCGACGTGCGTCCCCGAGTACGCGCGCGAGTACGTCGAGCGCAACGGTTGCATCCTCACCGCCTCCGACGTGGAGCCCATCGCCCGCGGCGAGATCGCCAACCTCGATCGCGCCGCGGGCAGTGTGATCGTCTGCGACACCGACCTCATCTCCACCCTCGTCTACGCGCGCCACTACTACGGGGAGTGTCCCCGCTGGATCGAAGAGGAAGCGAGCAGACGCCGCGCCGATCTCTATCTGCTCCTCGACACCGACATCGATTGGCTTCCCGACCCCGTCCGCGACGCGGGTGGCGACGCCCGCGAAGACCTCTTCGACGCCTTCCGCGCCGCGCTCGACGAATTCGACACGAGGTGGGAGATCGTCAGTGGCGACTGGCACGCGCGGTGGGAGCGAGTCCGCGCGGCGATTGAGGGCCCGTAGGCCGGCACGGCCGGCAGCGCTGGTTGCTCCGCCTCCCGGCACGTCACGGATGAATTCGACGTTCGCGGCTTCGAGCGGCGCAGCGCGCCTGACGTTCTGCCGCGCAGACTCCACGCGGCCTCCTCGTGTCAGCGCGAGAGACGACGATTCGATCCCTGAGTGACGTGCGTATTCACCCCAGATGTCATCGGTTTCAAGGAGGCCGGCCGAGGTAGTACTGCGCCCAGGCTTGGCCAACAAGCGCTGCTGGCCGTGCCGGGATGACAGTTCATCCCACGTCCGCTCATTGCACGGGGGGTTGCCGATCGGATTTGTCTAAGATCTGTTCATGAACTGGCTTCTGAAGAACTTCCTCCGCGGCCTCATCATCGTCGTGCCGATCGCCCTCACGGTCTTTCTGCTGATCCAGGCGTTCGTCTCGCTCGACCGCCTCCTGCGTCTTCCGTACCCCGGTCTCGGCATCGCGATTCTCCTCGGCGCGACCGTGCTGATCGGCGCCCTGGCGGGAAACTTCGTCGGACGAAAAGTCTTCGGGCTCACCGAGAACCTCTTCACCCGCGCGCCGATCGTGCGCATCGTGTACTCCGCGATCAAGGATCTGCTCGAGGCGTTCGTCGGGAACAAGCGCCGCTTCGACCGGCCCGTGGCGGTCCAGTTGAGCGAGCACGTCCGTACGTTCGGTTTCATCACCCGCGACGACCTCACCGCGCTGGGCATGCCCGGCGACGTGGCGGTGTACGTGCCGTTCTCCTACACGTGGGACGGCTGTCTGATCGTCGTCGCGCGCGAGCGAGTCACCGCGCTCGAAGCCGACAGCGCGAGCATCCTGGCGATGGTGGTGTCGGGTGGGGTGTCGCGGGGGTAGGGAGGCGGTCGGCGGTTGGCGGTTGGCGGGGGAACGGGGGAGGGGTGGTTGGCGGTTGGCGGTTGCCGGTTGGCGGGGGAACGTGGCGGAGGGGATGGTCACTTCGAATGGTGGGTGGGGTCAGGCCTTCACGAATGGTGGGGTCAGGCTTTCGATCTTCGGTTCTCTCCGCTGAGTCACGAATGGTGGGGTCACGCCAACCGGAACGGGGTCAGGCCTTCGATCTTCGTTTCCCCGCCAACCGCCAACCGCCCAACCGCCAACCGCCCAACCGCCAACCGCCCAACCGCCAACCGGAACGCGGTCAGGCCTTCGATCTTCGGTTCCCCCGCCAACCGCCAACCGCCAACCGCCAACCGCCAACAACCTCAACAACGTGTCGCAGATCACGCCCTTCCGGCCTCTTGCGTCACCGACTTTTTCGACTATGATGCGCACCGTCCGCGGCGACCTCCCGCCCGCGGCACGCACTCACAATCCCGGCAGCTCACGCTGCCCCTCTACGAAATCTCGAACCGGACGGTAGCAGCCTGGAATGGCGCAGATTTTCCACCGTAGTGCCAATACGCTCTCGCGCGTCACGATTTTCGGCGCGATCTTCATCGCCGGTTTCGTCCTCTGGGTGATCGGCGGCATCGTTCGTTCCCCCTACTTCACGGGTCAGGGCAATTCCCTCGAGCAGGTGGTCCCCTTCAGCCATCAGCATCACGTCGGAGGACTGGGCATCGACTGCCGCTACTGTCACACGTCGGTGGAGACCTCCAGCTTCGCCGGGATCCCGCCGACGTCGACGTGCATGAACTGCCACTCGCAGATCTGGACCAACGCGTCGATGCTCGAGCCCGTGCGGGAAAGCTTCCGCAGCGGCAAGCCGCTGATCTGGAACCGCGTCCATCGCCTTCCCGACTACGTCCACTTCAATCACAGCATCCACGTTGCGAAAGGCATCGGATGCGTGTCGTGCCACGGACCCATCGACAGGATGAACCTCGTCTATCAGGCCTCGCCGCTGACGATGGAGTGGTGCCTCAGCTGTCACCGCGCGCCGGAGAAGTTCATCCGTCCGCGGGAGGAAGTGTTCAACATGAGCTACGTCGCGAAGAACCAGGAGACCCTGGGACCGGAGCTCGTGAAACGTTACGGCGTCAAGAGCATGACGCATTGTTCGGCATGCCACTACTGAAGCGCAGGGCGCAGAGGGCAGAGGGCAGAAGAACGATCTCCTGCCCCCTGCGCTCTGCCCCCTGCGCCCTGAAAAGACCATGAGCGATCACAAGACTCTCAGTTTCACCGAATTCCGTGCCCGCGTCCGCGATCTGCGCGGGAAGGAGTACTGGCGCAGTCTCGAGGAGCTGTCGCGCAGCGACGTCTTCGACGAGTTCATGCACCAGGAGTTCCCTCGCCAGGCGATGGCGCTCAATACCTCTTCTGACAGGGGTGTCGACCGCCGCGACTTCATGAAGCTGATGGGCGCCTCCGTGGCGATGGCGGGGCTTGCCGCCTGTGCCCCTCCGGCCGAACAGATCGTCCCGTACGTCAACCAGCCCGAAAGCCTCGTCCCCGGCAAGCCGCTCTTCTTCGCCAGCGCCATGCCGCTCGGCGGCGTGGCCACAGGCGTGCTCGTCGAGAGCCACATGAACCGCCCCACGAAGATCGAGGGCAATCCGCAGCATCCGACCTCCCTCGGCGCGAGCGACGCGATCATGCAGGCTTCCGTCCTCGGTCTCTACGATCCCGACCGCTCCCAGGTCGTCCGCAAGCTCGGCGACACCGTCACCTGGGGCGACTTCATCGCCGCGCTCCAGCCCGCCCGGACCGCGGCCGAAACCAACGGCGCGGGTCTGCGCATCCTCACCCAGACCGTCACCTCCCCAACCCTGGGCGCGCAACTCCAGGCTCTGCTCGCGCAGTACCCGGGCATGAAGTGGCACCAGTGGGAAGCCGTGACCGGCGACAACGTCCGCGAGGGCGGACGCCTGGCCTTCGGCTCGTACGTCCACACGCATTACGACTTCACGAAGGCGAGCGTCGTCGTCTCCCTCGGCTCCGACTTCCTCGGCGAAGGCCCCGGACATCTCCGCTACGCGCGCGACTTCATGTCCCGCCGCCGCATTCGCAACGGCGTGAAGTCGATGAACCGCCTCTACGCGATCGAAGGCTCGATGTCGAACACCGGCTCGGTCGCCGATCACCGCGTCGCGGTCAAGCCGTCGCAGATCGAGGATTTCGCGCGGCAGATTCTCGCCGGACAGTCCAACCACCCGGTGATCTCGACTCTCATCTCCGATCTCCAGGCGAATCGCGGCACGAGCGTCGTCATCGCCGGCGACGAACAGCCGCCCGCGGTCCACGCGCTCGCGCATGCGATCAACACGCAGCTCGGGAACATCGGAGCCACGGTTTTGATCACCGACCCCATCGAGGTCGCTCCGGTGAATCAGCTCGCGTCTCTGACCGAGTTGGTGGCCGACATGAACGCCGGCCGTGTGAACGCGCTGATCATGCTCGGCGGCAATCCCGTCTTCGATGCGCCCGCGGATCTGCAGTTCGGCAAGGCGCTCGAGAAAGTGCCGTTCCGCGCGCATCACTCGCTGTACTACGACGAGACGTCGCTGCTCTCGCACTGGCACGTGCCCGACACGCACTGGCTCGAGGCCTGGGGCGACGCGCGTGGTCACGAGGGCACGATCTCGATCATCCAGCCCCTCATCGCGCCGCTCTACAACGGCCGTTCGGCCCACGAAGTCGTGGGAGCCCTCATCGGCGGCCTCGATCAGACGCCGTATCAGACGGTGCGCAACTACTGGTTCTCCAAAGGCGCGACCGAAGATACCTGGCGCAGATGGCTCCACGACGGCGTCATGCCAAACTCGGCGTTACCCTTGAAAGGCGGCACCGCGACCGCTCCCCCGCCAACCGCTAACCGCCAACCGCCAACCGAGGACATCGAGCTCGAGCTTCGCCACGACCCCACCATCTACGACGGCCGGTTCGCCAACAACTCCTGGCTCCAGGAGCTCCCGAAGCCGCAGACGAAGATCACCTGGGACAACGTCCTCATCGTCGGGCCGAAAACGGCGGAGAAGATCGGCTTCGACGCCGACGACCGCGCGGAGCTCTTCAACGACAAGCGGACCCGCTTCGCCGAGCTCACCTACCGCGGCGTGACGATGCGCCTGCCGGTCTGGGTCGTGCCCGGGTACGCCGAGGATGTTGCCACGGTGTACTTCGGCTACGGACGCCGCGCCGGTGGCGCGGTTGCGACGGAGAAGGGCAAGGGCTTCGACACCTACCCGCTGCGCTTCGCGGACGCGCTGCACGGCGGCCCGGGCGCGAAGATCGCGATCGACCGTGCGGCGAAGACCTATCCGGTCGCCTGCACGCAGGAGCACCAGTCGATCGATCCGAAGGACGTCGGCGAGCGGGGCATCATCCGCAGCGCGACGTTCGCCGGGTATCTGCAGAATCCGAAGTTCGCCGTCGATCCGCATCACGGCAGCGACGTCGCCGGCCACGGCGACCTGTCGATGTACCCGCATTGGGACTACTCGAAGAACCACGCCTGGGCGATGGTCATCGACACGTCCGTCTGCACCGGCTGCAACGGCTGCGTGGCCGCGTGTCAGGCGGAGAACAACATCGCCACGGTGGGCAAGGAAGAAGTCGTGCGCGAGCGCGAGATGCACTGGCTGCGCATCGACCGGTACTACCGCGGCGACGTGGAGAGCCCCGAGGTCTTCCATCAGCCCGTGCCCTGCATGCAGTGCGAGCTCGCGCCCTGCGAGCCGGTCTGCCCCGTCGAAGCCACGTCGCACAGCGACGACGGCCTCAACGACATGACCTACAACCGCTGCGTCGGCACGCGTTACTGCTCGAACAACTGCCCCTACAAGGTCCGTCGCTTCAACTTCTTCCAGTACGCCGACTACGAAACGCCGGCCCTCAAGCCGATGCGCAACCCCGACGTCACGGTGCGCACCCGCGGGGTCATGGAGAAGTGTACGTACTGCGTGCAGCGCATCAACCACGCGAAGATCGAGGCCGGCAAGGAGAACCGCCGCGTGCGCGACGGCGAAGTGGTCACGGCCTGCCAGCAGGCCTGCCCCACCCAAGCCATCGTCTTCGGCGACATGAACGATCCACAGAGTGAGGTGGCGCAGCTCAAGACGCAGCACCATCACTACGCGCTGCTCGAAGAACTGCAGACGCGCCCCCGCACGACGTACCTCGGCAACGTCAGGAATCCGCACCCGGACCTCGCGCCGGTGCCCGAGGCGGACACGGGACACGAATGAACGAAATTGAAAATTGAAAATTGAAAATTGAAAAAACGAAGACTGAGAGGACGATGACCGTAAACGGAACACAGCTCGCGCCGCCGTCTTTTTCAATTTTCAATTTTCAATTTTCAATTTCGAAGTAACGACAATGGCTACCAAAGACACAACCCCCGCCCACGAGCTCCGTCCTGTCACGCAGGAGACGCGGATTCCCGAGCGGTTCATCCCGACTCCGACCATCGAGCCGGGACACTCGTTTTCGACGATCACCGATCACATCTCGACGATCGTCCTTCGCCGCAAGACTCCGTTCGGCTGGTTGATCGGCTTCCTGATCGCCCTCGGCGGCGTGGGCCTCCTCACCATCTCGATGGGCATGCTCATCGGCAAGGGCATCGGCATCTGGGGCATCAACCATCCGGTCGGATGGGGCATGGACATCATCAACTTCGTCTGGTGGATCGGCATCGGTCACGCCGGAACGTTGATCTCGGCCATCCTCCTGCTGCTGCGCCAGGAGTGGCGCACGTCCATCAACCGGTTCGCCGAGGCCATGACCCTGTTCGCCGTCGCGTCGGCGGGGCTCTATCCGGCGCTGCACACCGGGCGTCCGTGGTTCGATTACTGGCTGTTCCCGTACCCGAACACGATGGGCCTGTGGCCTCAGTTCCGCAGCCCGCTGATGTGGGACGTCTTCGCGGTCTCCACCTACGCGACCGTGTCCGCGCTCTTCTGGTACGTCGGGATGATCCCCGACCTCGCGACACTGCGCGATCGGGCCACGAACCTCTGGGTCAAGCGCGTCTACGGCATGTTCGCCCTCGGATGGCGCGGATCGGCGAAGCATTGGTACCGGTACGAGCACGCGTACCTGCTGTTGGCCGGACTGTCGACGCCTCTCGTTCTCTCCGTACACACGATCGTGTCGTTCGATTTCGCGGTCGCGCAGATCCCCGGATGGCATGCGACGTTTTTCCCGCCGTACTTCGTGGCCGGTGCGGTCTTCGCCGGATTCGCGATGGTGCTCACGCTCGCCATTCCCGCGCGGAAGTTCTTCAAGCTCGAAGACTTCATCACCATGCGCCATCTCGAGAACATGGGCAAGGTGATGCTCGCCACGGGAATGATCGTCGTGTATGCGTATGCGATGGAGTGGTTCTACGGCCTCTACTCCGGCAACGTCTTCGAGATCTACATGCTGGGCAATCGCGCCACCGGTCCCTACGCGGGGATGTACGCCGCGCTCTGGATCTGCAACGGGTTGGCGCCGCAACTCCTGTGGTTCAAACGCTTCCGCACGTCGCCCTTCTGGCTGTTCGTCGTGGCCATGTTCGTCAACGTGGGCATGTGGCTGGAGCGCTTCGTCATCATCCCCGGGTCGCTGCACCGCGACTTCCTCCCCTCGTCGTGGGGCATGTACGCCGGAACGTTCTGGGACTGGAGCTTCTTCATCGGGTCGATCGGCCTGTTCTTCGCGCTCCTGTTCCTCTTCGTGAGGTTCCTCCCGATGATCTCGATCTTCGAAATGCGCACGCTGCTGCCTGAGGCACAGGCGCACGCGGAGCAAGAGGAGCACTGACCATGGCCATCGGAAAGATCAGAGAAGGTCTGTACGGGGTCATCGCCGAGTTCAACGACCCGCAGACGCTGCTGGACGCGGCGAACGCGGTGCGCGAGAAGGGATACACGGCGACCGACGCGTTCTCGCCGTTTCCGATTCACGGACTGGCCGAGGCGGTCGGATTCCACAAGTCGCGGCTGTCGGTGATCGTGCTCACGATGGGCATCCTCGGCGGCGCCGGCGGCTTCTTCATGCAGTGGTACGCGAGCGTGATCAGCTACCCGCTGAACATCGGCGGCAAGCCGTTGAACTCGTGGCCGGCGTGGATTCCGATCACCTTCGAGTGCGCGATCCTGCTGGCGGCTCTCGGCGCGGTTTTCGGGATGCTCGCCCTCAACGGCCTGCCGATGCCCTATCACCCGGTTTTCAACGTGCGCCGCTTCGACAGCGCGTCGCGCGACAAGTTCTTCCTCGTCATCCAGGCCCGCGACCCGAAGTTCAAGCTCGAGGAAGCGCGTGGATTCCTGCAGACGCTGGGCCCCCGTGAGGTGACCGATGTTCCGTGGTAAGTCTCCGAGTCGACGAGTCTTCGAGTCGACGAGGGGCAGAGTGCCTCGACGACTCGACGGCTCGACGACTCGACGACTCGTTGTCGTGCTGCTCGCGATTCTCACGCTGGGCGCGTGCAGACAGAAGATGGCCAACCAGGCCCGCTACGATCCGCTCGAGCCGAGCGACTTCTTCGCCGACGGCATGGCCTCGCGGCCTCGCATCGCGGGCACGATCGCGCGCGGCGAGATCACGGACAACCCGTTCTTCGACACCGGCAAGGTCAACGGCCAGGTCGCGGACGGCTTTCCGATGCCGGTGACGTTGGATTTGATCGACCGCGGCCAGGACCGCTTCGACATCTACTGCGCGCAATGCCACGGCCGTGTCGGTGACGGCAACGGCATGATCCCGGCGCGTGGCTATCGTCGTCCGCCTTCGTTTCACACGCAGACACTCCGCACCGCCACGAGCGGGCACCTCTTCGACGTCATGACCAATGGATTCGGCGCGATGCCGCCGTACGGAACGATGATTCCGCCGCAGGACCGCTGGGCGATCGCCGCCTACATTCGCGCACTGCAGTTGAGCCAGAGCGCGACCGTCGCCGACGTGCCGGTGACTGAGCGTGCGAAGCTCGATGCTCCTCCGCCGGCGTCCGGCCCACAGCACGGAGGTGCTCACTGATGGCGACCTCCACGACCACTCCGGCCGCCGCCACCGGCATCAACCGCGCGCAGACGCCCGCGCTGATCGTCGGCGTTCTCGGTATCATCGGCGCGGCTATCGGCTTCGTGACGAACGCGCCGGAGCTCTTCCGCGCCTGGGTCGCGCCGTTCGTCTTCTGGTTCCTCATCGCCGCGGGCGCGCTCGCGGTGCTCTGCCTCCAGTACACGACCGGCGGCGAATGGGGCGTGCTGATCCGCCGCCCGCTCGGCGCGGCCGCGCGCACCCTGCCGCTCTTCCTCCTCTTCGGCCTGCCGCTGATCTTCGGCCTGCCTCACATCTACGAGTGGGCGAATCCCGACAAAGTCGCGCACGACCTGCTGCTGCAGAAAAAGCAGCTCTGGCTCAATCCGATGGGCTGGGGCGTTCGCGCGCTCGTCTACTTCGCTCTCTGGGCGTTGTGGGCGTGGCGGATCCGCCAGCTCTCGCTCGAGTTCGCAAAGACCCGCTCGCCGTACGTCGAGCTCTCCCGCCGCAAGTGGGCCGCGTCTGGCCTGCTGGTGATGGTCATGACCCTCACGTTCGCTTCGGTGGACTGGGTCATGTCGCTCGAGCCGAAGTGGTACTCGTCGATGTTCGGCATCTCCTTCACCATCGGCGCGGGACTGTCCGCGTTTGCATTCGTGACGTTCTTCCTCACGACCATCGCCCGCACCCAGGCGATGATCGACATCCTCAAGCCGAATCACTTCCGCGATCTCGGCAATCTGATGCTCGCCTTCACCATGTTGTGGGCGTACACCGCGTTCTCGCAGTTCCTGCTGATCTGGTACGGCAACATCAAGGAAGAGACTCCGTACTACCTCACCCGCATGCACGGCGGCTGGGGAGTGCTGGCGGCGATCCTGATCATCTTCCACTTCTTCCTGCCCTTCACCATGCTCCTCATGCGCCGCATCAAGGACCGCCCGTCGACGATCGCCATCGTCACGGTGATTCTCCTGGTGATGCGCTTCGTCGACATCTACTGGCTCGTCACTCCCGCGTATCACGGCGAGCAGTTCTACTTCTCCTGGATCACCATCCCGGTCTTCTTCGGCATCGGAGGTCTTTGGCTGGCCGCGTTCATCTGGCAGCTCAAGGGACAGACGATCATCCCCATCCATGAGACCTGGGTGGAAGAGGCCATTCGCGAGGGGGCGCTTACCCGCAATGTCTGAGCCCATCCGCTACGACGACCGCGAGCTCTTCAACCCCGAGACGCAGCACGAGCACACGGATGTGCCGGTGCGTCCGCTGTTCTGGTTCATCGTCATCTTCATCGTCTTCGGCATCGCCAGCCACATCGTGCTCTACCTTTTCTACAAGGGTCTGGTGAAGGCCGAGCGCAATCGGATGGAGCCGCCCCAGACGCAGGTCGCGCGTCCCGCGGACGCCTCGGTTCCGCAGAACCAGCCGCTCCTGCAGCCCTTCCCGCGCGGCGAGGTGGCGCCGAACCGCCAGACTCCGGTCACGGACCTCGACGACATGCGCCGCGCCGAGGAGCAGGTCCTGAAGAACTACGGCTGGGTGGACAAGCAGAACGGCGTCGTACACATCCCCATCGAAGACGCGAAGAAGATGTTCGCGGCGCAGGCCGCGGTTGAGGCGCAGACGGGCGCTGGCACCGGCGCGCCGGCGGCCTCGCCGGCCACCGAGACCACCGCCGAGCCGGCGGTGGACCGGCCGGCCAGCGGCCGGCGCTCCGGAGGCACGCAATGAAGCGCCTCCTCGCTCTCACACTTCTCGCGTTGCCGCTTTTCGCGCAACAGAACCCGACCGATCCTCCGGAGATCACCATCGCCCAGAAGCTCAACACGCGCATTCCGCTCGACCTGCAGTTCCGGGACGAGCGCGGCAAGGTCGTGCGCCTGCGCGAGTACTTCAACAACGGGCGTCCGGTGCTCCTCAACTTCGTCTACTACCGCTGCCCGATGCTCTGCCCGATGGTCCTCGAGGGGACGACCCAGAGCCTGACGCATCTGAAGTTCAACATCGGCAAGGAGTTCGACATCGTCACCGTGAGCATCGATCCGCGCGACAAAGCGGCGGACGCGATGCGACTCAAGGACAAGTACATCCGCCACTACGGCCGTCTCGATTCCGCGAGCGGGTGGCATTTCCTCACCGCGCACGACACCGCGATCAAGGCCCTCACGGACTCGGTCGGCTTTCAGTATTCGTACGACAGCCGCACCGACCAGTTCGCGCACGGCGCGGCGCTGCTCGTGCTCACGCCCGACGGCCGCACTTCCCGCTACTTCTATGGCTTCGAGTACAAGCCCCGCGATCTGCGCATGGCCATCGTCGAGGCCTCGGAAGGGAAGGTGGGGAGCTTGACCGATCAGTTGCTCCTGCTCTGCTTTCACTATGACCCCGTGACCGGCAAGTACAGCCGCAACGCGATGATGGTTGCCCGCGCCGGGGGCGTGGCCACGCTGCTCGGGCTCGGCGGTTTCATCGGCTGGTTGTTCCGTCGCGAGCGGCTCGACTCGACAGGATCTGAATGATGGATTCGGACTTCCCACTGTTTCCCGAACAGGCTTCCAGCGTTGCGCCGCTGGTCGACAACCTGTACTTCTTCCTGGTGGCCGTGACCGGCGGCGTCACGCTGCTGGTCTGGCTGGCGATCTTCTACTTCGCCATCAAGTATCGCCGTCGCCCCGACAACGAGCTGGCCCAGGAGCAGGAGCCGCCCGCGGCGCTCGAGATCGCCTGGATCGTCATCCCGACGATCATCTTCCTGTTCATCTTCGTCTGGGGTGCGTGGGTCTTCTTCCGCATCAATCGCGTTCCGGCCAACGCGATCGAGGTCTACGCCACCGGCCGCCAGTGGATGTGGAAGTTCCAGCACCCGACGGGACAGCGCGAGATCAACACGCTGCACGTCCCCGTCAATCGGCCGATCAAGATCACGATGGCCTCCGAGGACGTCATCCACAGTCTGTGGTTCCCCAGCTTCCGGGTGAAGATGGACGTCCTGCCGAACCGCTTCCGCACGATGTGGTTCGAGGCCACGAAGACCGGCAGCTACCACATCTTCTGCGCCGAGTATTGCGGCACGCAGCACTCCGGGATGATCGGCACGGTCATCGTCATGGAGCCGACCGAGTACCAGCGCTGGCTGGCCGGCGGCAGCGAAGGCTCGCTCGCCTCGCAGGGCGAGAAGCTCTTCGCCAAGTACGCCTGCAACACCTGTCACATGGACACGGCCACCGCCCGCGGTCCCATGCTCGCCGGCCTTTATGGCCAATCGCGTCCGCTCGTGAACGGGCAGACGGTCGTCGCCGACGACAACTACATCCGCGAGTCGATCCTGAACCCGGCCGCGAAGGTCGCGGCAGGGTTCCAGCCGATCATGCCGACCTTCAAGGGGCAGGTCAGCGAGGACGATCTCATTCGCCTCCTGTCCTACGTCAAGTCGCTCCCGGCCCCGGGAACGCAGACTCCGCAGGTCGAGTCGCCGCAGTCGCGGATGCAGTCCAGCGGAGCACCAGCCGCGCCGCCTGCGACGACGACCACGAATCCATAGGGTAAAGAAACGACATGACCAGTACGAACGTCGACGAAGCACCGTACATCGAGCCCTCCACCAAAGAGCGGCGCAACTATCTCAACGACGAGTACGGCGTGCTCTCGTGGCTCCTGACCAGGGACCACAAGCGCATCGCCATCCTTTATCTCTTCTCGGTGACGATCTTCTTCGTCGTCGGCGGCCTGTTCGCGTTCCTCATGCGCCTCGAGCTCCTCACGCCCGAGGGGGACATGTTCACGTCCGACACCTATAACAAGTTCTTCACGCTGCACGGCATCGTGATGATCTTCTTCTTCCTGATTCCCGCGATTCCCGCGGTCATCGGGAACTTCATCCTGCCGATCATGCTCGGCGCCAAAGACCTCGCCTTCCCGAGGCTGAACCTGGCCAGCTGGTACATCTACATGATCGGCGGCATCTTCGGCGTCGTGGTGATCATTACCGGCGGCGTCGACACCGGATGGACGTTCTACACGCCGTATTCGACGCAGTACTCGAACACGAAAGTGTTCGCGACCACGATGGGGGCGTTCATCACCGGCTTCTCGTCCATCCTCACCGGACTGAACTTCCTCGTGACCATTCACCGCATGCGCGCGCCCGGGCTGACCTGGTTCCGCCTGCCCCTGTTCGTGTGGTCGATGTACGGGACGAGCGTCATCATCATGCTGGCCACGCCGGTCCTCGCCATCACGCTGGTCATGCTGATGGTCGAGCGGGTATTGCAGGTAGGCATCTTCGATCCCGCGCTGGGCGGGGATCCCGTGCTGTACCAGCACATGTTCTGGTTCTACTCGCACCCCGCCGTGTACATCATGGTGCTGCCGGCCATGGCCGTGATCTCGGAGTGCGTGGCCGCGTTCACCCGCAAGCGGATCTTCGGCTACAAGTTCGTGGCCTTTTCCTCGCTGGCCATCGCGTTCCTGAGCTTTCTCGTGTGGGCGCACCACCTCTTCGTGGCCGGGATCTCGGTCTACTCGGCGATGATCTTCTCGTTCCTGTCGATGTGGGTCGCGGTGCCATCGGCCATCAAGGTCTTCAACTGGACGGCGACGATGTACAAGGGCTCGGTGTCGTGGCAGACGCCGATGCTGTACGTCCTCGGGTTCATCGGGCTGTTCGCCATCGGCGGCGTGACCGGTCTCTTCCTCGCCGCGCTGGGCATCGATGTGCACGTCCACGACAGCTACTTCGTCGTGGCGCATTTTCACTACGTCATGGTCGGCGGAACGATCATGGCCTACCTCGCCGGCATTCACTACTGGTGGCCCAAGATCACCGGCCGCATGTATCCGGAGTGGTGGGCGCGGCTCTCCGCGCTGCTCGTGTTCATCGGCTTCAATCTCACGTTCTTTCCGCAGTTCCTCGTCGGCTATGTCGGCATGCCCCGCCGCTATCACGCGTACGCGCCGGAGTTTCAGGTGCTGAACGTCCTCTCGACGGCCGGTGCGACGGTGCTCGCGGCCGGGTATCTCCTGCCGATGATCTACTTCGTCTGGTCGCTCAAGTTCGGGCGGAAGGCGGGTGCGAACCCGTGGGGCGCGGTCGGCCTGGAGTGGGCCACGACGTCGCCTCCGCCGAAGGAGAACTTCCACGAGACGCCGGCCGTGACGTGGGACGCGTACGACTACCCGGCCTTCCTCAAGGCCATGCGGGAGACGCAGCATGTCTGACATCACTCTGTCGCACAGCGCTGAGCATGCGGCCGAGCCGCACGAGCACGAGCACGGCCACCAACACCCGTTCCTCCAGCATCACTTCGAGGACCTCGGCCAGCAGCACGAGGCGTCGAACCTGGGGATGTGGTTCTTCGTCGCCCAGGAGATCCTGTTCTTCGGTGGCCTCTTCGTGGCTTACTTCGTCTACCGCGAGATGTACCCCGATGCGTGGAGCCTCGGCTCGAAGCTGCAGCACTGGCAGATCGGCGCGGCGAACACGGTGGTGCTGATCGGCAGCTCTCTGACGATGGCCCTCGCCGTCTGGGGCGCGCAAGGAGCGAGGCGGAAGCTCACGACGCTGATGCTCGTTCTGACGCTGATCCTCGGCGCGGTCTTCGTCGGCGTGAAGGGTTACGAGTACGCCGAGCACATCCACCACGGCCAGTTCCCGGGCTCGTTGTTCACATACGTGGCCGATCCGCCGGAACTGACCCCCGGGATCCAGCTGTTCATGACGTTCTACTTCACGATGACCGGTCTGCACGCACTGCACATGGTCATCGGCGCGGGACTGCTGCTGTACTTCATCCGCCGCGCGTGGCGAGGGGACTTCGGCCCCGAGTACTACGGCCCGATCGAGATCATGGGCCTGTACTGGCACTTCGTCGACATCGTCTGGATTTTCCTCTTCCCCCTGCTGTATCTCGTCTGAGGACGTCAATGGCTCACGAACACGCACAGGAACATCAACCCGACCACGAGACCTACACCGGCCACGCCGCGCCGCACCACCAGGCGCCGCTGACCGCGTACTTCGTCGTCTTCCTCGCTCTCATGGTCCTGACCGTTCTCACGGTCTGGGTCTCGCGCGTCGACCTCGGCGCCCTCAACACCGCCGTGGCCATGGCCATCGCCATCGTCAAAGCCGTCGTGGTCATCCTCTGGTTCATGCACGTGATCCACTCGCCGCGCCTGACCTGGATCGTCGTGATCGCGTCGTTCCTCTGGCTGGCGGTGCTGTTCGTGCTGACGTTCAGCGACTACCTGACGCGGCACTGGAACCTGTACTGACGCACAGGCACGACGATCCGCCTTCAGTCCGATTCCGTGCCGCCGAGCGGCGGGCTCGGTTGCGCCGGAGGCGCGCTTCAGTCCGATTCCGTGCCGTCGAGCGGCGGGCTCGGTTTGCGCCGGAGGCGCGGCAGAGGGTAGCCGGTGGCGAGCGCGGAGCGCCGCCACCGGACCGGCGTTTGTTTGTCGGTCTCCGCCCCGGCAGGGGCGACAGACGCCTCTTCCGCCCCTGCCGGGGCGGTTGATCTGCCGTGCGCTCTTCCCCGGTGGCTGCGCGCTTTCGCGCTTGCCACCGGCTACCCTCTGATGTCCCTCCGGGACCATCCCTAAGCGCACCGCGAAAGGGCCAAACTCCCGCGAACAGCCCCCGCCGAGCGCGGGCTACTGGGCCGCGCGTCTTCGCGCGCGAAAGGAGCTGGATGACGGCACACTGCCCCTGTCTCGGAGCGGGTCTGCCGTCGTCGGGACTGCGTCTTGCTTTACGTCGCTCGCACCGATAGCACCACGAGCGACCGGGGCGGCCCGCGGAAAATGGTGCCGTGGCTCCATGGCCGGCGTTCTCTGGTGGGTGCGAAGCAGCATCGATGGCTGCAGGAGGAAGCATGGGAATGTTCGGAAATCTGATGAACAAGATCTTTCGCGCGGGCGGGAACGCGGAGGCGCCGCAGGATGCGCTGAGGCCGGGACAGAGCAATGAATCGCGGGTGGCGGCGGCGGAGCGCACGGGCTTGCCGGTCGGCGTCGCCGTCCCGGGCAGCGGACTGCCCGCGGCCGCGGCGCAGGGACCGGTCGACGTCGCCGCAATCCTCGATGACATGGCGGCGAAGAGCAAAGAGAAGCTCGACTGGAAGCACTCGATCGTCGACCTCATGAAGCTCGTCGGCATGGACAGCAGCCTCGCGGCGCGCAAGGAGCTCGCCGCCGATCTGCACTACACCGGCGACACGGGCGACTCGGCGAAGATGAACATGTGGCTGCACAAGGAAGTGATGCGCAAGCTGGCGGAGAACGGCGGCAAAGTGCCGGCCGACCTGTTGTCCCACTGAGGTCCGCCGTCATGACTTCGATACTCGACGCCGTTCGCCAGCAACTGGGACCGGAGACGATCCAGCAGATGAGTCGCACCGTCGGTGCCGACCCCGCTGCAACCTCCAACGCCGTCTCCCTCGCATTGCCGACGCTCCTTGGCGGCCTGTCGCGCAACGCGGCGCAGCCTCAGGGCGCGGCCGCCCTGGACAACGCTCTCAACGCTCACGACGGCAGCATTCTCGACAACCTCGGGGGCCTCCTCGGAGGCGGCGGGGGTGGCGTAGGTGGCGCCATCCTCGGCCACATCTTCGGCGGCCGGCGCGAGACGGTCGAGCAGGGTGTCGGCCGCGCCTCGGGTCTCGACACGGCGCAGGTCGCGCAGCTCATGGCCATGCTCGCACCGATCGTCATGGGCGTGCTCGGCCGGATGAAGCAGACCAAAGGGCTCGACGCCAATCGCCTTCCCGACGTGCTCCACGAGAGCCGCGAGCAGGGCGAAAAGGAAGTCCCCGGACTCGGCGGTCTGCTCGACGCAAACAACGACGGCAGCATCGCGGACGACCTGCTCCGCATGGGCAGCTCGGCGCTCGGCGGGATGTTCGGAAGAAAGAGCTGATCCGACGGGAGCGGCGTGGCGTGGCGCACGTCGCCCCCGTTTGCGGAAGGATGAAGGATGCGCGGTAGAGATGTCAGGCGCGCTGCGCCGCCTGAAGCCGCGACTGGTGAGTGCATCCTTGATGTGTCGTAAGGCGAAGCAACCAGCGCCGCGGGTCGGGCCGCCTAGCGGGCAGAGGAAATAGCTTCAAGGGCCTGTTGCCAGTGCCCGCTACGCGGGCTGGACTCCAACGGTCGCAATTCCCCCGGCTGAAGCCGGTGGCTTGTGCGCCCGAGAGCGCATATGAAGAGGAGGTGAGAACACTCTCAACCAAATGCTCGACTGGTTGAAAGCCGACCGTAACTGCGTCGTCGCAAGACGGGGTGGAGAGCAACGGAAGGCGAGCCTGTCGGTCCGTACGACTAGAAACTCGATTCGGCTTTG
>CAZLGP010000269.1:0-6010 GCA_964558905.1 uncultured Thermoanaerobaculia bacterium | reverse complement strand
GCCCGCCTCGCCCAAAGACTTTGAGACTCCCCCCGGTTGCGACTATCCTCCGCGCCACCATGGCCGAACAGTCCCTCCGTGACGTCCGAATCGAGAAGCGCCACCTCCTGGAAAGAGAGGGCGTGCAGGTCCATCCGGACCGGTTCGAGCGGACGCACACCCTGCGCGAGACGATGTCGCTGGCGGACGGCACGAACGTCCGCACCGCCGGCCGGGTCGGGCAGCTTCGCAAGTTCGGCAAGCTCACCTTCGCCACGCTGGAAGACTTCGACGGGCACATCCAGATCGCGCTCGTCCGCGATCAGCTCGACCCGGACCCCGAGGTGTCGAAGAAAAAGTACGAGCTTTTCTCGAAGAGCGTCGACCGCTGGGACTTCCTCGGCGTCGAGGGCGAGATGTACCACACCGACAAGGGCCAGCTGACGATCAAGGTCCACGACTGGACCTTTCTCGGCAAGACCCTCCACCCGCCGCCGAACAAGTACCAGGGCGTGAAGGACGTCGAGACGAACTGGCGCAAGCGCTACCTCGACCTGGTCTCCAATCCCGAGACGCGCGAGCGCTTCCGCGTGCGCGCGAAGGCGACCACCGCGCTCCGAGACTTCCTGAACCGAAACGGCTTCGTCGAAGTCGAGACGCCGATCCTCAACACCCAGCAGTCCGGCGCCCTCGCCCGTCCGTTCTATTCGAAGCACAACGCCCTGGACATGGAGGTCGTGCTCCGGATCGCGCCGGAGACGTATCTGAAGCGGCTGATCGTCGGCGGCTATGACCGCGTGTACGAGTTCGCCCGCTGCTTCCGCAATGAAGGACTGGCCGCGTCGCACCTTCAGGAATTCACGATGCTGGAGTTCTACGCGGCGTACTGGAACTACGAAGACAACATGTCCTTCACCGAGGACCTGCTCCGCTACGCGATTCAGGAGGCGGTGGGGACGCTGGAGATCCAGCGCGGCGGAAAGACCATCGACTTCGCGCAACCCTGGCCGCGGCGCCGCCTGCGCGACGTGATCCTCGAGAACAGCGGCATCGACATCGACCTATACAAAGACGCCGAATCGATGCGCGCGGCGATCATCACAAAGAAGGTCGAGCTCGACAATCCCGACGCCGGCCGCGGCTCGCTCATTGATCAACTCTACAAGCGCACCGCGCGGCCGACACTCATCCAGCCGACGTTCATCGTCGGCCACCCCGTCGACCTCTCCCCTCTCGCGCGCCGTAACGACGAGAACGCCGAGGCGGTAGATCGCTTCCAGCTCGTCGTCGACACGTGGGAGGTGATCAACGCCTACTCCGAGCTCGTCGACCCGCTCGACCAGCGCCAGCGCTTCGAAGAGCAGGCCGAGCTCCGCAGGAAAGGCGACGACGAGGCCATGCCCGCGGACGAGGACTACCTCACCGCGATGGAGTTCGGCATGCCGCCGATCTCCGGCTGGGGCATGGGCATCGATCGCTTCGTGGCCCTGCTCACCGAGGCGCCGAACCTGCGCGACGTGGTGTGGTTCCCGTTGATGAAGCCGGCCACGGACGAGGAACAGGAAGCGGCAAGCGAAGAAGTCTCACGTGAAGGAAATACGTAGCGTGGCGACACTGACTACGTGTCAACATGGACTGGGTTCATGAAGAACATCACCCTCGCGATCGACGACCAGACTCTCGAAGCCGGGAGGAGCTATGCGAGCCGGCATCAGACGACCCTCAACTCTCTGGTTCGCGAGCTGCTCGTCCGCACCGTGCTGGCGGATCGTGAAGCGCTCGCGAACGAGATGTTCCGGTTGATGGACGCTTACCCCGGCAACTCGAAGGGAGCTCGTTGGACGAGAGAAGATCTGTATGTCCGCTAAGGTCTTTCTCGACTCCAACATCCTCTACGCGCAGGACGCAGGCTCTCCGGACAGGCAACGGCGCGCTGTCGACTACAGGGGCTCCGCTCCGTCCAGCTTGCCGAGACGCTTGTCGAACGTGCCCAGCGGCAGGTGTCCGGCTTTTCGCGCAAGTTCCAGCACGAGACAGTCCGTGAATCCCATCGCTGGTCTCGACCGATAATGTGCCAGCGCTGCTGCCACGACGTCAGCGTCCTGTAGAGACAGATGCTCGTGAGCGAGTAACATCTCCACGACTGTCGCAATCTCGTCGTGTTCGAGACCATATACAGTGGCGAGGACCCACGATGTCTCCGCGAGCACCAGCGTTGAAACCCACGCGCCTCGTGAGATGAACGTCTCTGCGATCGGAAGCTGCCGGTGATCGTCGCGCGTTACAAGGCGCACCAGAATGTTTGTGTCAACGGCGCGCATGTTTTTTTCGCATGTGCTCAGCGATGCCTGCTTTGAATTCAGCAGAACTGCGCCGTTTAGGCGGTTCAGCAAAGACCACCCGATGTATGTCTTCCGACGAGTACCGCGCAGCTCGCCGGACGACGACCTTATCGCCTTCGTCTTCCCATTCCACAACGGAACCCGGCCCCACGCCCAACTTCCTGCGGATCTCCGCCGGAATAGAGATCTGGCCCTGCGTAGTAATTTTTGACTGTGGCAGCGACATGTGCTTCAGCTTACCATGGTAATGCCGCTCGCGCAAGGCGGCACGGACCTCAGGACCTGCACACCGCCGCGTCGCGCGCCGAGCCCTTGCCCGCGCGAAAGGCGAGATACAATTCGCCTCCTTTTGCCATGGCCGCACACGACACACTCAGAGACTTCCGCGCGGAGTTGAGCGCGGCGAGCACGCCCGCGGCGCTGAACGAGCTCCGCACGAGGTTCCTCGGCAAGAAGAGCTACGTGAAGACCGCTCTCAAGTCGCTCGGCTCGATGCCCGCCGAGGAGCGCCCGAAATTCGCGAAGGAGATCAACGACGCGGCGCAGGCGATCGAGCGCGAGCTCGGCGAGGCTACCGCGCGCGTCGCCGAGGCCGCGGTCGAGAAGCAGATCGAGGCCGAATGGCAGGACCTCACCCTCCCCGGCATCGCCCAGGAGCGCGGCGCGACGCATCCGCTCACGCAGGTCCACACCAAGGCGATGAATGTCATGCGCCGGCTCGGCTTTCATCTCGAGGAAGGCCCCGAGATCGAGCTCCCCTACTACAACTTCGACGCGCTCAACATCCCCGAGAACCATCCCGCGCGCGACATGCAGGACACGTTCTGGCTTCCGGACAACCGCCTCCTGCGCTCGCATACGACCACCGTTCAGGCGCGCGTGCTGGAGCAGCATCCGCCGCTGCCGATCAAAGTCGTCGCCGCGGGCCGCGTGTACCGCAACGAGGCCGTCGACACGACGCACCTGGCCATGTTCCATCAGTTCGAAGGCATCTGGGTCGAGGAAGGACTGACGTACGGCGATCTCAAAGGAACGCTCCTCGAGATCGCGAAGTCCATCTATGGCGACGACCACGTCTTCCGCTTCAAGCCGAAGTACTACCCCTACACCGAGCCCTCGGTCGGCATGGACATGCAGTGCACGGTCTGTCTGGCGAAGGACGCGAACTGCCCCGCATGCCGCGGCGCCGGCTGGATCACGATCCTCGGCTCGGGGATGATCCACCCCAAGGTCTTCATCGAGTTCGGCTACGACCATCGCGTGCTCAGCGGCATCGCGTTCGGCATCGGAACGACGCGCATCGCCGCGCAGGCCGCGGGGATCATCGGCCTCAAGCCTCTGTACGAACAGGACCTGCGCGTGCACAAGACCATTCATAGGGGCGGGTTGTGAGGGGTGCGCTCATTATGGTGCCGCCGCCCATTGTGGTGCCGCCGCCCCGGCGGCCGTTCCGCCGGCGTCCCGCCGGTCGGGCCGGCGAGGCGACGGCGTTACGGCCGGCGAGGCGCCGGCACCACACAGGAGGGTGGGCGTGAAGTTCCTTCTCGAGCACCTCCGCACGCACACCGACCTGCCCCGCGCGTCCGCCGAGGCGCGCGAGCTCCTCGACGAGGTGGGCATCGAGGTCAAGTCCCTCGACACCACCGAGGTCGGCACGGTCGTGAACTGCGAGCTCCTCGCGAACCGCGGCGATCACTATTGCTACCACGGCGTCGCTCGAGAGATCCGCGGCAGAACCGGCGGCGCGCTGCACTTTCCGAAGCTGCGCAAGCTCGATGTCCTCCCCGCGGACGACACGCGCGTGCGCGTCGAGTCGCCTCTCTGTCTCGTCTACACGGTCACGGAGCTCTTTCGGGGCGACGCGAAGGGCGTGCTCCCGACGGAAGTCCTCGCGCCGCTCATCGCCGCCGACGTTCACTCGATCAGCGCACCGGTCGACGCCTCAAACCTGACGAACTTCGACATCGGCCAGCCGACACACGCCTTCGACGCCGACACGATCGACGGGCCGATCACCATCCGCACGTCGCGCAAGGGCGAGAAGGCGTGGATGCTGTTCACGCCCGAAGCGGTGGAGATCCCCGAGGGAACGCTCGTCATCGCCGACGACTCCAAGATCCTCGGCATCGCCGGCGTGATCGGCTGCGTCGAATCGGGCATCACCGACAAGACCACGCGCATCCTTCTCGAGTCCGCGTGCTTCGATCCGGTGGCGGTGCGCATCGCGTCACGCCAGCTCAATCAGGCCACCGACGCGGCGGCGAGATTCATGCGCGGCGGCGATCCCACGCTCCCTCTCGTCGGCGCCGCGCGCGTCGCGTACCTGCTCGAGAAACACGCCGCCTATCGCGTCGGCCACGCCTACACGGCTGGCGACTGGAAGGACCCGATCCGCACGATCGAGGTCGACGTGAAGAAGACCGCGCGGTTCATCAGCGCGCCGGACATGCCGGCCATGGAGATGGCCGAGCGGTTGACGCGATACGGGTTTGCCGTCGAAATGCCACAGAGCAAGGATGAAGGCGGAAGGATGAAGGCAGAATCCAATGAGCCCTCCATCCTTCATCCTTCATCCTTCATCCTTCAAGTCACCGTTCCGCCGCACCGCCTCTGGGACGTACACTTCGAGGCCGACCTCGCCGAGGAGGCCCTCAAGTCCGTCGGCTACAACGCGACGGCGATCACGCTTCCGCACGTCGAGATGGGGGCGTTGCCATCGCATGCGGAGAACGTGGCCGAGCGCGTCAACGAAGTGCTCGTCGGCGAAGGGTTCTACGAGATCTTCACCGACAGCTTCTACGGGCGCGGCCTGCGCGACCGCCTCGGCATCGCCGAAGGGGATCCGTTGTGGGCGCACGTCGAGATGCAGAACTCGATCGAGCGCGGCTACTCGCTCATGCGCAACAACACGATCGCCCAGGCCCTCGACGCGCTGGCCACGAACGTCAACAACAAGCTGGCGAACGTGAAGATCTTCGAGTGGGCCCGCGTCTACCTGCCGGACATGAGCGAGCAGGCGATCCTCTGGGCTCTCGCGAACGGGCGTGACCGCGGGCCGTTCTGGGGCGACAAGGGACGTCCCGCCGATTCGATCTATCTCAAAGGAATCATCGAGCAGTTGCGTCTCGAGCTGCGCGTCGATCTGCGCGTCGGGGCGAGCGAAGGACATCCACTCGAGCGCTTCTTCCATCCCGGCCGCCGCGCCGGCGTCCACCTCGGCGACGCGCTCGTCGGCATCCTTGGCGAGTTGCACCCGACGCTCGTCGCGCGCTTCGACATCAAACGCCAGCGGCCGGTCTACTTCCAGATCGAGGCCGACGCGCTCCTCGTGCCGCCGCTGCCGCGCGTGTATACCGAGCCGCCGTCGCGACAGCCAATCGTGCGCAACGTTGCCTACGCCATCCCGCGGGGCATCACCGCCGCGGAGGTCCGCGACGCCCTCGCGTCCGCAGCCCCCCCGTTCCTGCGCGAGATTCGCATGGTCGATCTCTTCGAGCTGCCCCCTCCGTCAGACAGCATCAGAGCAATCACGTTCGAGATCGAGTATCTCTCCGAGGAGGCGCTGACCGGCGAGACGATCAACGCGGCGACGGAGGCGATGATGGCGGCGGTGGCTTCTCGGTTCGGCGATCGAGTTGCGCTGAGGGCCTAACCGGCGTTTCTCACAGCGTGAGGGAATCGGTTCACAG
>CAZLGP010000268.1:0-42874 GCA_964558905.1 uncultured Thermoanaerobaculia bacterium | reverse complement strand
GCGCTGGTCGTGAGGGCTCCCGTGACCCTTCGCCGCTTCGCGACTCATGGTTGGGGGGCTCGCGACTAAGGGTTGGGGGGCTCGCGACTCAGGGTTGGGGGGCTCGCGGCTCAGGGTTGGGGTACGTCATCCGCGGTCGGTCCGTAGCACGAGGGGACCTTGCCACCCATCGGACGGAGATACGCGGTGAGCTGGCCGCGGTGGTGGACCATGTCGAACAGGTACCCCCAGGCCATGTCGGAGACCGTGTCTTCCCACACGACCTGTCCCTGCCACGCGAACTTCGCGGGCGCGTTCCACTGCTCCTCGGCGACGCTCTTCGCGGCCTCGAGCGCCGCGTCGGCGTTGCGCGAGAACGCGTCCGCGATCTCGTCGATCGTCGCGGGCGCGCTCGATGGAGCGTAGTTGATCTCGCCCGTCGCAAAGAGCTTCGGGAGATCCGCCATCTCATTCGCGAGCTGCCACGCGAGCTGTCCCGCGCCCGTGTTCTTCTCGTGCGGCTTGTAGTCGAGCCGGTCGCCGGGAAGCGCGCGGATCACGTTGTTGAAGGCCGGTAATTCAGCGGCAAGGCGTTGGGCGAAAAATTCTCTTGTCGACATGCGGCGAATTTAAGGCGGGCGCGTGCGGCTCGCAAGAGAATCTTGCGCGTGTAGAGGGCTCGATAGGACCGATGGGACGAATAGGACGAATGGGACGAATAGGGAGAACCGGCTCTCCCTATCCGTCCTATTCGTCCTATCGTCCCATCACATGAACGCCTGCAACAGATCCTCGCGCCGTGGAGCGGGACCGCGCAGGGCGGCCTTGCTCTCGATCTCGTGCATCTCGTCGACGAGGGTCGGTCTCTGCACCTCGTAGAGCACGCCCGCGCTCAGGACCTCGCGCTCGTTCGTGAACTGCAACGCCGCGGTGATGCTCGTCCGGTCGTGATCCGCCGGCAGCGGCGCGAGCTTCGCGCGCAACTCCTTGTGCTGATCGTCGCCGCGCCAGGTCACGCACGGCGAGATGATGTTGAGGAACGAGAATCCCTTGTGCTGCAGGGCGGCTCTCATCAACTCGGCGGTGCCCTTGATGTCACCGGAGAACGCGCGGCCGACCCAGCTCGCGCCGAACGACATCGCCAGCGAGCACGGATCGACGCCCGCCTCGGGATTCCCGTATGTCGTCGACTTGGTCTTGTCGCCCAGAGGCGTCGTCGGCGCGGCCTGCCCTTTGGTGAGGCCGTAGATCTCGTTGTCCATCATCACGTACGTGAGATCCGCGTTCCGTCGTGCCGTGTGCAAGAAGTGATTGCCGCCGATGGCGATGCCGTCGCCGTCGCCCCCGACCACGACGACGTTCAGCTCCGGCCGCGCGAGCTTGATGCCCGTCGCGATCGGCAGCGCGCGTCCGTGCAGGGAGTTGAACCCGTACGCTTCGACGTATCCCGGGAGGCGCGACGAGCAGCCGATGCCGGAGACGACGACCGTCTCGTGGGGCTCGAACTGCAATTCGGCGAAGGCCCGATACAGCGAGTTGAGGACTCCGAAGTCGCCGCAGCCGGGGCACCACACCGGCTTGAGATCGCTCTTGTAGTCGTTCGGTGTGTAGCTCATGACAGCACCTCCTCGGCGGTGCGCTCGCGCAGCACCTGAGTCATCACTTTCTCCAGCACCTCGATCACGGTCAGGTTCTTGCCGCCGGATCGCGCGAAGACGCGCGTGTCCTTGGGCAGTTCCAGCTCGCTGCGCAGGTACTTGTAGAACTGGCCCGCGAAACTGAGCTCGATGACGAGCAGCTCCTTCGCGGAATCGATGAAGCTCTGCATGGCGCGTTTCGGCAGCGGCATGAGGATGCGCGGCGCAAACGCGGCCACGCGATGTCCGCGCGCGGTGAGGCGATCGACGGCCTCGCGGACGACCGCGGCCGACGATCCCCAGCAGAGGATGCCCAGGTCGGGGTTCTCGGGACCGAAGCGGATGAAGAGCTCGTACTTCTTCGCGATCGCCTCCATCTTCCGCCAGCGCTTCGCGTTCATCGTCTCGTGCATCGAGTACATCGCGCTCGGACGGCCCTTCTCATCGTGCTCGAGACCGTTGGTCTGATACTCGCCGCCCTTCATTCCCGGAGCGCTGATGGGCGAGACGCCGTCGTCGGTCACGCGATAGCGATGGTAGTCCTCGAGGTCCGTCGCGATGCGCCGGTCGACGACGTCGTGCGTCAGCCGCCCGGCCTCGACGGTCTCGCGTCTCTGGGCGATGGATTGCTCGGAGAGGACGATCACCGGGACCTGGAACTCCTCGGCGATATTGAACCCGTCGACGGTCGTGTGGAACGAGTCCTCGACGTCCGTGCACGCGAGCACCACGCGCGGCGTGTCGCCGTGGCTGCCGTAGACCGAGTGCCAGAGGTCGGACTGCTCGCTCTTCGTGGGGATGCCCGTCGACGGCCCGCCGCGCTGCACGTTGACGATGACCGCCGGCACCTCGGCGATCGAGGAGAGACCGAGCATCTCGGACATGAGCGAGAGGCCCGGACCCGAGGTCGCCGTGAGCGCCTTCTTGCCCGCGAACGATGCGCCGACGACGGCGCCGATGGCCGCGAGCTCGTCCTCGGTCTGCAGGCAGGTGCCGCCGAGACGCGGCAGCCACTCGCCGAGGGCGTGGAGGATCTCGGAGGAAGGCGTGATCGGATAGCCGGCGAAGAAGCGGCAGCCCGCTTCGACCGCGCCGACCGCGCTCGCTTCGTTGCCGGACATCAATAGCTTCGGCTCGGAGGGAACGTAGCTGAGCTGCTTTGTCCCGAGGAGCAGCTCGATGCCGAGAGTCATGCCGGCGTCGAAGGCCTTCACGTTCCCTTCGATGACGGCCTCGGTTTTCTTCGCGAAGCGGCCGCGGACGGCATTGCGGATCGCGTCGGCGGGAAGGCCGAACGCGGAAGCGAGCAGGCCGAGGGCGAAGATGTTCTTCGCGTTGCGCTGCGCGGCGAAGGCGATCGGGATGAGGCGGTACACCTGCATCGGCTGGGGAGGCGTGTCCTTCTCGTCGTAGAAGACGACCGCGTCCGGCATGAGCTCGATCTCATCGCGGAAGCGCGCGAAGTCGGCCCAGCTGAAGACCACCATCGCGTCGACGGCGTCGGCCTGTGCGTGAATCGGCGTCGCGCTGATGCGCACCGTGCAGGACGACTCGCCGCCGCGGATCTGCGGCCCGTAAGCCTCGGTCTTGATGACCGAGAGGCCGTCGCGCGCCGCCGCGAACGAAAGGATGTCGCCGGCCGCCACCGCACCGTCCCCCCCGGCCCCGACGATGGAGAGAGAAAGCTCGTGTGTCATGCCGCGCAGGATGCGGCGGAGGGTGAACATCGGGATATGGGGCGAGTCACTTGGGCTTGTGATGGCGGTCACTCGGCGCCTCCTTCGAGTCTTCGAGTCGCCATCACGGCCGCGATGACGCTGGCCCCGCTGAGCCGGTGATAAGCTAAACAAGATGAAGGTGACTACCTACGAAGCGGTCGTCGACGGAGGCGAAGTCAAGCTGCCCAATACAGTGAAACTTCCCGAGCACGCAAAGGTGTACGTCGTCGTTCCCGGCTTCGAAGAACTGCCGCCATCCACGATTCACACTCCGCACCTTCTGCGGCCCGAACAGGCAGCCGATTTCGCAATGGAGATCGTGGAAGACGAAGATGCCGCCGTACGATGATCGGCTGTTTGCTCTCGCTCTTCTGCTGGACGGACCACAGCAGACGTGGAGCGAGCACCGCGGCGATCGCATCCCATCGCGCTGACGCGTTGTCGGCTCTGCTTGGATGCTTACCGCCATCAGGGGTCGCGGTCGCGGAAGCCGCTGCAAGATCGCCTACACGTCTCGCGACGACTCTGCGAGCTTCTCAGTGCACGCGCAGCGTGGCCACCACCACCTCGTTCCCCTTCTGTCCCATCCCTGAGGAATTCTGGTGTGCTTCGTAGCGCGTGCGCACGAGGCGGTCGGCGACGCGCGCGAGGTGCCAGCTCTTCTTCTGCTTCGTCTCGCCCCTGAAAACGAGGAACGAGAACTTCGCATTGAACTGATGCTCGGCCGCGAGCGGGACGAGGTCCGATCCGAGCCACAGCGTGAGCTTGTTCTCGGCGATCTTCGTCCTCGCGGCACCATCCTTGTCGAGGCGATCGGGAACGCGCACGATCAGCACGCGTGCCGGCTTGCCCGCCCAGGTTCCCTGAGCGTCGGACACGAGCTTCGATCCGTCGAGCAGACGGAGGAGCGTCGGTGCGAAGTCGATCGCGTCCGCCGTTTCGACCGGCTCGATCTCGCGGAGGGCGTTGGCCGTCGGGGTCTGCTGCCCCGGGTTGCGGACGCGTGCGACCCTCTCCCGCTCGACCTGATCGAGCAGGTTCCGCGGGAAGACGATGTGGTAGCCGCTGTCGCCGCCCACGAGCTCGACCAGCGCCTTGCCGGAGAACCTGTCGTTCCCCAACTTCCCCTCGTTCGCGACGGAGCGCTGATACTCGTACGTCGCCTTGATCGGCTCGCGCGCGGTGAGCTTGCCGATCGCGGCGCGAACGTCGCCGAGGGGATCAGCGGAGAGAGGAAGGGCGAGAAAGATGAGGAGAGCGATTCTGGGCATCATTAGAGGATATGACGGAAAGCGGGAGCCGGCACGGCCGGCCACGCTGGCGGCTCCGCCTTGCGGCACGTTCTCGGAGGGATTCGACGTTCGCAGCTTCGGGCCGCGCAGCGCGCCTGACATTTCTGCCCGCGGACGCCGGCGTTCCGAGGGTGTGTGCGCACAAGGCCAGACGAAGAAGGGCGACCGCCAGACAGTGTGAGAACTGCGGGCTAAGGGGGACTAAGGAGCGGGGTAGAAAACTTTGTTCTGGGGGGTGCTTGCGGCGGCGGACCGTCGACTTCGTCGCCGCTCCTCGACGATGTCCCAGCATCGCGTCTTCGCGGCGACTTGCATCCGGCCCGTTCGCAAATTACCCGCAGAACCAAAGTTGCGATCTCGTCCTGGATCCGCTCGTGCCACCGCTCTCCGGCGAGGAGCTTGTGGTACTCCCAAATCGCGTACTCGTGCTCGCGCGATGCCTTCAGGTGCGGCAGGAGCAGATCGAGCAGACTCCCGACGAGCCGCGAGTCTTTCGACGCATACGAACAGAAGAATCGGACTTGTCTGCGCATGAACCCGGTGCGATGTTCGGCCGGTTCCTGATCCGCGTCAAGAAGTCCGGATGTCTGAAGTCTCAAAGTCGCAAAGTCTCAAAGTCTCAAAGGAGCCGGCGATCAACCCTCTTTGAGACTTTGAGACTTGCGACTTTGCGACTCTGCGACTTTGAGACTTTGCGACTTTGAGACTTTGAGACTCCGAGTGACGCCCATCACACCTCCGCATGACGAAAATCATCCCCCGAAGTTCCCCCGGGGGCCATCATGCCGTTGCGACTATGTCTCAATGCGAGCAGACGCTTCTTCTCATCGGCAATCCGAACGTCGGCAAGTCTCTCCTGTTCGGCTGTCTCACCAACCGCTACGTCACGGTCTCGAACTATCCCGGGACGACCGTCGAGATCACCGTGGCGAAGGCGACCATCGCCGGGGAGCCGCGACTGGTGGTCGACACTCCCGGCACGAACGGTCTGACGCCGCACTCCGATGACGAGCGCGTCGCGCGGGACATGCTCATCACCGCGGCCGGCGCCGACGTCCTTCAGGTCGGCGACATGAGCAACATGCGCCGGACGGTGCTCCTCTCGCTCCAGATCGCCGAGCACGAGGTGCCGTTCACGCTCTGCCTCAACATGAGTGACGAGGCCCGCGAGCGCGACAGCGAGGTCGATCCCTCCACGATCTCCGCCGCGCTGGGCGTACCGGTCGTGGCCACGTCTGCTCTCAGACGCTGGAACCTCGAGCGCCTCAAGCGCGAGGCTCTGCACCCGAGGCACGCGAAGGTGAACGTGGTCTATCCGGACGCGATCGAGCAGGGGATCGCGCGGGTGAGGGAGGCTCTCGGTTGGCGGTTGGTGGTTGGCGGTTGGCGGGAGGGTTCACGGTCTGACGCGGCGACCCCGAGTCGCCACGGCGCCCCCACCCTCCCGTCAAGCGCTCCCCAGCCAAGCGCTCCCCCGCCAACCGTCAACCGCCAACCGCCAACCGCCCCGTCAACCGCCAACCGCCAACCGCCAACCGCCTCCCGCGGCCTCGCCCTCTCCATCCTCTCTGGCGACGAAACCCTCAAGCCTCATCTTCCCGAAGAGGCGCTCCCCGAGCTCGATCGCATTCGTGCGGACGTGCAGCGGACGCTCGCGCAGCCCCTGAGCGTCGTCATCGCCAACGCGCGCCTGGCGGCGGTCGACCGCATCCTCGGCACCGCCGACGCGAAACAGGAGCGGGCGAAGAGCAACTTCCGCGACTGGCTCGGCGTGATGTCGATGCATCCGTTCTGGGGCGTGCCGATCCTCGCGGCGGTCCTCTATGTCGCCTGGCTCTTCGTCGGCAACTTCGGCGCGGGATTCCTGGTCGACCTCGTGGAGACGAAGATCTTCGAGGAGCACATCAACGTGTGGGCCACGGCAGCGGTCGAATGGACGCGCGCTCCGAAGTTCCTCCAGGACCTCCTCGTCGGCGAGTACGGCGTGATCACCATGGCCCTCACCTACGCCATCGCCATCGTGCTGCCGGTGGTCATCACCTTCTTCCTCTTCTTCGGCGTGCTCGAGGACTCCGGCTACCTCCCTCGCCTTGCGGTGATGCTGAACCGCATCTTCCGCAGGATGGGCCTGAATGGAAAAGCAGTCCTGCCGATGGTCCTGGGGCTCGGCTGCGACACCATGGCCACACTGACGACGCGCATCATGGAGACGAAGAAGGAAGCGACGATCGTCACGCTTCTGCTGGCCCTCGGAGTGCCCTGCTCGGCGCAGCTCGGAGTGATCATGGCCATGCTCGGGCCGCTCGCGCCGGCCGCGACGATGATCTGGCTCGGCGTGATCGTCGGGAGCATCTTCGTCGTCGGCTATCTCGCCTCGAAGGTCATCCCCGGCCAGTCGGGCGACTTCATCCTCGAGATCCCGCCGGTGCGCGTGCCGAAGCTGACGAACATCGCCATCAAGGTCATGGCGCGCACGGAGTGGTATCTGAAGGAAGCCGTCCCGCTGTTCATCGTCGGGACGCTGCTTCTCTATCTCTTGGACGCGTTCAATCTGCTCACCGGGATCCAGACGATGCTCGAGCCGGTGATCGTCACCGCGCTCGGTCTGCCGAAGGAGGCGGCGAACTCGTTCGTCATCGGCTTCCTCCGCCGCGACTACGGGGCGGCGGGGCTGTTCCACATGCAGATGCAGGGACAGCTCGACGGGATCCAGACCGTCGTCGCGCTGACGACGATCACGCTGTTCATTCCCTGCATCGCGAACTTCCTGGTGATCCTCAAGGAGCGCGGACGGAGGAGCGGCTTTGCCATCGCGGGATTCATCCTCGTCTTCGCCTTCGGATTCGGCGCGCTCCTCAACCACACGCTGCGCGCGCTCGGAGTCACGCTGTGATCTACGAATGCCCGCTCTGCAATCTCGAGTTCGAGGAGGCCACGTGCCACACGTCGTGTCCCTTCTCGAACGGCTGCGCGATGGTGCGCTGCCCGCGCTGCGCGTACGAGTTCGTGGAGGAGGGATTCATCGCCTCCATCTTCCGCCGACTGCTGCAGGGCGCAGGGGGCAGGGCGCAGGGCGCAGGAGAGAACCGATGACCTCTGCGCTGCCCTCCGCCCTCTGCCCTCTGACTTCTGCCTTCTGCCTTCTGCCTTCTGCCCTCTGAAAGGAGAGACCATGCAACATCCTCCCGCCGATGAAGTGCTCGAGCGCCTCTGGTACGCGCGCGAGGAATCACGCGCCGTCGCCGACGCGGCCGAGCTGCAGTTGAACGGCGACGCGGCGCAGGCCGTCGACGAGCTCGTCGCGGCGAAGCTCGTGCGCCGCGGCGAAACGCTCGAGCTGACGAACGAAGGCTTGGAGCGCGCGCGCGGCATCGTCCGCCGGCACCGCCTCGCGGAGATCCTCTTCACCCAGGTCCTCGAGGTCGACTCGCACGACGCGGAAAAGAGCGCGTGCGAGTTCGAGCACATCCTCGCCGAGCGCGTGGTCGACCGGGTCTGCACGTTCCTCGGCCATCCGCCGGCCTGCCCGCACGGCCATCCGATCCCGCAGGGAAGCTGCTGCGCGGTCTATGCGAAGAAAGTCGAGCCCCTGATCACGCGGCTCATCGACCTCCCCCTCGGCGCCTCGGGATCCGTCGTGTTCATCGCTCCAAGGAGCGTCTCGCGGCTGAACAAGCTGGCCGCATTCGGCGTCGTTCCCGGGTCGCTGGTCCGGCTCGTGGAGCGGAAGCCGAGCGTCGTGCTCGCGTGCGGACAGACGTCGCTGGCCGTGGAGGACGAGATCGGCCGGGAGATCTACGTGCGGCCGGCGGTATGAGCCGCCGCGGAGACGATCACATCACCGCCAGCACCGCGGCCAGCACGACGATCAGGGGGGCGATCGTCGCGATCACGAGCGTGCCGAGGCCGTGCCACGCGGTGAAACCGTGCGCCTCGGCGACGGTGTTGCTCATGACGAAGGCGCACCAGACGAGGACGATCAGTTCGAGGACGACGAAGAACAGCGCGATTCCGCAGCCGCCGGCGATAAGGCCGGGATCGAACGCGACGTTCCCGTCGCTCATGCGCACCGAGGTCGAGAACGACGCCGAGACCCAGACCGCGGCGGGGACGCGGTAGACCATCGCCCAGATCGCGGGTGCGAGTCCCCACGCCAGCGCGGCCCGCACGGCGCGAATCTCACCCGTCCCGCCGAGGAGGCGTCCGATGATGAACGGGACGTACGAGTAGAACCAGAACAGGACCGGGAGCAGGACGATCAGACCCGCGAGGACGCCGGCGACGAGCAGGGCGACCTCGACCTCGCGCACCTGCTCGAGCATTTGCGCATCGACGTCTCCGAAGATGCCGGAAACGGTCGCCAGCACGAACAGCAGCCACACGGTCGAGGCGCCCGGCGATGCGTCGAGAATTCGGCGCATCGTCGAGCGGGGCAGGACGCCCACCCTCGCGAGGTTGGTGAGAAAGCGCATGTCGAAGAGTACGTGGTTTCGCTCTGCTTGTTGCGAGTCGCCGTCGCGAACCGCAGGCTCTTCGCGACCTCCCGGTCTCAGAGTCTCGGAGTCTCATCTCGGAGTCACAAAGAGGACGCCAATGACAGACTCACTCTAAGACTTGCTCCTCTGCCCACGCTACCTCGAGCTCACAGGCCGAACTGCCGTAGGTGGTGATCGATGTGTCGCCATCCCAGCACGCCCCAGCCGCGGCGGCTGAGCTTTCCGAAGGCCGGATGATCCGGCCACGCCGCCTCCGATGGGCGCTCGGCGATCACGTTCACCAGACGCGCGAGCTCGCGCTTGCTGTCCTCGATCTCCCGGCGATCCAAGGGCAGCAGCTCGCGCGCCGTCGGCGCTCCCTTCGGCCACGGAAGCCAGTACACGAAGAGCTGCCGCAGCGGCGGGTACCGGGTCAGCATCCTTTTCGGCCTCGTGTTGAATTCGCCGAGCGCCATGCGCATCGCTTCGACGAGATGCGCGAGCATCTGCTCCGCGTTCATCTTTCCCCAGCGCGGCCGCGACCCCGCGGTCACGCGGTCGAGTCGCGACAACAATTCACCGCGCACTTCCTCATCGAAGATGGTCTTCATGCGAATCACCTCCACGAGACGCCGGCGAGGCGTCCGATTCCGAACTAGCCCGCATTTCTCACAGCCTTTCGTCGCGAGACAGCCGAGAGTGGCGTGGATGCGAGTCGCACGGCGATTTCGCGACGAAAGCATAGTTGACACTATGTTGAGGAGCGAAATCGTCGTGCGGCAAAGCAGGCAGGCCGCTATCGGCTGTCGCAGCAGAAGGGCTGTGAGAAATGCGGGCTAGAGTGCCGCCGACGACGAACAGCGACGCCGCTGAAGACGAGGCCTGTTGAGAATCCCTTCCATGAGCGGCGAGCGATCAAAGCTTCGCGATGAGCTCCGGCAACGTCGCGACCTCGAACGGCTTCCGCAGCACGCCGCCGACGGCGTTGCGGTCGATGAACTGCAGCGACTCGTCGGTCGCGGCGGTCATGACGATCGTTTTCTTCAACAAATCTCCGCGCCGCAACACGAGGTGGCGCAGGACGTCGAAGCCGCTCAGGTGCGGGAGCATGAGGTCGAGCAGGATGCAGTCGTAGTCGCCGTGCAGCAGGCGCTGGATGGCGGTGTCGCCGTCGGCGACGCTCGTGACCGAGCACGCCGCGGCGAGCGCGGACTCGATGCGGTCGGTGATCATCGGCTCGTCCTCGACGAGGAGGACCCGCGTCGCGGACGGCGTCGCGGCCTCGCTGGCGTCCGGCTCCGCTACCGGCTCCGGCTGTCGACCGCGCGCGACGACGAAGCGCGTCACCGCGCCGATGAGTTTGTCCCGCGTGAGCGGCTTGCAGATCCACCCGTCCGCATCCGAGGCCTCGAAGAGGCGGCGGACGTGATTCTCGTCCAGTGCCGAGACCAGCACGATGGGGATGTTCTGCCTCGAGCGAATGAGCGCGCCGAGTCGATGCCCGGGGATCTGCGGGAGCTCGATATCGACCAGCGCCAGGTCGGGCGTCGATGTCGTCAGCACATTCGCCAGCTCGGAGAGCGAGCCCGCGCTCACGGTCGAAAATCCTTCCGCCGCGCAGAGCCGCGCCGCCTGCGCACGGAACGAGACGTTGTCGTCGACGATCAGGACGGTGAGCATGACGGTGAGTGCTGAGTGCTGAGTGCTGAGTGCTGAGTCCCGCCCGCCCAGGTCGAGAACCCGGTGGATGTCGGTCATCACGGGCACGTCAGACTTTACCATTGTCGACAATGGCGGAACGACAGGGCTCCCGTACCTCTCTCCTTCTCGGCTCGACGGCCTCGGCGTGGCTGGTCTGGGCTGTGGATCTCGTGGTGCCGGGCAACATCGGACACGGCATCGTGCCGCGCACGGCTTACGGCGTGACCGGGATCGTCATGGCTCCGTTCATCCACGCGAACCTCCAGCACCTCCTCGCGAACACGGTCCCCTTCGTGATCCTCGGCGCGGTGATCCTCCTGCGGGGGGCGCGCGCGTTCACGACGGTCGCGATCGTGAGCGCCCTCGTCGCCGGCGCGGGGACTTGGCTCTTCGGCACACCCGGCACGATGCACATCGGCGCGAGCGGCGTGGTATTCGGGTTCTTCGGCTATCTGCTGTTCCGCGCGATCTACGACCGGCGGGTCAGCTCCTTCTTCATCGCTCTGGTCGTGGCGTTGCTCTACGGCGGGTCGTTGCTCCTGTCGCTCGTCCCCGCGCAGGGGATCTCGTGGAGCGGGCATCTGTTCGGATTCGTCGGAGGAATCGTCGCGGCGAGGATGCGGTACCGGTAGGCTCCTGGCCCCGGTCTGCGAGTCTCCCCATCTCCCCGTTTCATCGTCGCAGAGTCGCAAAGTCTCAAAGTCGCAAAGTCTCAAAGAACGCGGCAACGAGGTCTTTGAGACTTTGAGACTTTGAGACTTTGAGACTTTGAGACTTGCGACCGGGAGGCGAGAGACCGTGAGACGAGACCGGGGACTACAATCACGCACGCCGTGATCGACTATCACCGCGAGCTTCTCGCCGACGAGGTGCGGACGAACGCATTCCGCGAGGCCATCGGGCGCGTCGTGCGGCCGGGCGACGTCGTCGTCGACGTCGGGTGCGGCTCGGGCATCCTCTCGTTCTTCGCTTGTGAGGCCGGCGCCGCGCGCGTGTACGCGATCGACCAGACCCACGCCGCCGACGTCGCCTCGCTCCTCGTCCGCCACCTCGGCCTCAGCGATCGCGTCACCGTGCTGCACGGGGAGGCGAAGACGATCGAGCTTCCCGAGCGCGCGAACGTGCTCCTCAGCGAAACCCTCGGCGTCGCGGGACTGGACGAAGGGATCGCGGAGATCGTCGCCGATGCGCGCAACCGCTTCCTCGAGCCCGGCGCGCGGATCGTCCCGCGGCGCGTGGGTGTATCCATCGTCCCGGTGCAGCTCGACGACGAATACGACAAGCACGTCGCGTTCTGGAACGACACGCGGTACGGCGTCGACCTCCGCCCGCTCCGCCTCTTCGCCTCGAGCTCGATCCTGTTCGCGCAAATCCAGTCCACCGCGTACCTCGATGCGCCGCGCGAAGCCCTGTCCGTCGACCTGATGCACGACGATGCGAAAAATGCCGCGGGCCGGGTGAGCTTCGAAGCGACGCGCGATGCGCGTTTGCACGGCTTCGGCGTGTTCTTCACGGCCACGCTCACGGACGGCATCGAGCTCACGAATCGCGAGGCGCGGTCGACGTCGTGGTCGCAGGCGTTCCTGCCGCTCGAAGTCCCGGTCCCGCTGGCGCGCGGCGCGAGGATCGACGTCGAGCTGCAATGCGATCGCGGCAGGAGCTGGCGCTGGCGGGGCGAGGCCAACGGCGAAGCGTTCGATCAGATGACCTGGCTGGCGATGCCGCCGTGCGAGCGGGCCCCATCATGAAGGCGATCATGAAGGCGATCCTCGCACTCGACCAGGGAACCACGAGCTCGCGCGCGATTCTCTTCGACGATCGCGCGAACATCCTCTCCGTCGCTCAGCGCGAGTACCGGCAGATCTATCCCCGCCCGGGCTGGGTCGAGCACGATCCGGAGGAGATCTGGTCGTCGCAGATCGCCGTCGCGGCGGAGGCGATCGCGCAGACTTCGTCGCGTGTCGAGATCGCGGCGATCGGCATCACGAATCAACGCGAGACCACGCTGGTCTGGGACCGCAGGACCGGCCGTCCGCTGCACAACGCGATCGTCTGGCAGGACCGGCGCACGGCGCCGTTCTGCGACGAGCTCCGCGAGCGCGGACACGAAGAGCTCTTCCGCCAGCGCACGGGCCTCGTGCTCGACGCGTACTTTTCGGGGACGAAGCTGCGCTGGATCCTGGATCGGGTGGACGCGCGCGACGCGATGTTCGGAACGGTCGACACGTGGCTGATCTGGCGCCTCACCGGTGGACGCGCGCACGTGACCGATCCGACGAACGCTTCGCGCACGCTGATGTTCGACATCCGCCGCTGCTGCTGGGACGACGAGCTGCTCGAGATCCTCGGCATCCGCGACGTGGCGCTGCCCGAGGTGCGGGCGTCGAGCGGCGTGGTCGCGCAGACCGGGGAAGGCCTCCCGATCCCGGCAGGCATTCCCATCGCCGGCATCGCGGGCGATCAGCAGGCCGCGCTCTTCGGGCAACGCGGCACGCGGCCGGGGATGGCGAAGAACACGTACGGCACGGGCTCGTTCCTGGTGATGAACACCGGGGCGGAGGTGGTGACCTCGCGGCATGGCTTGCTGGCGACGATGATCTGCGAGCCGCGCCAGTACGCGCTGGAGGGAAGCATCTTCATCACCGGAGCCGCCGTGAAATGGCTGCGCGACAGCCTCGGATGGATCCGCACCTCCGGGGACGTCGAGCCTCTCGCCGCGTCGGTCGCCGACACGAACGGCGTCGTCTTCGTCCCCGCGTTCACGGGCCTCGGCACGCCACACTGGGACGGCTACGCGCGCGGCACGATCGTCGGGCTCACGCTGGATTCGACGCCCGCGCACATCGCGCGCGCAACGCTCGAGTCCATCGCCCTGCAGAGCGCGGACGTCCTCGACGCCATGCACCGCGACTCGGGCATCGCACTGTCCGAGTTGCGCGTGGACGGCGGCGCGTCGGTGAACGACCTGCTGATGCAGATCCAGGCCGACCTCGCGGGACTCCCGGTCATTCGCGCGCGCACCTCCGAGACGACCGCGCTCGGCGCCGCCTACCTGGCCGGCCTGGCCGTCGGCTTCTGGTCGCCCGAGACGATCGACGCGCAGTGGGAGGCGGATCGCACATTCCTGCCGCAAATCTCGGCCGACGAGCGCGCCGCGAAAATCGCGACCTGGCACCGGGCGGTGGAGCGGTCCCGGGGCTGGGCGACCTAGCTCCCGCTGCTCGATGTCAAGTCTCAAAGTCTCAAAGTCTCAAAGTCTCAAAGTCTCAAAGTCTCAAAGACCCACCCGCCCGGGGAGGGTGGTGGCCTTCTTTGAGACTTTGAGACTTTGAGACTTTGAGACTTTGAGACTCTGAGACAGACTCTGAGACTTTAAGACTCTGAGACAGACTCTGAGACTTTAAGACTCTGAGACAGACTTTGAGACTTTGAGACCCGGGCGGGCGGGGAGACTCCGTGCCGAACCGTGGACAGCAACGTCTCGCGCGGATGACAGAAGTGCAAGGCAAACCGTCGCGCGCAGAGAGAACGCGCCTGGCGCACCGGCCGCATAGAATGCGCCGCGGAGGTTCACCATGCGTCGCCTGATCATCGGGCTTCTTTTCATCGTCCCCACCCTCGCCTTCGGGCAGGAGCTGCGCCGCGAATCGAGCGGCGACTGGAATTTGTACAAGAGCGGCGGCGGCTGCATCGGCGGCTCGGGGTGCAAGGAACGCCGCCTGCGCGTGCCGCTGGAAGATCGTCCCGTCGTGGCCGTGCGGTTCCACGCCCACGACCAGATCGGGGCGAAGGCCGAGGGCGTGTTGCGCGTGAAGATCGACGGCAACACCGTGAAGGGCTACATCGACGTTCCACGCAAGGGCGAGACGTTTACGATCGAAGTGGACGAGTTGCGGGGACGCTTCCTCGTCTTCGAGCCGGTCAACGACGACGAAGTCGAGATCAGCGACATCGCGGTGCTCTACGCGAGCACCCGCGGGCGCCCCCGGGATCGCATCGACCGCCGCGACGACCGCGGTCCCCGCGGCGGCGGGGGCTGGCGCGCGTACCCAGGCGCGGCGGGCTGCATCGGCGGCGACGACTGCCGGCGGAAGGGCGACCGGATCACGATCGCCCTCGAGAACGCGCCGGTCCTCGGCGTCCGCTTCTACGCGCACGACGCCATCGGCCAGCGCGCCGACGGCCGCCTGCGCGTGCGCATCGACGATCAGGTCATCGTTTCCTACATCGACGTCCTGCGCGCCGGCAAACGTCATGACATCGAGGTCGACAACGTCGAGGGCTCGCGCCTGGTCATCGAGACCATCAACGACGACGAGGTCGAGATCAAGGACATCGAGGTGCTGTATGGGCGCGGCTCGCGCCGCGGCGGACGCGGAGGCCCGCGCGAGGTGACGGATGAAGGCGGCTGCATCGGCGGCAGTCAGTGCGGCGGCAGGCGCGCACGCATCCGCATCCCCATCTACGGCCGCCCGGTCAACTCGATCCGCTTCTACGCCCGCGACGACATCGGCGCGCGTGCCGGCGGCGAGCTACGCATCCGGATCGACGACCAGATCCTCGAATACGCGCTCGACATCCCCCGCGAAGGCCGCACCTTCACCATCGACGGCAAAGGACTGGAAGGAGACTACCTCTTCATCGAGCCGGCCGAGGATGACGAGGTGGACGTGAAGGACGTGCGGGTGCGCTTCGAAGAGGCGGATTAACCGGCACGGGAGCGCTGATTGCTCCGCCTCACAAAGACAGTCTGAAAATTTGAGAGTCAAAAGACCGGACTAAGGGCCTGTCGCCCCGTTCCGCTAAACTCTCCCCATCCCATGAGAGCCGTCGTCGCGGGCATCGTGCTCGTTCTTGCCGGGGTCGCGCGGGGTGAACATCGGGGGCTGCCGGTCCTCGACGTGCTCCCGCAGTCGCTCCATCGCGGAGGGGCGCAGACCTTCGACGCCGCGCAGGATCCGAGGGGCATCCTCTATTTCGGCAATCTGTCCGGCGTCATCACCTACGACGGCGCGTGGTGGAGCACGATCTCGCTGCCGAACGAGTCCGCGGTATTCGCCGTCGAGAGCGATGCCGCGGGCGTCGTCGCGGCCGGCGGCGTCGACGAGCTCGGATACCTCGTCGCCGCGCCGGACGGCTCACTCGGTTACCAGTCCCTCGTCGACCAACTCCCTCCGCTTGCGCGCGACGTCGGCGAGGTGCGCGGCATCTGTACGACCGGCCGCGGCTTCGTCTTCGCGACGGAGCGCTTCACCATCGAGTGGAACGGCGGAGCGCCGCGCGTACTCGAGCAGTATCTGTACGGTGGCGGTCCATCGCGCTGCGGCGTGATCGATGGCGCCATCCATCTCTGGGGCGGCGACGGCCTCCATCGCGTGGAGCGCGGACGCGTCGTCCCCGCCGCGTTTACGGATGCGCGCATCGACGCCGCCGTCGGCAGCAACGGACGAACCATCGTCGCCGCGCGCGGCGGCGGATTGCTCGCGCTCGCCGATGGCGAAGCCGAGCCATTCGGCGAAGAGGCATCGCGCTGGCTGCAAGGGAAGCAGGTCACCGACGCATGCGCGCTTCGCGACGGCCGCCTCGCGTTCGCGACACGCGAGAGCGGGCTGCTCATCCTCACGCCCGATGGCGCGATCGACGAGATCCTCGACACGACCGCGGGACTTCCCGACGACGTGCTCCTGTGCGTCCTCCCTGACCGGGAAGGGGCCGTGTGGCTCGCGTATCAGGGCCCGCTCGTGCGCGTCGACCTCACCTCGCCCGTGACCATTCTCGACCAGCGCCGGGGACTGCGAGGGTCTGTGAACAGCATCACCCGTGACGGCGGCCGGTTGTGGCTCACCACCTCGCACGGACTCTTCGTCATGGAAGACGCACGGCATGAAGTGCAGCGCGTGGCGAACCTCGGTGCGACCGCGTGGGCCGCGCTGCCGCTGGAGGGCCAGCTGCTCGTCGCGACGAGCGGCGGCATCCACCGTCTCGTGAATGGCAGCACACACGGGCGCATCGCCGGCACGGCGGGACTGACCGTGTATCAGATGGTGCACTCGGAAGCGGACCCGTCGACCGTCTGGCTGGGGATGCGCGAAGGAATCGGATCGCTGCGCCGGGAAGGCAGCGCGTGGCGTTACGCCGGCCTGATCGACGGCTCGCCGCGCTACGCGCGCGACCTGCTCGAGCACGACGGAGTCGTCTGGGCGGGCACGGTCTTCGACGGCGTGGCGCGACTCGGGCGCGACGGGAAAATCGCGAGCTTCGGCAGCGGCGAGGCATCGCCTTTCGTCATCGACGACCGGATCACGTTCGTGCAGCACCCCGGAAACCTGTTCCACGTCGACGCACGCGACAGCGTCGCACCCGATCCGGACCTCGGGCACATTACCGGACACCACTTCTTCCACGTGGTGCAGGACGGCTCGGGAAACGTCTGGATCAACACCGATCCGCCGCGCGTTGTGAAGCGCGCCGGAGGGCGCTTCGCGCGCGAGGCCCAGCCGCTGAGCGGCATCGGCGTCGACATTCAGATGCTCCGCTACGAGGACGGCGCGATGTGGTTCGGCGCAGCGGATGGACTCTATCGCTACGCACCGCGCGCGATGGAGAACCCGATCGCGCAGCCCGCGCCGCTCATCCGCCGCGTGGTCGCGGGCACAGGCGACACGCTCTTCTCCGACGGGATCTCGACCGGGAGCGGCGCCACGGCGCTGCGCTACGCGTTCCGGCGCCTGCGCATCGAGTTCGCGCCGGCGTCGTACCGGCCCGGCGTTGCGTATCAGTACCGCCTCGATCCAATGGACTCCGCGTGGAGCGAATGGTCCGCGAATCCGTTCATCGACTACACGCATCTCGACGAAGGCCGCTATACGTTCCGGCTCCGGTCGCGCGGCGCAACCGGCGCGACGAGCGAGGAGACGCAGTGGTCCTTCACGGTCCACCCGCCCTGGTACCGCACGCCGTGGATGATTCTCCTCGGGCTGATCGCCGCGGCGGGACTCGTCGTGCTGATCGTCAAACTGCGGACTCGTGCGCTGCGACGCCAGGCGGAGCGGCTGCGAGGCCTCGTCGACGAGCGGACGCACGAGCTGGCGAGGACGGTCGATCTACTCGAGGAGGCGAACCAGCATCTCGAGCGACTCTCGCTGCTCGACGAACTGACCGGCATTCCGAACCGTCGCTACTTCGACCGCGCGCTCGCGCAGACCTGGGAGGCGGCGGCGCAGCTGGCGCAGCCGCTCTCGCTGATCCTCCTCGATCTCGATCACTTCAAGCTGCTCAACGACGCGAAGGGACATCCGGCTGGCGACGCGTCGCTGGTCCAGGTGGCGCGGCTGCTCGCGCAGCGCATCCGCCGCAGCGGCGACCTCGCGGCGCGCGGACAGGACGTCGCCGCACGCATCGGCGGCGAGGAGTTCGCAATTCTCCTGTCTGATACCGACGCCGGGACGGCAGCGCGCATCGCGGAGACGCTGCGCGCGAGCATCCAGGAGATGGTGATCGCGTTCGAGTCCGCAAACCTGAAGGTCACCGTGAGCTGCGGTGTCGCGACGACGACACCCGCCGCCGGGAGCTCCCCCGAGTTCCTCGTGCGGCGTGCGGACCGTGCGCTGTACGAGGCGAAAGCGGCGGGACGGAACTGCGTGCGCGAGGCGGCTTGAGTCCAATGGCGTTGCTGTAACTTTAGGCTCGGGCACCGCGCCGGAGGCGCGTAAAGAGGGTAGCCGGTGGCGAGCGCGAATGCGCCGCCACCGGGAAGTGGGCATACGCGAATGATCCGCCCCGGAGGGGCGGCAGAGGACCTCTTCCGCCCCTCCGGGGCGGACTTCCTGCACGTCGTCTTTGTCCGGTGGCGGCGCATCCGCGCTCGCCACCGGCTACCCTCTGCGGCGCCTCCGGCGCCGGTCAGGCCACTCTCTCCGCGTCGAGCGTGAACCCAACAAGACGACGCGCTCGCCTAAAGTCAACGCCATTGGCGGATCCTGCGCGAGAATTCCGGATCGTCCGCGAACTTTGCGGCGGCGACGTTGATCAGCGCGCGGCGACGCGTCTCTTCGAACGGAAGCGAGCGGTCGATGAGGCCGAGGTCGTAGGCGAGGCGGTCGGAGTGCGCGGGGAGGAGGACCGCCGGGCTGAAGGGGACCCGCTCGGGTGTGATCTCGTTCACGTGGCGCACGAGGTTCGTCGTGCAGGTGTTCGTGGCGGTGTTGTAGAACTCGGGATGCTCGCTCAGGTGATTCGCGCGGCGGAGCATCGACAGGAAGGTCTTGCGGATGCGCTCGGGCGTCGCCTGGATGCGGTAGAGGTGCACGGGATCCTTGCGGAAGTTCGTGCGCAGCTTCACCAGATCGCGCTCGTCGCCCACGACGTACATGATCTCGAACTGCCGCAGCAGGCCCTTGAGCGGCGAGAAGCTCTCCCCCTCCTCCTTCCGGATCTCGACGGAGATGGCGACGAAGTCGCGGTCCTCGAAGCCGAAGCTGACGAACGTGTGCGCGGCGCCGCCTTTCCCGAACGGCTCGACGAAGAACCAGGCCGAGTCGAGCTCGTTCAGATCGAAGGTCCTGTCGTAGTACGCGGGCGTGTAGCGGTCGACAGTCTCGTACGTGAAGTTGCGGATGTTCCGGATCGTGACGAGCGGCGGGGAGATCTCCGCGACCGGAAGGACGGCCTGGTCGACGGTCCACTTCCGCTCATTCGACGGCCGGACGAGGATCCTCGCCGCGATGATGAGCGCGGCGAGGACGGCAAAGATCTTCAGCAGGCGGCGCATTCGGCCATGGTACGCGCTCTGTGCTAATGTCACCGGGGTCCCAAAGATGTCACCAAACTGGAGCCGAACGCTTTGCGTTCTTTTGCTGCTGGCTTCAAGCGCCGGTGCGGCGGAGCGCGGCTTCCCCCTGATCACCGTCTATCCGCCGGAGACGCACAGGGCCGGTCCGCAGACGTTCGACATCGCCCAGGATGGCCGCGGCGTTCTTCACTTCGGCAATCTGCACGGCCTGGTCACTTACGACGGCGCGTGGTGGGAGCTGCACAAGCTCCCCAACGAGCAGGTCCCCCTCTCCCTCTCCAGTGACGCGCGAGGCCGCGTCGCCCTCGGGCTCATGAACGACCTCGGCTACCTCGCGCGCGACGCGAAGGGCGCCTACGAATACCGCTCGCTCCTCGACTCGCTGCCGGCGGAGCAGCGGCAGGTCGGCGACGTCCGCGCGATCTGTACGACGCCCGCGGGCTTCCTCTTCGTCGCCGAAAAGAGTCTGCTGCTGTGGAACGAGGGGGCCGTGAAGCGCATCGCGACGTTCACCGCCGAGGATGCGCCGCGTGGCTGTTCGAGCGAGGGAGCGGACGTGCTCCTGCGCAGCCCAAAGGGACTCCATCGGCTCGACATCCGATCGCTGCGCGTCACTCCGATGGGGCTGGACAAACGCGTCCTGCACATCCTTCGCCGCGCGGACGGCACCATCATCGCCGTCACGCGCGACGACGGTCCGTTCATCGTCGCGAATGGGACCGCCGAGCCGTTCGCACCCGCGCTGAAGCAGTGGCTGGCCGGGAAGCTCGTGACGGGCGGCGCGCGGTTGCGCGACGGACGCATGGTCATCAGCACGCGGCAGAACGGCCTGGTGATCTTCGACGAGAGTGGTGAGATCGAGCACATCATCGCCGCTGGTGCCGGCCTCCCCGACGCCGTTCTCAACGAGGTCTTCGTCGACCGCGAGGGCGCGCTCTGGCTGGCGATGGAAGGGCCGATCGCCCGCATCGACGTGACCGCGCCGGTGACGGTCTTCGATGGGCGCGCCGGGGTGCGGGGCGCGGCGGGCGATGTGGCGCGGTTCGACGGGAAGCTCTACGCGGCGACGACGCACGGGCTCTTCGAGATCGACGGGCGCAGCCGTGCGAAGCGCGTCGAGCCGATGGAAGAGGGCGCGTGGCGCGTGCTCGTCGTCGAGGACGAGCTCCTTGCCGGTACCGTCAAAGGCATCTATCGCATCAAGCCCGGCGGCGCCATCGAGCACGTCATCGAGATGGAGCGCGAGCTGTACGACATGGTCCGCTCCCCCACCGATCCCTCGCGGATCTGGATCGCGTACGGCGGCGGCGTCGGGAGCATCCGCAGAACGAACGGCACGTGGGCATTCGAAAGACTCGTTCCCGGCATCGACCAGGAGATCGCCTCGGTTGTCGAGCACGACGGCGTGTTGTGGTGCGGCACGGTCTTCAACGGCATCCTGCAGGTCCTCGATCCGCGCGGCGCGAAACCGCGCGTGCGGCAGTTCGGCACGAACGAAATGAACGTGTACGCCGTCGCGGGCCGGCCGGTGTTCGTGCGCGCAACAGGCGAGGTTCTGCAGATCGCACGCAACGGGCAGTTCGAGCCAGACGCGCGCCTGGGGCACCTCAGAGCGCCGCGGGGCTTCTTCGTCGCCGCCGAAGACGCCCGCGGCAACGTCTGGATCAATTCCACGCCGCCGCGGGTGTTCGAGCGGCGGCCTGACGGCACGTACGCGGCCGAGGGGCGGCCGCTGGTCTCGGTCACGGCGGCGGACATTCAGAACATCCGCACCACGAGGGACGGCGCGATCTGGTTCGCGTCGGACAAGGGCCTGTTCCGCTACGACCCGTCGGGATCGGCGGAAGTGTTCGCCGCACAGGCGCAGCCGCTGATCCGGCGGGTGATGCAGGGCGAGACGCACGTGCTGTTCGGCGGGGCGACGGCGGCGACGCGCGAGCCGGTGACGCTCCGGCACAACTTCGGGCGCATACGGCTCGAGTTCGCGCCGGCGTCGTATCGTCCCGGCGTCGAGTTTCAATACCGGCTCGATCCGATCGACGAGGAGTGGAGCGAGTGGACCGCGCAGCCGTTCATCGACTACACGACCCTTACCTCCAACGACTACACCTTCCGCCTGCGCGCGCGCAGTGCGGGCTCGGCGCCGAGCACGGAAGCGTCCTGGCAGTTCGCGGTGCTCTCGCCGTGGTACACCTCGCGCTGGGCGTACGGCATCTGGATCCTGCTCGCGGTAGCGATGGTGCTGCTGGTGATCCGGGCGCGCACAGGCGCACTTCGACGGCAAGCCGAGCGACTGCGGGCGAAGGTCGCGGAAAAGACGGCCGAGTTGCAGGAAACGGTAGCGCTGCTCGAGGCGGCGAACACGCAGCTCGAGGCGCTCTCGCTGGAAGACGATCTCACCGGCATCGCCAACCGCCGCTATTTCGAGCGCGCGCTCGCCGACGAATGGAACCGCGCCCGGCGGCACGAGCAGACCCTGGCTCTGATCCTCCTCGATCTCGATCATTTCAAGGACCTCAACGATCGCCGCGGTCATCCGGCCGGCGACGACTGCCTGCGCCGCGTCGGCGCGTTCCTGAGTGAAAGCGTGCGCCGCAGCGGCGAGGTCGTAGCGCGCTACGGCGGCGAGGAGTTCGCGATCCTGCTGCCTGGCGTCGACGGTCCCACCGCCCTCCGGGTCGCCGACACGCTGCGCGAAGGCATCGAGCGCCTGGCCATCCCCTACGGCAACGGCACGGCCAGACGGGTCACCGCCAGTTGCGGCGTCGCGTCGCTGTCGCCGGCGCCGGACGCGTCGTCAGACCTGCTCGTGGCGAGCGCGGACCGGGCCCTGTACGCGGCCAAGCACTCCGGCCGGAATTGCGTCCGCATCGCCGATGGGACGACCACCGGCACCTGGCTGCGGGACGCGTCCGCTTAGGAATCATGCCGAACGAGAACGAGGCGTCCCATCGCAGCGAGCGCGCCCTGCGCGAGAGCCGGGAGCGCTACCGGCACATCATCGAGAACGCGAAGAGATCATCTACCGGGCCGACTTCCGCGGACACTTCACCTACGTCAATCCCGCCTCGATCCGCATCACCGAAGCAACTGGTCGAGGCCATGGGAGGAGAGATCGGCGTCATCAGCGTCCCCGGCGAGGGCTCGACGTTCTGGTTCGAGCTGCCGCTGCAGCGCCAGGCCGAGGAGTCGGCGCCGGAGCAGCGCAGGAACCTCGCAGCGCACCGGGCTCTCCTCGTCGACTCGAACGACGTGCATCGCTTCATGGTCGCGCGGCAGGTCGGGCCGGAGAGCGAGGAGAGCGAGGAGAGCGTACCGCGACGCACGTTCGAGGAGCCTCCGCCGCCGAAGCGCGCGCGCGTGCTCGTCGTCGAAGACAACAGCGTCAACCAGCTCGTCGCCATCGGCCAGCTCCAGCGCCTCGGCCACGAATGCGTGGTGGCCGCGAGCGGCGCGGAAGCGATCCGCGAGGTGGCGAACGCCATCTTCGACATCGTCCTGATGGACATCCAGATGCCGGACATGGACGGCTACCAAGCCGCACGCCGCATCCGCCAGATGCCCGAGCCCAAACGCGGAATCCCCATCATCGCCATCACCGCGCACGCGCTCGCCGGAGAGCGCGAGAAATGCATCGCCGCCGGGATGAACGACTATCTGGCCAAGCCCGTCTCTCTCGAGCAGATCGGCGCGGTCATCCGTCTCTGGGCGAGCCGGGAGTCGATGGAGACCGTGGCCGCACCAGATGTGATGGAACAGGACGATCCGTACGTCCTCGACCGCGGGCGCGTCAGCTCGCTCCTGGCCATCAGCCGCACACAGGAAGGCTTTCTGGAGGGACTGGTGAAGACGTTCCGTGAGGACGTCCCATCGCGCATCGATGCCCTGCGCTCCGCGGCGGCGCACGGCAACTCGCACGACCTGGCGCGGGCGGCACACGCGATGAAAAGCTCGTGCGGGAGCGTCGGTGCGAAACGGATGTTGGCCATAGCCTCGTCCCTCGAACAGGACGCGCGCGCGGGACGACTCGACGGAGCCGACGCGGCGATCGAGCAGCTCGCGGCGGAGCTCGCCCGGGTCATCGTCGCGTACGACGGCATCATCCGGCGCAGCGGCAAGTTCCGGTCGGTGCAACAGGACGGATAGGACGATTAGGACGGATAGGGAGCTCCCATCCTCGTATTCGTCCTACTCGAGAGGCTCGTCGCGAACTGAATCACGACGGTGACGGCGGCTCCTCGGGCGGCGTGCTCGCTTCGTCCCTTGTCGCGGCGCCTTCGTCCGGCGGCGCGGCCTTCGCCTTCTCACGAGCGGCTCGGAACGCGGACTCGATCTCCAGCCACGCGCGCTCGAATCCCGTCTTCAGTTCCGCGGCTGCGGGGGAGCCGGACTTCTGCAGACCGACGAGAACGTCCTTGGCCTGCACGAGCGTGTGGCGCAGTGTTCCGGTGATCTCGGTGAGGTCGCCGCGCGCGCTCTCGAGCGATTCCTTCGCGCGCTCCTTGAACTTCTCGACGTCGATGCCCCACTCCTCGAGCGATTTCCTCTGTTCGTCTGACATGGCCCTAGCCTACCGGAACCGGCGTCTCGGCTCCACCGGTCGTCGTCGAGGTATCGGTCGCGGAAGGAGGCGGCTCCTCCTCCTCCTGGCGCGGTGGCGGGGCCGGACGGGTCGTCGTCGGGGGAACCGTCGTCGTGGGGGTGGTCGTGGTGCGAGTCGTCGTCGGGGGCACCGTGGTCGTCGGAGTCGTGGTCGTGGTCGGAGGGGGCAGAGGTGGCGGTGTTGGCGTCGGCTGGAACACGCCGCCGGTGAGCGTCGAGTCGGGAGGCACGGGCGGGATGCCCATCGTATCGGTCGTCGTCGCGGTATCGGTGATGATCAGATTGCCGAATTCGTCGTACATCGGCACGACCGCCGGCGTCATCGGTGCGCTGTGCGGCTGACACGGCACCGAGGGCTCGGTTCCGCTCTTGAATGCGCCGCGCACGATCACGTTGCGCGGGCAGAACGCGGTCGCGAGGCCGCCGGTGGATTTGTCGAACTCCGCCAGGGTGATTCCCGGCGGTGCCACGAAGTCCGCGCTCGGCTCCCCGGACGTCGCCGCGACCATGTAGCGGGCCCACATCGGCACCGCCGCGTCGGAGCCGGACAGGCCGGTCGGGTCGTTATCGTCGAAGCCAACCCAGGTCAGCGCCAGCGTGGTCGGTGTGAAGCCGATGAACCATGCGTCGCGCTTGTCATTCGTCGTCCCAGTCTTCCCTGCCGCGATCTTGCGGAACCCGATGCCGCGCGCGCCGGCCGCGGTGCCTCGATCGACGACGCTCTTCATCACATGCGTGAGCAGGTAGACGTCGCGCTGGGGGAACACCTGCACCGGATTCGGCTCCCCCGCGCCGCGGAGCGTGCGACCGCGGTCGTCGGTGACGTAGCGGATCGCGCGGGGCGGCATGCGCGCCCCCTGCCGTGCGATCGTCGCGTAGGCCTCGGCCATCTCGATCGGCGGAATGCCGGCGGCACCGAGGAGGATCGACGGATTGTCGTCATCGAGGGCCGTCTGCACGCCCAGAGTCCGCGCGGTCTTGAGGATCGGCTCGATCCCGCAGGCGAGACCGATGCGCACCGACGCCGCGTTCAGCGACTGCTCGAGCGCCTGCTGCACGGTCACGTTGCCCATGTAGCGTCCGTCGTAGTTGCGCGGCGACCAGTCCTCGGACCAGCGACGCTTGAGGACGAAGCGCGTGTCGGCGACGAGCGTGGCCGGCGTGATGTTCTGATTGGAGAGGCTCGGCTCGAACGCCGTCAGATAGACGAAGGGCTTGAAAAGCGAGCCGACGAGACGCTTCGACTTGAGGGCACGATTGAACTGGCTGTGCTCGTAACTGCGCCCGCCGACCAGGGCGCGGATCTCGCCCGTGGGAACGTCGAGGTGAATGAGCGCCGCCTGCAGCTTCGGATCGTGATTGCGGAGACGACGGCTGGAGCGCTCCAGGTTGGCCAGACTCTGCTCGATCACGCGCGCGGCCGCATCCTGCGCGCCGAGGTCGATGGCCGTGTAGATGCGCAGACCGCGGCCCTGCACGTCCTCGATCCCGTAGTCGGTCTCGAGCTCGTCGATCACACGATCGACGTAATACGGGATCGACGACACGCCGCTTTTCGAGCGGAAGGGCTTCCGGGGCAGCTTCGCCGAACGCGCTTCCTCGTACTGCTCCTGGGTGATCTTCTTCTCCTTCAGCATCAGTTGCAGAACCGTGTTCCGTCGCCTCATCGACGTCTCGGGGTTGTCGAACGGCGAGTTGTTGTTCGGGCTGCGAATCATCCCCGCGAGCACCGCGGCCTCGTGGATCTCGATCTCCGAGACCGGCTTGCCGAAGTAGAAGCGCGACGCCTCGCCCACTCCGAGGATGGAGATCGAGCGATTACGGCCGAGGTAGATGTCGTTGAGATAGGCCTCGAGGATCTCCTTCTTCGAATAGCGCGCGTCGAGGATCACGGCCATGAACGCCTCGATGATCTTGCGCTTGTACGTGCGCTCGCTGGTGAGGAAGTAGTTCTTGACCAGTTGCTGCGTCAGCGTCGATGCCCCTTCGGCGACGCCGCCGGCCTTCAGGTTGCGGAACACCGCGCGGACGATGCCGACCGGATCCACGCCGGGGTGACTCCAGAAGCGCACGTCCTCGGTGACGACGACCGCGTCCTGCATGTGCTGCGGTACCTGGTCGAGCGTCACAGGACTGCGGTTCTCGAGCTCTTCGCTGAGCACCGACGTCAGCAGCTCGGGCTCGAGTGCCGCGCGCTCGAGCGGCCGCGCCTCGCGAAGAGACACCACCTCCTCGATCTGCGATTTCGAGATCGTCACGCGCATCGGCGTCGCGGGGTAGTCCTCCTCCTGCCGCTGGAATGCGCGGCTGTAGATGTCGATGGTTCCCTCGTCGCGCTTGAACTCGCCCGGCCGCGCCAGCGTATCCGCCTCGCGATAACCGAGGCGGTCGAGCTTCTCGAGCAGATCGTCCATCTGCAGAGCTTTGCCGGGCACGAGCGGCATCGTGTCGGCGTAGATGCGCGTCGGAAGACGCAGGCGGCGGACCTGAAAGCGTCCCACCGACTCGCGGTAGATCCAGATGCCGAGGATCAGAAACAAAACGATGAACGCCCCGACGGTCCAGGAGATGACCCGGAAAACGGTGCGTCGCGACGGGCGTCGTCGTCGCCGGACGGGCGGCGGCGGCGGCGGTGGCTCCGAGGGCGGCGAAGGGATGGGCGGCTCAGCGGACATCAGACGCGGCCGTTCAGTGCAATGGGGGTGCCGTCAGCGATGCTCGGCGAGCCATGCGGCGATCACGTTGGTCAGGTCCGCGAACGTGAGCCGGTGTTCGTCCAACCCTGTCTTCGCGCAGAGATCACTCAGATCGCGGCGGAATGCGAGGTATCGTCCGTAGATCGACGTGCCGCCACGCACTGTGCTCGCGCCGGACTCCGTACGCAACCAATCCCGAACGCGAACGACCGCCGTCTCCGGATCGTTTCCGTGTCGATGGATGTCGTGACCGGCGATGTCGGACAGATACTTCTGATAGCGATACTGTTCGGCATCGAAGACCAGGAACGACTTGCGCGCGTGCGGGCGGCTGAAAGCCTTGCAGCCGAGATCGATTCCCAACTCGAGTGGCATGTTGAATCGGGGCAACCCATGCAGGTCATCGAGCTGCGTCCTCGACAGGTCGTGGATCGAGTAGCGCGACATCCGGATGAGCTGAATGATCTTCTCTAGCCGACCCTGACTCGAATCGTGCCGTTCGATCGCGCATCTCGCGTGAAAGCCCAGATCGAGGATACAGAAAACGACTGCCTCGAAGATCGGAGCGAATGCCGCGTCGAACGGACAGTTAATGAAAACGTTGCGGTCGAATTCGGGATCGGATGCCACTGCTGACTACTTCGCCAACTTTCCGCGAGCGGCCAGGACTTCCCTGACCGCTGCCCGAAGCTTTTCGACGGGGATCGTCCCACCTTCGTAGTCGAAGTACACTGGTGGCCCACTCTTCGGATTCCTCCGTGGCACGGGGTTTTGCCGTCGGACTCCCTTTTTGCGCTTCGTTGCCATATATCTAAATAGTAACTCCCTACTGAGAAACGAGCACGAGGTTCCGCCCCTTCCCTGCGCGGTCGCGGCGGTACGAGTGGAACACCGATCCCTCGTAGCGAGTGCAGAGCTCGGAGTCCGAAATGTTCATGATGCCGCGCGAGCGGAGGAGATCGACGGTCAGCGCGACCAGGTCGACGTGGGGCTTCGCGCGCGACCGGTCGACGAACCGTGCGTCGAACTGAGCGGCGACTTCTTCACCCACTTCGAAACAACAGGCGCGGATGGATGGGCCGAGGTATGCGCGCGTCGACGCCGGGTCGAGCGGCGCGGCGTCGAGTGTCGCGGCGGTGATGTTCTGCACGGCACCGCGCCAGCCGGAGTGGACGTTCGCGATCACGCCGCGCTCCACGTCGATGAGCGACACCGGCAGGCAGTCCGCGACCTTGACCGCGAGCGTCACGCCCTTCTCCGGCGACCAGAGCGCGTCGCAGGAGTCGCACTCGCGCCACGACGACTCGCGAACGGCACGCACGACGGTAGCGCCATGCACCTGCACGCACGTCGTCAGCGACGTCTCCAGGCCGAAGCGGCCGTGAACGAATCGCGTCAGCTCGTCGGCAACGATCCTTCCGGGATAGTCGCGCGTCGTGGACAGGACCGCGAAACCGGCAGGAAGGGAGGGCGGGACGACGACGCGTCCAAGGGGCGAGTCTTCGACGTTCCACATGCGCGGCGAGTCTATTCGAGTCGTCGAGTCGACGAGTCTCCGAGTCGTCAAGTCGTCGAGGATCACGATGACCTCGGCGACTCGAAGACTCGAAGACGGGAAGACCCGAAGACTCGAAGACTTGACGACTCGACGACCCGACGACTCTACTTCCCATCATGCGCAAACTCGTCCTCCCGATGCTTCTGCTGTGCGCGTGCACGCATTACGACGTCGTCATCCGGGACGGGACGATCTATGACGGGAGCGGCGGCGCGCCGGTCGTGGCCGATCTCGCCATCCGCAACGACCGCATCGCCCGGATCGGCGACGTCCGCGGACGAGGGCGGCAGGAGATCGACGCGCGAGGCAAGGCCGTCGCACCCGGTTTCATCAACATGCTGAGCTGGGCCACCACGTCCCTCCTCGTCGACGGCCGCGGAATGGCCGACGTCAAGCAGGGCGTGACCCTGGAAGTCTTCGGCGAAGGGTGGTCGATGGGGCCGCTCAGCGACGCGTTGAAGGTCCAGGTGAAGAACGAGCAGGGCGACATCCAGTACGACATCGACTGGACCACGCTACGCGAGTATCTCGATTCGCTCGTCCGGCGCGGCGTCTCCGTGAACGTCGCCTCGTTCGTCGGAGCAACCACCATCCGCATGAACGTCCTCGGCGAGACCGATCGCGCGCCGAACGAGGAAGAGCTCGAGCGCATGCGCGTCCTCGTGCGTCGAGCGATGGAAGACGGCGCCCTCGGCGTCGGATCGTCTCTCATTTATGCGCCGGCGTTCTACGCGAAGACCGCCGAGCTCGTGGAGCTCAACAGAGCCGCCGCACCATACGGTGGGATGTACATCTCGCACATGCGCAGCGAGGGCAATCGCCTCGAAGAGGCCGTCGATGAGTTGATCGCCATTGCACGCGAGGCCGGCGTGCCGGCGGAGATCTATCACCTGAAGGCGGCCGGCGAGACCAACTGGCCGAAGATGCAGAGCGTCATGGAGAAGATCGAAACGGCGCGCGCGGGGACTGCGGATCACCGCGGACATGTACACCTACACCGCGGGGGCGACGGGACTCGACGCGGCCATGCCGCCGTGGGTGCAGGAGGGCGGTTACGACGCGTGGCGCGCGCGTCTCATGGATCCGTCGACGCGCGCGAGGGTGATCGAGGAAATGCGCACGCCCACCGACGCATGGGAGAACCTGCTCCTTCTGGCCGGCTCGCCCGATCGGGTGCGTCTCATCGGGTTCAAGAGCGACGCACTGAAACCGCTGACCGGAAAAACGCTCGAGGAGATCGCGCACATGCGCGGCGTCTCGCCCGAGGACGCCGCCATCGATCTGGTCATCGAAGACGGTAGCCGCGTCGGCACCGTCTACTTCCTGATGTCCAAGGACAACCTGCGGATGCAGATCCGCAAGCCGTGGGTGAGCTTCGGATCGGATGCCGGCGCTTCCGCGCCCGAAGGCGTGTTCCTCCGGTCCTCGACTCATCCGCGCGAGTACGGCAACTTTGCGAACCTCCTCGGGCGCTATGTACGCGAGGAAAAGCTGATTCCGCTCGAGGAAGCCGTGCGTCGCCTCACATCCCTTCCGGCCACGAACCTCGGCATCGCGAGCCGCGGCTCGCTTCAGGAGGGGTTCTTCGCCGACGTCGTTGTCTTCCACCCGGCCACCATCGCGGCACACGCGACCTACGACAACCCGCGGCAGTACGCGACCGGCGTGGAGCACGTCTTCGTGAACGGGACGCAGATCCTGCGCGATGGAGAGCACACGGGAGCGAAGCCGGGGCGGGTGGTCGTGCGTTCCGGTTCGCTCACACGGCCCGCACTTCCGCGATCCGCGAGCGAAGCTGCTCGGTGATCGCGAGGCCGCGCAGCAGGGACGCGGTCTTCTCGAACTCGTGGACCATCAGATCCACGGCCTCGGGGCCGTTGCCGTTCATGATGCCGTCGAGGGCGTGAAGAAAATGTCGCTCGATGGTCTTGTGCGCGGTGGCGCCGATGAACTCCTCGGCTACGGCACGGATGCGCGCGGCGAGGTCGACGAGGTCCCCGTTTTCCCGATCGGCGTCGCGATCAGGTTTTTTTTTTAGCTGCACGAGCTCGCCCGTGATCATCCCGTAGAGGATCTTGGCCACGTCGAAGGACGACATGTTCAGGGCGTGACCGATGTCCACGATCGAGCGATGGCCGTTGATCCTCGTGATGAGCATCCACTCCTGCGGGTTCAGCGTCACCTGTTCGTGCCGGTTCTCGCGCGCGAGGAGCTCGGGGATGTACTCGACCGAGGGGATCTTCTTGGACAGGACGCGCCATTCGTCGAGGCGGCGCGCCGCTTCCATGAGCAGGTTCGTGTTGGACTTGGTGATGGTCTGGCGATCCGAGTCCTCGCCCGGGCTGAACTGGAACTCTCCGTGATTCCAGATCGCCAGCGAGTAGATCGCCTCCTCGCCGACGAGATCGCCGATCGTCGCGTGCACCATCTGGCCGTTTTTCAGAAAGATGAACCCGCGATCGGCATCGCGCGTCAGCGTGAACTTGCCGGTCTTGCCTGACACACTGACGAGCTGGATGATGTCCGGCAGCGGCAGTTCTTTGAGCGATCCCTGAAATGCCATGGTGTAGGACGGAGCCACCGAAGACTAACCCACCGATCAGGTCAGGTCAAGGATCTGTGAACGCGCATCGTCCCGGCGCTCCACCGCGCTCAAAATCCACAAACCAAAGGCAAAACCGGCGATGACTCCGGTAGCGATGCGAAGCTCGTTCGTGCTCTCGCGGAGCCCGCTGAGCTGCGTCAGACCATCGATGGCGAGCGGCGTGACGGCGACGAACGCGACGACGCGCATGACCCGCTCGCGCAACCGGAGGATGGCGCGGAACGCGAGGATGCCGAAAAGCATGCCCAGGTAGATGCCGACGCAGCGCGCGCAGATCGGCATCGGCACGTCGAAGAGCTCGAGGGAACGCTCGATCTTTCCGTGGCACATGAGACGGAAAAGCATCCGCCACTGCATCGACGCGCCGTGCGCGATCGCCCACGTACAGAGCGCCGACGCGCCGAGGATCGCCGTCGGAATGGCGGCGATGAACGCCAGCACGATCTTCGTGTCCCGCTTCATGACCTCTGGGTCGCGAGCCGGTAGACCTGCGCGAAGGCGTGCGTCGTGATGAGTAACGACCAGAATGCCGTGAAGACGACGCCGATGCAGAGCAGCATGATCCCGAAGCCGCCGATGAAGCGCGCGATGAGATACACGACGATGGCCAGCACGTAGTTCCCGATGTTCTGTTTGATGAACGGCCAGATGCGGCCGAGCTCGAACGCCGCGCCAAACCGCTGCTCCACTGCCACGAACAGCAGCATGGCCGGCATGAAGAACGTGACTGCCAGGGAGATCGGAACGAACAGGCAGGCGATGGTGCCCGACATCATGCCCCCGACCGCCGCGGCGCCCTCGTTGTCGATGGAGCCGAGGATCCCCGCCGGGATCATGATCAGCATGGCCAGCATGATCAACGGCAGGATCACGGCCAATACGACCCCGAACAGACGCAGCCCCTCGTTGAAAAACTCCCCGACGTTCTCCCACTCGGGAAGCGGCCGCGCGTGACCGGCGATGACGTTGCGGGCCGTGCGAGCCATGTATCCGAGGATGAAGAACCATCCGATGATGAGAAACCCGGCGATGTAGAAGAGACCGCCGATGAGAATCTTCTGCAACCAGTCCGGGTCGTCGAAGACGTACGAGAAGGGCTTCGCAAAATCGAATTGCGGCTTCGTCGGCTCCCCTGGCGGAATCACCGGCGGCGGAGGCGGTGGCGGCGGAACATACGGAGCATCGCTCATAGTGGGATTGTACGTGGGAGCGGCCGCTCGGTTCTCGCCGGGGCCGGATCCTGAGTCCTGAGTCCTGAGTCCTGAGTCCTGGGTGAGTCCTGAGTGCTGAGTCTGAGTGCTGAGTGCTGAGTGCTGGGTGCTGAGTCTGAGTGCTGAGTCTGGGTGCTGAGTCTGGGTGCTGAGTCCTGGGTGCTGGGTGCTGAGTCCTGGGTGCTGGGTGCTGGGTGTGAGCGCTGGGCGTGTTGGGAGTCACTGAGGACTCAGGACTCAGGACTCAGGACTCCTTCAGCACTCGATGTCACAGCCCACGAAACTTGGAAGAAAGGTGACGCGTCCCAACTTGTAGCCAACGCTTGCAGGAACGGATCGATCTCGTCGCAATCGCGCAGGAGCGCAGGAAGGCCGGCGGCCTCAGCGTCTCCGTGGTCGTGTCGATCGTGCTGCACTCGCTGTTGCTGGTCTGGTTCATTCGCTCGTACAGCGGCGTTCCGCCCGCTCCTCAGGACGTGCCGATCACGCGCTTCGTCGAGTTGATGAGGCAGAATCCGCAGGACTTCGTCGAGGCGCCGGGCCCGGCCATCGAGAGAGCGCCGCTGAATGCGCCGCTCTCGGACAAGAACCGCAAGGCGAGCATGCCCGAGCCGACAGGAGATCAGCCGACGAGGCGCCCGGGTGACGGCGGCGACCTCTTCACTCCTCCGAGCGCGCCCGCCGGGCCGCGACAATCGGCCGTTGCGCCCTCGCCCGGCGCCCAGGCTCAAGCCCAGGCTCAGGACTCCCCCGCGACGGACGCCACGACAGGCTCGGGGAGCCCGGCACCGGACGACGCGTCGCTCGTCTATCGCGAACCGGTAAAGGCGGCCGCGACCGGCATCGTCGACTGGCGTAACGCGATCCGCGAGGCGGGCCGGGTTGGAGGAGGCGGCGGCGATGGCATCGACCTCACCCGCGTCGGCGGCGAACAGGGTTTCGCCGAGCAAGGACCGCTCTCCTTCGAGACCCAGTGGTATGACTGGGGCGACTACGCGCAAAGCATGGTCAGCAAGATCCGCGTGAACTGGTACGCGAACATGCCCCACCTCATCCGCACGGGCATGAAGGGCGTCGTCACGATCCGCTTCACCATCCACCGCGACGGCCGTATCAGTGACATCACCATCCTGAACAGCTCCGGTGTTCCGCCGTACGACCAGGCCGCTCGCAAGGCGATCGAGCTGTCGTCACCGCTTCGAGCGCTCCCCACCGATTTCCCCAACTCGTACGAGCGCGTGACCTGCATGTTCTACTACAACATGGAGATCCCGCGGACGTGAGTCGTGCAGCTTGCAAAGGGGAGTCGTCATACCCTGTCGCTCAGAGCCTTCAGCGTCCGTCTCAAAGTCTCAAAGTCTCAAAGTCTCAAAGACCCACCCGCCCCAGGTCTGCTACTTTGAGACTTTGAGACTTTGAGACTTTGAGACTCTGAGACTCCACCGTCATGCCGAGAGAAGTCATCGTCCGGAAGCCCATCACCGTGTTGCTGTGGCTCGCGACGACCGTCGCCATCGTCGCGGTCACGATCTGGACGGATGGCAGGAGCTACGGGAACCTCGAGCCGATCCCCTTCGACGACGTTCGCTACGTCGCGAAACGGCTCGCCGAGCGGCCCATCTCCACGCACATCCTGGCCGTGATCATCGTCCCCATGATCGCAAACGTGCTGATGTTCGTGCCATGGGGCTTTCTCACATTCATTACCTTCTACACGGTCGACCGTCCGACTCTGCAGACATACGTCCTCACGATCCTGCTCGGTTTCTCTCTCACTCTGGGCATCGAGGCCTGGCAGTACTTCCTCCCTTCCCGCGTGGCGGACGTGAACGACGTCATCTGGAACACGAGCGGGACCATCCTCGGCGCGCTGCTCGGCCACGCCCGACTCCGCGTCCGCTTCGAATTCGAGTAACCTTGACCGCGTCCAATGCTGCTCGAGGTCAAATCCATCGAGGCGCAGCTCAAGCAGATCCTCTACAGCTGCGTCGAGCACGTCCAGGCCACCAAGGCCGCGCTCTATCTCTCCGCCTCTCGTGACCTGAACGAGAAGAAGTACGAGCTCGTCACGAGCTACCAGTACAACGCCGCGGACCGCAAGGTCGTCACGGCGAACGACGACCTCGTCGACCGTCTGGCCGTCAAACGGACGCCCTTCTTCGTGAACGGCGTCGCCGCGGACCAGCGCTTCGCCGAGATGCTTTTCCGCCAGGGCAACGACCGGATGCTGGCCGCGCCGCTTTTCTCGCGGGGCCGCCTGATCGGCTTCATCGACATGCGCGACAAAGCCGGGAAGAAGCCTTTCGAGAGCCCGGACGTCGGCGCCGCGCAGCAGATCGTCGACGACATGATCCGGGTCCTGGCGAAGAACAACCTCTTCGGACTGGCCCCGATCGCGCTCGCCGATGAAGAGCCCAGGCCGGTGATGGCGACGCCGCGCGGCACGCCCGCGGTGGCGATGCCGGCCGCGGCCCCGGCGCCGGACCCGATCCGTCCCGGCACGGTCTTCTCCCCCGAGGCCATGCGCGCGATTGAGGCGGCGCGGCAGTACATGTCCAGGCGCCAGCTCACCCGAGAGACATCCACGCGCGTCCTCAACGAGGCCGATCTCGATCCGATCCGCGTCCTCCTACCAGCGGTGCTGGCGATCCCCGGGGCGATGCTCGCTGCGTTCAGCGCGATCGGGCACGTGAACAATCCGCAGCTCATCGTCGCGCGGCACAAGGTGACGGATGCCGCCATCGAGCGTCTGCACGCCCATCTCGAGGCCTGGCTCAAACGGACGAATCAGACCCGATTGCTGATGCGGCCCCAGATCACCTATCCGTTCGGCGCGCCGGCGGTGGACATCGGCACACTCGGCCCGACGTTCAGCGCCCACGTCAACGTTTTCTCGGTCGAAGGACTGGTCCTCACCGTCTCGTTCGATGGCCCGCCCGAACCGCAGGCCCAGCGGGCGCTGAAGACCCTCTTGCGACAACTCGAGCAGGTGGTCGAGTCGGCGATGGCGGCAACGTCCGGTCGAAGCGAGCGGGCGCTCATCGCCGAACGGCTGCTCGAGCCGGACTTCACGAGGTACGCCGACCTCGCCGAGCACTCCCGCGAAGTGTCGGTGATCGCGCAGCGTTTCGCGCGCGTGCTCGAGCTCCCTCCCGCGCAGGTCGAGACGGTGCGCATCGCCGCGCTCGTGCACGACGTCGGTTTGCGGCTGCTCGACTACGAACGTCTCTATCGTCGCCCGAGTCTGACGGCCGAGGAGATGCGCGGGATGGCGGAGCACCCGGTGGTCGGGGCCGCGATCGTCGAGCCGTTGCTCGGCCACGACGTCGCCCAGGCCGTCCTCCGCCACCACGAGCGCGCCGATGGCAAAGGCTACCCGAGCCGTCTCAGCGGCCCGCAGATCCCACTCTCCGCGCGCATCCTCGCCATCGCCGACGCCTGGGTGGCCATGACCTCGCGGCAGACGTACCAGACGCCCGTGAGCCCCGAACAGGCGGCCGCACGACTCCGCGAGGCCGCGGGAACCCAGTTCGACGCCACGCTGGTGGAGCGATTCCTCCGCGGCCTCACCGACATCGTCTGACATTCTCGGCTATACTTATTCGCATGTCCAGGAAGCTCGTCGTCCTCTCGCTCCTTCTCCTCGTCTCGCTCTCCGCTCTCGCCCGCACCCGGGCGCTCGCGCACCGCGAACAACATCCGCAGGGCGGCACGATCAGTGGCATCGTCGAGAGCGTCGACGGACATCAGATCCGTCTCGCGGAGGGCCTGGTCGTCGTCGACGCCAGCGAGGCGAAGATCGTCGTCGGCCGGGGACGTGAAGGGACCGTCGCGGACATCGAGCCGGGCATGCTGCTGTTCGCGGCGATCCGCTCGGACCAGAAGGCGTCGATGATCACCGCGACGCGTTTCAACGACGCGACGCTCTTCGGCGCGGTGGACAGCGTCGACGTCCCCGCGCAGTCGCTCGTCCTCCTCGGACAGACGGTCCACGTCGATGACGAAACGAGCTTCGGTGGCTTCCGCAACGGCGAAGACCTCGACCTCTCGGACATCGTTCGGAATCAGCTCGTGCAGGTGCACGTCGACGCGGTGAATGGCCGCCTCATCGCACGCGAGGTCCTCGTGCTCGCGCCCGTGCCGCCGCAGATCAGCGGACTGCGCGGGACGGTAAAGAGCATCGGCACGGAGTCGTGGGAGATCGAGACCGGACGGGAGACGGCCACCGTCGTCGTGAGCGCGCAGACGAAGATCATCGGCTCGCCGAAAGTCGGGGACACCGTGGAAGTCCTCTACAGCATCGACTCCGCGCACAACAAGGTCGCGATCTCGATCATCAAGTTCGAGCGGGTCCCTCCGCCGGTGAATGTCCTGACGTTCAGTGGCAGGGTGAAGTCGATTACGGGGCCGACCTGGGTCGTGACGGCGGACGCGGGGGACAGGACCATTGCCGTGAACGAGCGGACGAAGATCGCGGGCAACCCAACCGTCGGCGACCTCGTCCAGGTGCTGGCCTCGGAGGCGGAGGACGGAACGCTGACCGCGATCGCGGTGATGAAGCTGCGGTTCTCGTTCTAGGAGCCCGCGCGGCAGACTCCAGCCCCGCGCTTTTTCGAGCTGTGAAAATTACACGCCCGGGATGATCCAGGTGCGGCCGCCGCTGCGGACGATCTCCGCGTCGAAACCGAAGAGCGAGAGCATCACGTCCGCGCGCATGACTTCCGAGGGTGGAGCATCGAGTGCAAGCGCTCCGCTCTGCATGACCAGCATCCGGTCGCAGTGCGCGGCGGCCCAGTTCAGATCGTGCGCGGCGAACAGCACCGTACAACCGGTGCGGTCGACCACGTCGCGCAGCAATCTCGAGAACTGCTGGACGTGCGAGAGGTCGAGCGCTGCCAGCGGCTCGTCGAGAAGGATCAGGCGCGGTGTGCCGGCAAGCACGCGGGCGAGGAAGACGCGCTTCCGCTCACCGCCGCTCATCTCGTCGAGGTAGCGATCGCGGAGATGTGTGGCGTCGCAGAGGGCGAGGGCGCGCTCCGCTTCGTCCCAGTCGCGGAGCGCCTCCCAGGAGAAGCGCCCGAGGTACGGCGCGCGGCCGGAGACGACCACGTCGAGAGCCCGCATCGGAAAGGCAGGGTCGGGATCCTGGGGCAGGTAGCCGACGCGTTTCGCGTACTCCTTCGCCGGCCACCGTGCGAGCGGCGTCTCTTCGTACAACACGTCGCCCTGCTGAGGCGCGAGCACGCGCGCGATCAGTTTCAGCAGCGTCGACTTTCCCGAGCCGTTCGGTCCCGTCAATGCGACGAGCCGGCCCTCGGCGACCGCGAAACTGACGTCCCGAATCGCCGGCGAGCCGGCGTAGGTGTAGGAGACGCCACGAAGCTCGAGCTTCATACGAACGCCTCTCGGACCGCCAGCGGGACAGCCAGCGGGACAGCGGCGGTCCCGACGCAAGTCACCGCGACCTCCGCAACAGCGACAGAAAGAACGGCACGCCGAGGATTGCCGTGAACGCGCCGATCGGCAACTCCGCGCTCGTGACGAGCGTGCGCGACAACACATCCGCGCCGACGACGAGGATCGCGCCGCCGAGCGCGCACAACGGCAGGAGAAAGCGGAAGTCGCGTCGCCAGATCAGGCGAATGAGGTGGGGCACGAGCAGACCGACGAAACCGATGATGCCGCTCACGGCCACCGCGGCGCCGGTGATGATCGACGCGGTGCCGAAGCCGATCAGCTTCACCCGCTCCACCTCCACGCCCCGCGCCTTCGCGTCCTCCTCGCCGAAGGCGAGCAGGCGCAGATCGTTCGCGTGAAATGCGAGGACGATGAGCGATAGCACGAGCAGCGCCGACAGCACGATCACGTCCATCCACGTCGCGCCGAAGATCGTGCCCATCATCCAGCGCAGCGCGGCGGTGAGATCGGCCTCGCGCGAGAACGCGAACGAGATCAGGATCACGGCGGAAAAGAACGCGTTCAGCACCAGCCCGGAGATCAGCAGCCGCGTCGGATCGGTGTGATCGCGGCGCCGCGCGAGGAGGAACACCGCCGCGGTCGCGCCGCACGCACCGAGGAAGGCCACGCCCGGCACGACCCCCGGGAAGCGTGACAGGCGTAACGCCGTCGCGATCGCCGCCCCTGCGGCCGCACCGCCCGACACGCCGAGGATGAACGGATCCGCGAGCGCGTTGCGGAGCAGCGTCTGGAAAGTCACTCCCGCGACTGCCAGCGTCGCGCCGATCGCCGCGGCGAGGAGCACGCGCGGCAACCGGATGCGCAGCAGGATCGTGCGCGCGGTCTCGTCATCCCAGGAGATGCTCGTCGCGCCGAAAGACACGCCGAGCGCGATCGTGACGGCGAGAAGGAGCGTCAGCAGAGCGACGGGCCGGATCAAGACGCTGAGTTTAGCGTCATGGCTCGTCCAGGATCGCATTCAACGCAGCCGCGGCTTCCGCCATGCGCGGGCCCGGCCGTTGAAAAATGTCCTGATCCACGGGAACGACACGGATCCGCAACCCCGGCACGCGATCCAGCAGCGCGTTCACCTGCTGCGGAGTGACCGCGCCACGCGGATAGAGAAGGATGTCGGGCGGCGACGCCGCGAGGGACTCGAGCGAATACTGCGGCCACCCGGTCACTTCGACCGCGTTGCGCGCACCGGTGAGGACGAAGAGATCGTCGGTGAACGTGCCCCGTCCGGCGACGTAGAGCGGATCGGTCCAGACCGCAAACAGCACCCGCGGAGCGTGTGCGCGCGTACGCTTCTGCGCGGAGACGGCGCGCTCGAGCTCGCGCACGGAATCATCGCCAGCGCCCAGCATCGAGCCGACTCTGCGCATCGCGACCGGTATCTCCGACAGACGATCGGTGCGGACGACGAACAGCGATACGCCCGCCGCGGCCAGCGCCGGAGCGAGATTCGGGTGATTCCCCTCGGTCGACGCAAAGACGACGTCGGGGCTCAGGGCGACGATCTTCTCGATGTTCGGCTGCATCCCGCCGACCTTCGGCAGCGCCTTCGCGGCCGCGGGATGGTTCGAATGATCATCCGCGCCGACGATCCGGTCGCCGACGCCGAGCGCGAAGAGCATCTCCGTGAGATTCGGCGCGAGCGTGACCACCCGTCGGATCTCGCGGGGGACGGCGACGGGGCGGGCCAGGTCGTCGGTCGTGGTCGCGGCAGGTTGCTCGGTACAGGCAAGCGCGAGAAGCGCGAGAAGGACAAACAACGAATGGGACGAATGGGACGTATGGGACGTATGGGAAGGAGGCGGCCCCATTCGTCCCATTCGTCCCATAGGTCCCATTCGTCCCATAGGTCCCATTCGTCCCCTAGAAACAAAAAAACCGCGGCCGAAGCCGCGGTCGTGCGGACGAGAGCGAAGCGCGCTAGCCCTCGCCCCCGTCTTCGTCGTCGAGATCGTTGTTCACGCCGAGGCGGGTGCAGGCGGCGGAGTACATCTGCTTCGATGCGTTGATCGCCGACTGGAGCTCGGCGATGCGGTCCTTCACTTTCGCCAGCTCTTCCTCGATCTGGTCCTTCAGATCGCTGATCTCCTGCTTCGTCACCTGAAGCGTGGTCTCGTAGAACTTGCGCTGCTGGTCGGTCAGAACCGGCATCTCAATCCTCCATGAGTTGACCGTTGACAGTTGGCAGTTGGCAGGGAATCCCCTGCAGACTGGCAACTGCAAACTGTCAACTCGATTCTCATCATAGCTTGAACTCGATGGGCACCGTTATGTACGACCGGACGCGGACGCCGTCCTTCATGGCCGGCGCGAACGAGGAGCGGCGCATGGCCTGCACCGCCGCTTCGTTGAGGCCGACCGGCGTGTTGACTCCTCGGATCACCCGGACGTCGAGCACCTCTCCGGTGTGAGAGACGAGGACGCTGGTGATGACGGTGCCCTGGACGCGCTGCGCGCGCGCCATCGGCGGATAGTTGACGGCACCGCGGCGCGTGATGCGCGGCGGGGTGAGCCCCAGCGTCCCCGCGGGAACGAGATCGCCTTCGCGGGCGCGGACCACGGCGGGCTGCTGCGGCGCGGGACGCGTCTGCGCCGGCGCCTCGGCCTGCGGCTGTGGTTGCACAGGTTGCGGCGCGGGCGTCTCGGCTGCTGGGGGCGGAGGCGCCTGCGTGGCGGTCGCCACTTCGGCCGGTGCGGGCGCGGGACGCGTGGGGGCGGAGGTCTGCGTCGGGGCTGCGGCCTGCTGCTGTTGTTGCTGAGCGCGAGCCTGGGCTTCGAGGCGTGCCCGCTCCGCGGCGATCCGCCTCGCCACTTCCTGATCCACGAGCGACGGATCGATGGCCGTCTCGGTCGCCGGGGCGGTGCCGGTCGGGTCCAGCACGGTCGCGGAGGTATCGGTGAGCGGGACGATGGTCTGCGTCGGCGGGACCGCGGCGGGCCTCGTCGCCGGAGCGATCGCATTCGACGCGGTCGTCGCGGCCGGTTCGCCCTTGCCGCGCAGGAGCACGAACGCGATCCCGCCGCCGATGAGGAGCACGCCGACGATCACCGCGACGAGCGCGATGGGCGACTTCCCTTTCTTCGGCTCTTCGGATGCCACCGCCGCGGCGGGCGCGGGCACGGACGCGGCCATCATCGGCGCCGCGACCACGGGCGCGGGTTCGGCCGCGAAAGGCGAGATCGCGGGCGGCATGACCGGCAACGGCGTGTCGATCATCGTCTCCGCGGCCTCGAAAGGCTCCGGCTCGACGGTGGAGATCCGATGCATGTAGATGGCGAGATCCGCGCTCGTCGGCGTCGGCTTGAACGAGTAAAGAACAGCGTCGAGGTCGCGAGCCATCTCCCCGGCGGTTTGATAGCGGTTGGCCGGATCCTTCTGCAGGGCCTTGATGACGATCTTGTCGATGTCCGGCGTCACCTCGTCGTTATGGAGCGACGGCGGCTGCACGCGCGCTTCGCGAACCTGCTCGAGGATCGAGAGCTCGTTGTCGCCGGTGAAGAGCTTCCGGTTCGTGAGCATCTCGAACAAAACCGTCGACAGCGCGAAGATGTCGCTGCGCCGGTCGATGCTGCGACCCCAGGCCTGCTCGGGCGACATGTACTGCAGCTTGCCCTTGAGCGCGCCGGCCTGCGTGTGCGATGCCTTCGACGCCGCCTTGGCGATGCCGAAGTCACACAGCTTGATGTCGCCTTCCTGCGAGACGAGCACGTTCTGCGGCGAAACGTCGCGGTGAACGAGGCCCATCTCCTTTTCTTCGAAGTCCTTCTTGCGGTGCGCGTAGTCGAGCGCGGATGCGAGCTTCGAGGCGATGAACAGCGCCAGCTCGACCGTCATCGGATTCCCGCGCTCTTCGCCGCGGCGGAGGATCGTCTTCAGGTCGTACCCGTCGATGTACTCCATCGCGATGTAGTACGAGGTCTGAATCTTTCCCAGATCGTAGATGTGGATGATGTTGTTGTGGTTGAGCTGCGCGGCCAGCTTCGCCTCATCGACGAACATCTCGATGAAGTCCTGGTTGTCGGAGAGATGCGGCAGGATCTTCTTGATGGCGACGATCTTCTGAAAACCCTCGACGCCGCGCATGCGCGCCTTCCAGACCTCCGCCATCCCCCCCGTGGCGATCTTCTCGGTCAGGACGTACTGGCCGAACTTCACGCCGTCGACCGGCTCCTCCTCCGCCTTCGCGGCCTCCTCCGCGGCAGGGAACACCGGTTGGGAGACGGGAACGCGATCGGACACGAACGCCTGCATCTTCTCGGTGCTGAACCGTCCAGCCTGCGGCGGCGGTGCCGCGGGAGGAGGGGGCGCCGGCGCCGGGGGGACATTCGGGCGCGGAGTGACGACGGTGCCGGTGCTCCTGCGCGCGCTCTTGTCGAGGCCCGACAACGTGTCGTGCAGCATCTTGTCGAAGTCGGTCGCGCCGGTCTGCGTTTTCGCCTTCTGCTGTTGCTGCGGCACCGCGGGCGTCGGCGTGTTGACGACCGTCGGCGCCGGCTCGCGACGCTTCGGCATCATCCCACCGAGCGTGTCGGAGAGCATCTTGTCGACGTCGGCGCTCGACGAGCGCTGCGTGCCGGTGACGGGGGCCTTGCGACCCGCCGGCTTCTCGTCTTCGAGCAGGTCGCCGAAGATCTCGTTCGACGTCAGCTTGGGGGTCGCGCCCGCCGCGGCGACACCGAGGATCTGCTGCACCTTGCCGAGAAATTCGGTTTCCGAATAGGGCTTGGGAAGAATGTCCGAGGCGCCGACGCGCTGGGCGTCCTGCTTCGGGCTCTTCCCGTTGTAGCCGGAGACGGTGAGCAGAATCGGCGTGTCCTGAAGCAGTTCGCGGCCGCGGATCGCGCGGATCAGCTCGGTCGTGCTGATCTTCGGGACCACCGAGGAGAGCACGATGAGCCGCGGCTGGTCGCCGTCGAGCGCACGCATCGCCTCCTCGCCGTCCCTGGCGAACGTCGGATTGAACGGTTGACCCGAGAGCGCCTGCTTCACCCGATCGGTGTAGCGGGGCTCGTACTCCACAACGAGAATGTTTTCAGACATGTGTGGCCTGTTGGCGGTTGGGGGAATGTGAGGGAGCAATTCTGGCATAACGGGGTGGGAGTTACCAGTTGGCGGTTGGCGGGGGTACAGTTGACA
>CAZLGP010000267.1:0-41948 GCA_964558905.1 uncultured Thermoanaerobaculia bacterium | reverse complement strand
CTCACCGCTCGCACCCCCGGCTACGATCCGCCGCCGCTCCGCGGCGCACGCATGCGCCAGCACACACGGGCGGCAATTTCTCCCACTTCGCAGAACATAAGGGCTAAACGTCACGGGCTAAAGTCAAGGCAACCGCTTCAGCACCGCCTCCCCCGCCGCCTTCGTCCCGAGGCTTCCGCCGAGGTCGTGGGTCGTTTCTCCGGCGTGGATCGTCTCCGTAACCGCCTTCTCGATGACCGACGCCTCGGACGCAAAGCCGAGGTAGTCGAGCATCATTGCCGCGGTGAGGATGGCGCCGAGGGGATTCGCGACGTCCTTGCCCGCATACTTCGGAGCGCTGCCGTGGATCGGCTCGAAGAGCGACACGCGGCCCGGGTGGATGTTCCCCGACGCGGCCACGCCGAGGCCTCCCTGCAACGCGGCGCCGAGGTCGGTGACGATGTCGCCGAACATGTTGTTCGTCACGATCACCTCGAACATCTCCGGCGCCCGCACCAGCTGCATCGTCAATGCGTCGACGAACATGTGGAAGTGCTCGATCTCCGGGTACTCCTTCGCCACGTCCTCGAAGGTGCGCAGCCAGAGGTCACCGCCGAAGCGCATGACGTTGTTCTTGTCCGACATGCACACCGACTTGCGTCCGGTCTTCTTCGCGAACTCGAACGCGTAGCGGATGATCCGCTCGACGCCGCGTCGCGTGGAGACGTCTTCCTGCACCGCGATCTCGTCGGGCGTTCCTTTCTTGAAGTTGCCGCCCATGCCGACATACGCGCCTTCCGTGTTCTCGCGAAAGATCACGAAGTCGATCTCCTTCGCGCCCTTGTTCTTGAGCGGCGAGAGGCGGTCGTCCAGCAGTTTGACCGGGCGGTAGTTGACGTAGAGGTCGAGCTCGAAGCGCATGCCGAGGAGGATGTCGGCGGCGTGCTTCATGTCGGGAACGCGCGGGTCCCCGAATGCGCCGAGGTAGACGGCGTCGAAGTTCACGCGGATGTCGTCCATCGCGCCCGGAGGCATGGAGATGCCGGAGCGCAGATACTCGTCGGCGTTCCACCCGAAGTGGACGAGCTCGAGCCCGAGCTTGCGGGAGGCGTTGACGTGCTCCAGCACGCGCATGCCAGCATCGATCACCTCGGGGCCGATGCCGTCACCCGGGACGACGGCGATCTTGTGACTCATCTGGTTCCTCCCGACAAAACGCGCGGATTATATGCGCCGTGTCATCACGGCATGGCGCGGACGATGGCGGTTCTTCTCTCCTCTCTTACTACAGCTGGCTGCGAACGAATGGGGAGTGGCAGGGCTTCGTCACGACCAGCTCGGAGCTCTCACGGGCGGTGGAAGGGAAGTGACGCGGCGCGCGGCGTCGTGAGCTCGATGCCGCGGCGGGCGATCACCTCGCCTTGCGGATGACCTCGGCGGGGGCGCCGGCGCAGGTACGGCATTGGCAATGCCGCGCCAACGCATTGGAGGATTTTGTGATCAAACGTCTTTTCATCGCTCTCTTTCTGTTTCTGCTTCCGCTCTCCGCCACGGCCCAGATGAACGAGCTCGGCTTCTTCATCTCCACGTCCCAGTTCGAAGACGGCGACATCGACGACGCCGGCGACATCTTCGACGTCGAGTTCGACGAGGACATGGGCTATGGCATTCTCTACAACCGCTTCTGGACCAACAGCTTCTCGACGGAATTCGCCTACCAGAGGCTCGGCGCCGACCTGACGGTCTCGTTCGAGGACATCGCCGCCGATGCGGGCGATCTCGACCTGGACATCCTGTCGGCGACGGCTCAGATCCACTTCGCCCGGGGCAGCATGCTCAGCCCCTACATCGGCGGCGGTGTGGCCTACATCAGCGGCGAGGCCGGAGCCATCGACGAGGATGAGCTCGAGGCCGTGGACCTCGAGGACGAGATCGAGTTCCTGGCCAACGCCGGCATCAACGTCGGCCTGGGCAGAGGCCTGGCCCTCTTCCTCGACGGCAAGTACATCCTGTACGAGGCTCGGGGCCAAGGCGATTCGGAGGACGAAGCCCTGGAGATCAATCCGCTGGTGGTTTCCGGCGGAATCAAGTGGCGCTTCTGACGCGGTGCGGGCCAGCGCTCCAGTGTAAGGGCGAAGGGCAGAGGGCTGCGGTGGTTCTTCTTCTGCCCTCTGCCCTCTGCGCCCTGCCCTCTGCATATAGAATGGCCGCCACTTCGACCCACTTCGGAACAAGGGAGCTCACCTGTGGCCAGTTTTCCCGGCGTTGACTATCTAGAGATCGATTCGCTCTTCTCGGAAGAAGAGCTCATGGTCCGGCAGACCGTTCGCGACTTCGTCGACGATGAAGTCCTCCCCATTATCGAAGAAGCAAACCGCGAGGAGAAGTTCCCCCATCACCTCATCCCCAAAATGGCCGAGATGGGCCTGTTCGGCGCGACGATCAAGGAGTACGACCTGCCCGGGCTGAACAACGTCGCGTACGGCCTCATCATGCAGGAGCTCGAGCGCGGCGACTCGGGCCTGCGCTCTTTTGCCAGCGTGCAGTCGGGACTGGTCATGTTCCCGATCCACGCCTACGGGTCGCAGGAACAGCGCGACCACTGGATCCCGAAACTGGCCGCCGGCGAGGCCATTGGCTGCTTCGGACTCACCGAGCCCGATTTCGGATCCAACCCGGCGGGCATGCGGACCCACGCGCGGAAAGACGGAAACTCGTGGGTCCTGAACGGCGCCAAGGCCTGGATCACGAATGGCAGCATCGCCGACGTGGCCGTGGTCTGGGCAAAGTGTGAAGGCACGATTCGCGGCTTCCTCGTCGAGAAGGGGACGTCGGGATTCAGCACGGCGTACCACATGGGCAAGTTCTCGCTCCGCGCGTCCGTGACCTCGCAGCTCTTCTTGGAAGACTGCCGCATCCCGCTCGAGAACGTGCTGCCGGAGACGAACGGCCTCAAGTACCCCCTGTCCTGCCTCACGCAGGCCCGCTACGGCATCGCCTGGGGCGTCCTCGGCGCGGCCATGGGCGTCTTCCACACGGCCACGGAGTACGCGAAGTCGCGTATCCAGTTCGGCGGCCAGCCGATCGCGTCGCATCAGCTCGTGCAAAACAAGCTCGCCTGGATGATCCGTGAGATCACCAAGGGCCAGCTGCTCGCCCTGCAGTGCGGACGTCTGAAGGATCAAGGCAAGCTCAAGCCTCAGCACGTATCCATGGCGAAGATGAACAACTGCGACATCGCCCTCGAGTGCGCCCGCATCGCCCGCGACATCCTCGGCGCGAACGGCGTCTCCGACGAGTACCCGGTCATCCGTCACATGATGAACCTCGAGAGCGTGAAGACGTACGAGGGCACGCACGACATTCACAACCTGGTGATCGGCCAGGCCGTGACCGGCGTCGCGGCGTACAACCCGCCGATGTCGAACAAACAGGAGCAGGAGCTGACCGCGGCCGCGGAGGCGGCGCGAGCAAGCAAGTGAGGGAAGTGCTGGGTGCCGAGTGCTGAGTGCTGAGATCCCCCGACTCAGCACCCAGCACCCAGCACCTGGCGCCGAAGTGGCGCCCGCCTCCGACGATCCGAGCCGCGACGACGATGGCCGACTCGCGGATGCAGCGATCCGCATCATTCGCTCGTTCTGACGTTCTGTTAGAGTGTGCCCCGCAAATTCCGGGGTAGAACGGAGCGTCATGGAATCGAGTCTCGAAATCGGGTTTTTGCGCGCGGCAGAGAAGGCGGCCGTCGCCGCGGCGCGCACGATGGGTTACGGCAAGCGCAAATACTCGGATCAGGTTGCGGTCGAAGCGATGCGCGAGGAGCTGAACAAGCTCAAGATGCGCGGCTCGATCGTGATCGGCGAGGGAGAGCGCGACAGAGCACCGATGTTGTACGTCGGCGAGCCCCTCGGCCGTGGCTGGACCGAAGGCGAGATCTATCCCGAGGTGGACATCGCCGTCGATCCGCTGGAGGGCACGAACCTCTGCGCGACCGGCGCCGCCAACTCCATCGCCGTCATCGCCGCCTCGGAAAAAGGCGGGCTCCTCAACGCTCCCGATATCTACATGGACAAGCTCGTCGTCGGCACGACGGCGGCGCACGCCGTGAGTCTCGAGGCGTCGGTCGAGGAGAACCTGAATCGCATGGCCGAGGCCTATGGGCGCGACGTCGACGAGCTGACCATCGTCGTTCTCGATCGCGAGCGCCATCACGATCTCATCGCCCAGATCCGCGAGGCGGGCGCACGCATCAAGCTGATCACCGACGGCGACCTCTCCGCCGGCATTGCCGCCGCCGTTCGCGGCACGGGCGTCCACGCGTCCATGGGCATCGGCGGAGCGCCGGAAGGCGTCATCACCGCCGCGGCCATGCGCTGCCTCGGCGGCCGCATGCAGGGAAAGCTCAGGCCTCTCGAGAAGTGGCAGGAAGACCGCCTGAAGCAGATGGGCTTCAAGGACGACGACAAGATCTACGACACCGCCGAGCTGGCCTCGGGCAACGACATCCTCTTTTGCGCGAGCGGCGTCACCGACGGCGACCTGCTGCGCGGCGTCCGCTTCTTCGGCGGCGGCATCCGCGTGTCGTCGCTGTTCATGTCGCTGAAGTCGAACGTGATCCGCTTCGTAGACACGATCTACAAGGATGAAGGATCGAACCTCGCGGTGAGCTTCACGTAGCCGGCACGGCCGGCAGCGCTGGTTGCTCCGCCTTGCGGCACGTGTCCGATGAATTCGACGGTCCCGGCTTCGGGCGGCGTAGCGCGCCTGACGTTCTGCCGCGCGAGTCTCCTTCGCGCAACTGCGTGCCTCTGAACGATCTGTGCAGGTACTGACTACCACTAACCTCGCTCTTCGACTCGCCTTCCCTGGCTCAGGCCCGCGAAAGACGACGGCAGCGGCGCGGTGAAGACCAGTTTCTTCCCCGTCTTCGGATGCTCGAAGCCGAGGATCTTCGCGTGCAGCCCCAGCCGGCCGAGGGGATTCACGGCGCTTCCGTACATGCGATCGCCGACGACGGGATGCCCCGCTTCGGCGAGATGCGTCCGGATCTGGTTCTTGCGACCCGTCTCCAGACGGATCTCGAGCAGAGAGTAGCGCCCGTTGGACTGGATGGTGCGGTAGTGCGTCACGGCGAGCTTCGCGTCGGGGCGCGCGTCGACGCTTTCCATGCGGAGGTCCTTCCGCTCGCGGAGATGGGAGCGGATCGTGCCGCGCGGAGGATCCATCTCCCCTTCGATCATGGCGATGTAGACCCGCTCGACGTCATGAGCGGCGAACTTCTCCTTCAGCGCCTCGCGGGTCGTAAAGTTCTTCGCGAACACCAGCACGCCCGAGGTCTCGCGGTCGAGGCGATGCACGACGTGGATCCGCTCGCCGCCTCTGTCCTTGAGGTAGGCGTTGAGGTACGCCTGAGCGGTCGCCTCGCGCTCGCGCTCCGTGGCCACGGTGAGCAGGCCGTGCGATTTCAGGGCGACGATGACGTCGTCGTCCTCGTGGAGGATCGCCAGGCCGGGCGGCAGCAACGGCTGCACCGACTTCTGCCCCACCTCCACGAGCTCGCCGGCATCGAGCGCACGTCGGGCATTCTTCTCCACCTCGCCGTTCACGCGCACGCGGCCGGCCTGCAGCAGTTGGCGCAGCGTCGTCTTCGTGGAGTCGGGATAGAGCACGGCGAGGGTATCCAGAAGCGAGCCCGCCTCACGGACGACCAGCCTCACTCCTCCGACTCCCGGTAGAACGCGTAGCTCGTGCACCAATAGACGCCCTTGGGCTGATCGGACGCGGCGTCGACGACTTCCGCTTCGTCGAGGCGGAGCGACGGCCGGATGTGCGCGGGCTCGACGCGCCGAATGAAGCGCATCGCTTCTTCCTCGTCGTCCGCGACGACGTCATACTTGCGCCAGAAGCCATCGGCGTCGAACCCTTCGTCGCGACCATGGATGATGACCCGGAAGTGCTTTGCGGACGTGGAGTAGTCTCCTTCGATCTCGCGGATCACCCAGAGCGCCGTTTCGTCCGCCGCGTCGAGGGCCACGGCGTCCCAGGCGTGATGGAAGGCGGCTCCGAAATCGCCGTTCATCCACTCTGCCTTTGCCAGCGCGGCGTACAGCGGCGCGACGTCCGCGGATGCGGTTTCATCGCCGACTCGCGCGAGTCCCGCCTGCGCCGCGGCTGCCGCCGCCGCGGGCCGCTCGTGCGTGAGCAGGATCTCCGCGCGCACGCGTGCCGCCGCGATCGCGGTGTCATCGTTCGCGCCGCGCACCTCGTGCAGGCGCATGAGCGCATCCTCGGTCCGCCCGGCACGATCGTGCGCGATCGCCGCGTTGAGCTGCACCTCGTCCGCATCGACGCCCTCGATCGCCAGCGCGGCGTCGTACGCCGCCAGCGCACCGTCGTAGTCGCCGTGATCGGAACGGAGGTCGCCGAGACGCAGCCAGAGCTGCCACGCCCGCGGCGCCTTGGCCACACCTTCCTGCAGTACCGCGATGGCGCGCGGGAGGTTGTCGCGGAGCACGTGAACCCGCGCCAGGAGCTCGAAGCCGTACGCGTACCGCTGCGCGATGACCTGCTCCGCGACCCGCTGCGCGAAGTCATAGTTCCCCTCGAGAAGGGCCTCCTCTGCCTCGGCGATCAGCGCCTGAACGTCCACCAACGTGCAAGATACAATCGCCGGCACCCGCGAGGTAAGTAGGGTCAGACCTGGAAACTCTACTGAACCCGCATTTCTCAACTCAGGGAGCTCGTGATGGGCACCGCGGGGGGTGCGAAGGACCCTCCCCTTCCAAGGGCTACGCCATCTGGTCCGCTATTTGTATGTCTCAAATTGGCATTTCGGCGTAAACTTATTTTCTTCGCAGAACAGGAGGCACGGATGGCACGGGTGTTTGTCCGCTCCCGCAGCGGAAATCTCGTATTGGCTGGTCTCGGTGCGCTCTACTCCGTCGGCGCGATTGCAGCGCTCGTGGCGTTTGCGGTCGATGTGTGGAACGCTGCCGCGATCACCGACCGCGCGCTGCAACTCGGCCTGATCGCGGCCGCGGCCTGCGGGGTCTGGTTCCTGCTGACGGGTCTCGAGAACCTGGGCATCCACCTCAGGAAGAGTTTGCCCCACTTCACGCATCGCTCCTCTGGAACGCACTGAGGTCGGTCGCTACGATGCGGTGGTGAGCTTTCGCGAGGTGGGCGTCTAACCCGCTTCCAGCTGATCGAACCGCGACTGCAGCTCGGTCGTAACCTCGCCTCGGCGAGTGTTGCCGATCACGCGGCCGTCGATCTCCGAGACCGGCATCACCCCCTGCGTCGTGCTGGTGATGAACGCCTCATCGAGATCGAACAGCTCGGCCTCGCGCAACGGACGCTCGTCGACGCGAATCTTCGCCGCGAGGCCGAGGCCGATCACGCGGTCGCGGACGACGCCGGGAAGGATGTGCTCGTCGAGCGGGTGGGTGACGATGCCTCCGTTGCGAACGGCAAAGAAGCTCGAGCTCGCGCCCTCGCGGACGAAGCCGTTCGCCAGGAGAATCGCCTCGTCGGCACCGGCGCGCTGCGCCCGCTTCTTTGCCATCGCGTTGCCGAGGAGGTTCACCGACTTCACGTTGCAGAAGTGCCAGCGGTGATCGGTCGTGGTGATGACTTTGATGCCGCGCTCTTTTTTCGCGGCGTCCGGAAAGCGGAACGCCCGCGAGTACGCGACGATCGTCGGCTCGCTCCCGTCGGGCCAGAAATGCGCGCGCTGCGCCTCACCGCGTGAGACCTGGATGTAGACGATGCCGTCCTCGAAGGCCGTGCGCTCGAGGAGCTCGTGCATCGCCTTCATGAAGTCCGCCTCCGGCCACGTGTTGCGAATCTCGAGCTCGCGCAAGCCGCGCTCCAGGCGGCGGTAGTGCTCGCGGAGGAAGATCGGGCGCTTGCCCAGGAACTTGAAGACCTCGTACAGCGCGTCGCCAAACTGGAAGCCGCGATCTTCCACGCCGAGAACACGCTCGTCGGTGGTGGTGAACCGGCCGTTGAAATAGAGAACGTCCGGCATCACACATCCACGGCGCGGACGATGACGATCGTGCGATCGTCCTGACCTTCCAGCCCCCATTTGGCCACGCGGTTGAGCACTTCCTGGCCGATCTCCTGCGCGGTGCGGCGGCGGTTCGCTTTCACGACCCGGATCAGGCGCTCGATGCCGAACTCGCGGTCTCGCGCATCCGACGCCTCGATGATCCCGTCGGTGTACATGCAGAGGAGGTCGTCCGGCTCGAGCTTCGCGAAGCCGCGGGTGTACGTCGCGTCAGGCGTCGGCCCGAGGACCGGGCCGCCGTTGCGGAGAAACTCGATTCTGCCCCGGCGGAGCACGAAGGGTGGGTTGTGGCCGGCATTGCAGTAGATCAGGATCCCGCCGGTCTCGAGCTCTCCGTAGAACAGCGAGACGAACTTCGTCGTGAGCCGCCCGCGGTGGATGATGTGATTCAGTTTCTGCAGCGTGCGGATGATCTTGAAGTCGCGATCCGTGGCCATGCGCAGGCCCATGTAGACGTCGCGCACGACCAGCGCCGCGGGGAGCCCGTGGCCCGATCCGTCGGCGATGGCCAGGCCGAGGATGTTGTCGGAGACGGGGATGAAATCGTAGAAGTCGCCGCTGACGATCTCCGCCGGAACCGTCCGGCCCCAGATGTCGTAGCCGGCGTACTGCGGGATGCGCTGCGGCAGGATCGACTGCTGGATGCGCTGGGCCTCGACGATCAGCGACTGGTACCACTGCGTGCGGATCTTCTGATTGATGGCGTAGCGGATGAGGTTCAGCGAGAACAGGATGTCCTCGCGGCCGAGCTCGGGCGAAACGTTGAAGGAGATGATGTAGTCCTCGTCGCCGACCGAGATCGCACAGAAACGCTGCGCGCCGAGCTTCCCCTCGATCACGGGATCGAATCCGGGATCGGTCGGATCCATGACCAGGATCCCGCTCTCGAGCACGAGCTCGATCGGCTTGTAGTCCTTCGGCACCTCGATGTGCAGCTCGCCATCGTGCTGCTGTCCGAACCGCCCGACGAGCTCGTACGTGTCGTCGCGGACCTCGTACACGCGCCCGCCGGTGATGCCCAGCTCGTCTTGGAAATTCACGGCGATCGTGTCCCCGATCTGCGCGACGGTGGTGGTCAGCGAGTCGCTGGTGTCGATCTGCTCGAGCGTGCGCTCGACCTGAGTGAGGAGTCGTTTGTAGTCCATTACTTGCGGAGGCGCCCGGCGCGGAGACGGTCGGCGCGCTCCTGCTCATATCGCTCGCGTTCAGCAACCATCTCCTCGATCGTGCGAAACTTTCGGACACCGCGAGGCATGTTCAGTGGCTCGGCCAAACGCACCCAGCCCAGGACGGCCCGAAGACGTCCGACACCTTCTTCGTTCATCGCCTTGACCAGAGCGAGCACCTTGTCCAAGTCCAGAGCCATTACCGTAACTCTACTCCATCCAACTCATACGGCGCCTGCACGCCCAGTGCCCCCAGCACCGTCGGATAGATGTCCGCGATGTACGGCGCGCGCGGAGTGGCCAACTTCCGGTTCATGAAGAAAATCCCCTTCACGATCTCCGGGTCCACCGAGCAGTGATCCCCGCTCCACACCTGCTTGTTGTCGTCGAAGACGTTCTTCGGGACGCCGCCCAGTGAGGTCTGCCAGGAAACGCGGTACCCGTCGTTGTTCATCACGAAGAGGTCGGGGATCATGTTCGGGTCGAATTTCCTGTACGCCTCCTCGCGCGTGACGACGCGGCGGACGGGATGCTCGCCCGTGTCGGGATCGACCATCGCGACGAGCTTCTCCTTCAGCTCCGCTTTCAAGGCGTCGTACTCCACGCCCGGAGCGACGATCCCCTGCGCCTCACGGCCCTGGAGATTGACATAGATCTCGCCGAGGCCCATCGCGTAGGCGCGCGTCTTCGACCAGTCGACGTTCTCCCAGAACTGCCCCTGATCGAAGAGCATCTCCAGATCGCGCTCCTTCGCCTCGACGCCGGTCTTGAGCGTCATGTACCGGTTGAGCACCAGCCACGTGTTGTAGTGCACGTTGCGGCGGTAGGAAGCGAAGCCGTGGTCGGAGACGACCAGGAAGAGCGCGTTCTTCTTCTCCGCCGCGGCCATGCCGTCCCCTACGATCTCGTCCATGAGCTGATACGACTTCAGGATCGCATCTCCCCACTCCGCCGCAAGCTCTGCGTCGTATGCCGGATGCTTCGGATCGACGACTCTCCAGAAGACGTGCGCCACCCGGTCCGGGAACTCGAACTGCTGCACGATCAGATCGTCGTCCCTCTCGAGGAACGCGTCGAACATCTTCCGTGACTGCGCGACGGTCCACTCCATGTCGTCCCAGAAGATCTTCTCGGTCGCGAAGCCCTCGGAAATGGCCCACGTGTCGATCTGCCAGCCGATGGTCTTGAACGGACCGTGATCCTTCGCCAGTTGCGGTGCCCAGTCGTCGGGCGACGAGACCTTGAGCCCCGGAGGCAGCGAGCGTGGATCGAAGTTGATCGGCGACAGATAGAGCTTGATCTCCGGCTGCACGCTCAGCAGGTGAAAGCGGCTGATGCCGCGGACCTTGATCAGCGGATTGAACGGAAACTCGAAGTCGACCCAACCCGTCCACTCGCCCGCGCGCAGCGTGTGCGTGTTTCCGCTGACCTCGATGTCGATCGAGCCGCGGTCGTCCGCGACGGTGATCTTCATCGGGATGGCGATGTAGGGCGGCTCCTTGAAGAGCTTGTTCGGCGGCCCCTGGATCTTCGTCTCGATGACGCCCTTGTTGTCCTCGAGTTGCACGACGTCGATGGAGAACTCGTTCGTGCCGCCGCGGTGGAAGTCGAGCTCCGAGGTGAAGTAGAACGGTTTGCCGACACGCGCGGAAATGTCCGGGACGCCGAGACCGGCGAGCAGGTGACCCTCGTGAAAGTCCGTGGCCGGGAAGGTCACCGGCACATGGACGATCGTGGCCTTCTTCCCCGCGCTCGCCGCGACTTCCCAGAAAGGCGTGCCCTGGCGGCGATTGACCACCCCTGGGCGCGTCTCCGGGATGTACTTTTTCACGGCGAAGAACACTCCGGCGCCGAGGGCCAGGCCGAGCGCGAGGACGACGAAGCCGCCGGCGCGGCGGCCGACCAGGAGAAGAATCCCCGCCACGATCGCGAACAACAGGAGCACGCCGAGGCCGAGAAAGAGAGCATTCGATTTGCCGAAGAGGACGGGCTCGGTCGTCTCATCGAACGCCGCGAAGACCGGAAGGTAGGTCTTTGGATCGCGGCGGAGGAAATCGAAGATGCCGGTACGGCCGGGATCGATGCCGGTACTGAACGTCGACCACGACACCGGAGTCTGCGCGGGCGTGGTCGGGAGCAGCGGCCGGAACGTCCCGCTCGCGCGGAGCTTCGCCAGGTTCGGCAGCTTCCCCTCGTTCATCCATTGCTCGGTGTAACGAGCATCGACGCCGTCGAAGCCGAGGACGATGACCTTCTGCTGAGCGAGCGCTTCCGCAGCGAGCGCGAGCGCGCCCAGGAACACGAGTCTTCTGAGCAACATGCGGGGGATGATAGCTGGTTGGCGGTTGGCGGTTGGCGGTTGGCGGAGACGAAACGGTCGCGACTGCGTGGAAGGATGAGGATGAGGGATGAAGGATTGAAGGGGCTATGATCCGGGTGTCGTGTCCGACATTCGCGGTTCCACCGTCAACCGTCAACCGCCAACCGCCAACCGCCCGGCACCCGTCTTGTAAAAGCGGCAGCGGAGGAGTAACACGATGAAATATCGCCAGTTGACCACGGTTGCGATCGGCTTCGCGCTCGCGACGCTCGTCGCCTGCGGCGGCGAGAAAAGGAACGGCGGCGCGCGCGGCGATGCTGACCGGCTCGTCATCGGCCTGAAGAGCAGCCCCACCAACCTCGATCCGCGCGTCGGCCAGGACAATGCCTCCGGACGCATCTTCGACCTCTGCTGCCGCGGCTTGGTCCGCGTCACCCCGGAGATGGACTACGCCCCTGACGTCGCCACGGGGTGGGAGACGCCGGACGACCGGACCATCATCTTCAAGCTCAATCCCAACGCGAAGTTCCAGGACGGACGGCCCGTCACCGCCCAGGACGTGAAGTGGACGTACGAGACACTTGTGTCGGAGAGCTTCCCAAGCTCGAAGAAGTCGGGCTACTCGTCCGTCGCGAGCATCGAGGCGCCCGATCCTCAGACCGTCGTGTTCCACCTGAAGGAACCGAACGGCGGTCTCTTCGACAATCTCACCCTCGGGATCATGCCCCAGGGCTCCGACGCGAATACCGCGAAGACGACTCCCATCAGCGTCGGCCCCTACCGCGTCGTCAGCTTCAAGACCGACGAGAGCGTGGAGCTCCAAGCCTCGGAGTATTGGCATCACGGCGTCCCCAAGATCAGGAACCTCACCGTCCGCGTGATCCCCGACGCGACGACGCTCGTCCTCGAGATGCGCCGGGGAACGGTCGACCTGCAGATCAACCAGATCCCCTTCGAGAACGTCGACGAGTTCACGAACAGCCCGAAGCATCAGGTGATCAAGAAGCCGGGCTCGGTCTGGCAATACCTGGCGTTCAATCTCAGGGACCAGTACCTGTCGAAGAAAGAAGTGCGACAGGCGGTTGCGCATGCGATCGACCGCGAGCGCATCATCCGAGACCTGCTGCGCGGGCATGGCGTGGTCGCGGACACCATGTTCGGCGAAGGCCACTGGGCGCGCGCGGGCGGGCTGCCGACGTATCCGTATGACCCCAACCGCGCGAAGCAGCTCCTCGATCAGGCCGGCTTCCCCGACCCTGACGGGGATGGACCGCAGCCGCGCTTCTCAATGTCGTTCAAGACGTCGACGGACACGGAAGCGAATCTGCGTGCGCAGATGATCCAGCAGATGCTCGGAGAGGTCGGGATCAAGGTCGAGATCCAGACCAGCGAGTTCGGCACGTTCCTCGACGACGTGTCGAAGGGGAACTTCCAGATGTACTCGCTCAGCCGCAACGGCATCGCCGATCCGGACTTCTACTACGTCATCTTCCACTCGAAGAACATCCCGCCGGAGGGTCAGAATCGCGGCTACTACACCAGCCCGCGCGTCGATGCGCTGATCGCGCAGGGACGGGCCACGTTCGACCGGAACAAGCGTCGCGAGATCTACAGCGAGATCCAACGAATCGTGCAGGAAGACCTGCCGTACGTCTCGCTCTATCACCAGATCAACGTGGCGGTGATGGACGAGGACCTGCAGGGCTACGTGATGTATCCGGCGGGCTTCTGGCTCGGCATTCCGAACATGAGCCGGGAGGGCGGGGAGTAGCGGGCGCTCTTCGATAGGACGTATGGGACGAATAAGACGAAAAGGACACCGTTGAGCTTCCTATTGGTCCTATCTCGTCCTATGGGTCCTCTTCGTCCTATCGGTCCAACCGACGAGCGGCGACCGCTCGTCGCCGCTCGTCACTCGGCTCAGTAGTCGCCGCAGACGGTGTCGATGAGGATGGCGCAGACCTGATACGGGTCCATGTTCGCCGCTGGGCGGCGATCCTCGAAATAGCCGTAGCCGAGGTTCGCGGTGGCCATCGGGATGCGCACGGATGCGCCGCGGTCGCTCACGCCGTAGCGGAACTGATGGATCGGCGCGGTCTCGTGGAGGCCGGTCAGACGCTCCTCGTTGTGCGCACCGTAGACCTTCATGTGATCGTCGTGGCGTTTCTCGAGCTTGCGCATCGCTTCTTCGATCAGCTTCATGCCGCCCGGCTCGCGCATCCCTTTCGTGGAGAAGTTCGTGTGCGCCCCCGCGCCGTTCCAGTCGCCCTTGACCGGTTTCGGATAGAGCGTCGCACTGACCTCGAGCTCTTCGCCGATGCGGTACAGCAGCCACCGCGCGAGCCACATCTCATCCGCGACGTCCAGAGGTCCGAGCGCGCCGATCTGGAACTCCCACTGCGCCGGCATGACCTCCGCGTTCGTACCGACGATGTGGATTCCGGCGCGGATGCAGGCGTCGGCGTGAGCCTCGACCAGGTCCCTCCCGAAGACCTCGTCGCTCCCGACGCCGCAGTAGTAGCCGCCCTGCGGCGCGGGGAAACCGTGGTCCGGCCAGCCCATCGGGCGATTCCCCTCGAAGAGTGTGTACTCCTGCTCGATCCCGAACCACGGATCGTGATCCTTGTACTTCTCGGCGACCTCGCGCAGGGCCGCGCGGGTGTTGCTCCAGTGCACCGAGCCGTCGGGATTCAGCACCTCGCAGAGAACGAGGATGTCGTTCTCGCGATGGAGCGGATCTGGGACGGTTTTCACGGGGCGAAGGAGCAGGTCGGAGAAATGGCCCGTCGCCTGATACGTGCTCGACCCGTCGTAGCCCCATTCCGGAATGTCTTCGAGCTTCTTGACGGGATGATCGAGGATCTTCGTTTTCGAACGAAGTTTGGCGGTCGGTTTCTGACCATCGATCCAGATGTACTCTGCCGTGATTTTGCCCAAGGTGTACCTCCTGAAGTGGTTGGGAACAACCGCGGGAAGATAGCAGAAACGCGGCGAGGAAGGCCGGAAGGATGAGGGATGAACCATTGACCGGAGCACTCAGCACTCAGGACTCAGCACTCAGCACTCGGCACTCAGGACGTCGCGAGGAAGGATTCGTCCCATACGACCGCCTGATTTCGTCCGAGGGATTTCGCGCGGTACATCGCGGCGTCCGCGCGGCGGAGGAGCTCGCCCTTTTCGATCTCGACGGGCGTGGTGCTGTTCGGATCGGGAACGTAGCGGGCAATCCCGATCGATGCCGACAGAATGCCCGCCAGATGCAGCGGAGGCATGGAGAACCCCCACTCCCGCTCCAGAAACACCGTCGACTCCACGGCGCGGCAGATCTCCTCGCAGATGCGCAGCGCCTCTTCCATCGACGTCTCCGGCAGCACCATTACGAACTCATCGCCGCCGTAGCGCGCCACGGTCGCGTCGGCATGCTGGACGATCCGCTTGAGGATGAAGCCCACCTCGCGGAGCACCTGGCTTCCGGCGAGATGGCCGTGACAGTCATTGATGACCTTGAAGCGGTCGAGGTCGAGGAAGAGGAGGACCGCCCCTTTTCCGCTCCCACGCGCCGCTTCGAGCGTCTCCGTCAGCCGCACGTGGAACCAGCGATCGTTGTAGAGGCCGGTGAGGTCATCCTTCTTCGCCAGCTCGTGCGCCCGTTTGGCGTCGAGTGCGTTCTGCAGCGTAAAGGACGTGTAGCCGGCGAAGATCTCGAGCAGGGTCATGTCCCGGCGCGTGAACGTCTTTCCCTCGAGGCGGTTGATCAGCTCGAGGACGCCGCACACGTGTTTGCCGATGTAGACCGGCACCGCCACGATGGAGTGCGTGGTGAACCCGATCTGCTCGTCGATGTTGTTGTAGAAGTACTGGTCGCTCTGCGCGTCGGCGGACAAGTACGGCGTCCCGCTCTCGTAGACGCGTCCGACGATACCGTGCCGCGCCGAGAGCCGCTGCCCCACGAGGTTGCGACTGGCGTCGCCGAAGGTGGCGATGAACACGAGCTCGTTCTCCCTCCGCGACGCCACCTTGCGGAAGGGGTCGTCGAGTAGGATCGACCCCGACTCCGAGGGGACGAACTCGTACGCCTTCTGCAGGATTTGCCGCAGCACGAGGTCGAGGTCGACGTCGTACTTGAGCGTCAGACCGGCTTTGTGCCGCTCCAGAAAGCGCTCCAGTTGTGGCGTCTCGAGGGAGTGGAACTGGATCATTGGGCCCTGACCCGTTGGATTATAGGCTGGTTCGGGAATCGGCCTCTTCCGCGGCGCGGGCCTCGATCTCGAAGGAAATCGCCGCATATGCCGCGCCGAAGCTCCGGAGCCGCAGCCAGTTCCGGGCGAACTCGACGAGGTAGCGCCCGAGAAAGGTCAGGAGCCCGAGGCGTTCGACCTGCCGGACGTGGACAAGCTCGTGCCGGAGAACCCGCTCGAACGACGCACTCTCGAGCATCCCCCGGACGTAGATGCGTCGCCCAAGAGTGATGGCCACGACATCCCGCGAGAGAAGTGGACGCAGCCACCACGGGTAGCCGACCCGCACCTTCGCGGCCGGAAGGCCGGAAGGATGAAGGATGAAGGATGAAGGCGGAGTCGGAGGCTGAGGTGGCGCGCCATCGAGTTCATCATTCATCTTCGCCGACCGCTTGTCCTTCATTCCTTCAGCCTTACTCCGGCCCTTGATCCCGGATCCTTTACCTTCGTCCTTCCGGCCTTCATCCTTCCGGCCTTCATCCTTCATCCTTCCAATCCTTCATCCTTCATCCTTCCAATCCTTCACCCTTCCGGCCTTCATCCTTCCTATAATCCGCCTCCATGCGCAGACTGTACCTCTCCCTCCTCCTGTTGTTCGCCACGACCGCCTTCCCTCAGCCCGACTTCAGCAAGGTCGAGGTGAAGCCGTCCAGGGTCGCAGGCTCGGTCTGGGTGCTCATCGGTGCCGGCGGGAACATTGGGGTCTCCGTCGGCGAAGATGGGATCGTGATGATCGACGATCAATACGCCCCGCTCGCGCCGAAGATCGAGGCGGCGTTGAAGACGATCACCGACAAGCCGGTGCGCTTCATCCTGAACACGCACTACCACGGCGATCACACGGGAGGGAACGAGCACTTCGGCAAGTCGGCACCGATCGTCGCCCACGAGAACGTCCGCAAGCGCCTCGCCTCGGGGTCGATCCGGCGCGGAACACCGTTGCCGCCTTCGCCCGCTGGCGCGCTCCCCATCCTGACGTTCAACGACAGCGTCACCATTCACCTCAACGGCGAGGACGTCCGCGCCGTGCACATGCCCCACGGTCACACCGACGGCGACTCGGTGATCTGGTTCACGAAGTCGAACGTCGTACACATGGGCGACACGCTGTTCAACAACACCTTCCCCTTCGTCGACCGCGAGAACGGCGGCAGCGTCCGCGGCCTCATCGCGAACATCGACAAGGTCATCGCCACGATTCCGGACGACGCAAAGGTCATCCCCGGCCACGGCGCACTGACGGACAAGAACGGCTTACGCTCGTTCGTGGCGATGCTCCGCGGCACCTCGGCCGCCGTCGAACAGGGGATCGCCGCGGGCAAATCGCTCGATCAACTCAAGGCCGAGCGCGTGCTGGCCGCGTGGGACTCGTGGGGGACGGGGTTCATCAAGTCCGATACGTGGACTACGACGCTGTACGAGGAACTGACAGGGAAGTAGCGTTGCCCGTGTGACCGTTGCCCGTTGCCCCCGTTGCCCGGTCGTACCGCTCGGCCACCGGCAACGGGTCACGGGTCACCGGTGACGGGTCACGACTTTTTCTTCACCGACAACGTCAGCTCGAACTTCGCCACCGGCTCGTCGCCCAGTTTCTCCGGCACGGTAGCCACGACGTGAACCGTGGCCTCGTGGCGCTCGTCGCTTTCGAGCGCGCGGCGAACGAGGTCCTGGATCAGCGGTCCGTCGTCGTTCGTGAACACCACCGCCCCTTCGGCCCGCTTGAGAAACTCCCCTCGGATGTCCTTGAAGATGAAGCTCACGCGCGCCTTCTTCCGCGCGACGAGGTCGAACGCGATCAGCCCCGCGGCGACGTCCGCGCCCATGCAGAGCGTGCCGAGGTACATCGCCCGGATGTCCCGGCGGCGAGTGATCCAGTTCAGTGGAATGCGTACGACGCACCGCTCCGGGCTCAGCTCCACGATCTTCGGCCGCACGAGCCAGAGCAGCAAGACGTTCTGGAGAGACCAGAGGCGGACCATGGTGGTGGGCTTCATTGCCCGCATTTTATCCCGCGCGGAGAGTGGCCAGTAGCCAGTAGCTGCCAGTAGCCAGTGGCCAGAACGCTACCGCACTGGGTCACGGTCCAGGAGAGTCCAGGAGTCACGGGAAACCGCCACGCGGCTACTGCCTACTGACCACCAGCCACCAGCTGCTAGCCACTGGCTACTGGCTACCGGCCACTGGCTACTGCGTTTCCTAGACGCGGCGGCGGGCCGTCCGCGCCATGACCCGGTCATAAAGCGCATCGGGTATGAAACGCATCGTGCGCATCGCCAGCGAGGTGCCGCGGGGGAACTCGATCACACGCCTTCCGCGCTCGAGACCGTCCGCGATGATCTTGGCGGCACGATCGGCGGTCATGAGGAACGGCATCCTGAAACGGTTCTTCGCCGTCAGTGGCGTGTCGACGAATCCCGGATTGACGATCGTCACGCCGACGTCGTACGGGGCAAGCTCCACGCGCGCGGCCTCGAGAAACGCTTGCATCGCTGCCTTGCTCGCGGAGTACGCTCCCGCCGCAGGAATGCCGCGCAGACCGGCGAGCGACGCGACGCCCACGAACCGGCCCGCGCGTCGCTCGACCATCGAGGGGATCACCGCGTCGAACAGATACATCATGCCGAGGACGTTCACGCGGATGATCTGCTCGGCGTTTTCCAGATTGAATTTCGTCGCGTGCCCCGGGATGCTCACGCCGGCGTTGGCGATGGCGAGATCGAGCGCGCCGCCGAGCTCCCCTTCCGCGCGACGCACGGCGTCACGCACCGAGGCGATGTCCGTGACGTCGCATCCGACGGCGATCGCGCGAGGAAGCTCTCTGGCGAGCTGTTCGAGAAGATCAGTCCTTCGGGCGAGCAGCGCCAGCGCGTAGCCGCGCTTCGCCAGCTCCCGAGCGAGCTCGAGGCCGATGCCACTGGATGCGCCGGTGATGAGGGCTTTCATTGGTTGGCGGTTGGCGGTTGGCGGTTGGCGGGAGCTTGTCACCGTCGAGTGCCAACCCCCACCGAGACGCGGATTCTACCGCGCGCTTGGCACCAAGAGTTGCCGCTTGCCAGTTCCCGGTGGCCAGTTCTGTTGCCGGTCACGATCCAGTCCCTCGGCAACTGGCAACTGGCAACTGGCAACTGGCAACTTCTCTCATCCTCGGCCAGAATTTCGGGTTGATGCCGTCTGCTCGAGCGGCGTGCGTTATCCTGAAGCCTGATGACCTCCTCCCTGCCGCAATCGCATCACGATTACTCGTTCGCGGACTACCTCGCGCTCGAGCGTGACAGCGAGATCAAACATGAATTCGACGCGGGCGAGATTCTGGCCATGTCCGGCGGAACGGCCCGGCACAGTGCGCTGGCTGCGAACGTCGTCATTGCGTTGGGAACACCGCGTCCGCCCGGGTGCACGGTATTCCAATCCGACATGCGGGTCCGCGTCGCTGCGACCGGTCGAGCCATGTACCCCGATGCATCGATGGTTTGCGGATCCATCGAATACGATCCCGAGGACGCGGCGCACACCACCATCACGAACCCGGTACTGATCGTCGAAGTCCTTTCCGTGACGACCGAGAAAGGCGACCGCGGAAACAAGTGGATGCACGATCAGCGTATTCCGTCGCTTCAGGAGTACGTGCTCGTCAGCCAGGAGCCGCGTGTGGAGATCTTTCGCCGGACGCCCGGCGGCACATGGGAGTACTTCGAGGTCCGGGAAGGCAACGTGAGACTCGCCGCCGGTCCAGCCCTCGATCTATCGCAGGTATACGCCGACCTTCCGGTCTGATCGGCGCCGCCGCGAAAGACCTTGCGCGTGGCCCCACCACGCCGCGAATGCGCGACCCCTCCCTTCGGTCGGCGCCCGCGACCGGAAACGAGCCTCATCCCACACGCCCAAGGCGTATGATGAACCGATGTCGACGGCCACGAAATCACGAGTCTCGGAGGCCGAGTTTCTCAGCCTGCCGGAGTCGGTCGAGCGCATCGAACTGATCGATGGAGAGGTGATCGTGTCTCCCAGCCCGCTGTTCTGGCATCAGGAAGTGCTCGGCCGTCTGGTATTCGAGGTTCGTCGCTGGGCCGAGGGACGTTCAGGAATCACCGTCGCGCAGGCACCTCTGGACGTCCGTTTCGCTCCCGGCCGCATCCTGCAGCCGGATGCGATGGTGTTTCTGGACAGGATCGATCGACAGGAACCAGGGCCGATCACGCGCGTCCCGGAGATCTGCGTGGAAGTGCTCTCGGTAAACCGCGCGTATGACCGCGTCACCAAGCGCTTCGTCTATGGGAGCGCGGGAGTCGTCGAATACTGGATCATCGATCCGGCCGGATTCGTCGAAGTCTGGTCGGGACCGGCGCTCGCTCGCGAGACGAGCATCACGGACCGGCTCGCGTCGCCTCTGTTGCCCGATTTCGCTCTCGACGTGCCGAAACTCTTCAGTGAAGCGGACCGGGATCCTACCCCCCGATGATCTTCACCATCACCCGCTTGTCCCGTCGACCGTCGAACTCAGCGTAGAAGATCTGCTCCCACGGTCCGAAGTCGAGCTTGCCGTTCGTGATCGCGACGACGACTTCGCGCCCCATAATCTGGCGTTTGTGGTGCGCGTCTGCCGTTGTCCTCGCCAGTGCGGTTGTGGTGATAGCGCTGCGGGCCGGGATCGTACGGAGCGAGCCATTCCAGCCACTTCTTGTAGTCCTGTGGCTTTCGCGCCGGTACGTCTATGTCTATTTCGGCCTGGATCGCTTCGGCCGTCTCACGTCGATCGACGTGCAGAAGCACGCGATGCGCATCACTTCAACTTCGGCAGCTTCACCCGATTCCTGAACACGTCGGCGAAGAGATCCCCCACCTTCGCCAGGCGGTTCGGCATCGTGCGGATGTTGAACTTCAGCGGATCGAGCTTCTTGGTGATCTCGCTCCATTTCAGCGGTGCGGAGACGGGCGCTCCATCGATCGCGCGCGGCGAGTAAGGCGCAACGACAGTCTTGCCGTAGCCGTTCTGCATGCAGTCGAGGTAGAGCCGCCCGCGCCGTTTCGCCAACGCCCGCTCGACGGTGATGCCGGGGACTTTCGCCGCGACCGCGGCCGCGATCGAGCAGGCAAAGTCTGCCACTTCTTCGTGGGTGTAGCCCGGCGCAAGCGGGACGAAGACGTGGATGCCGCGCTTGCCGGACGTCTTCGGGACGCCGGGAAGCTCGAGGTTCTCGAGGAGCTTGCGCATGACGACCGCGGCCTCGATGGCCTGTTCGATCCCTTTCCCCTTCGCAGGATCGAGATCGAACAGGATCCAGTCCGGCTCCTCGAGACTCTGTGCGCGCGAGGACCACATGTGCAGCGTCAGCGCGGACATCTGCGCGAGCCAGCGGAGCGCGTCGACGCTGTCGGCGACGAGATGCTTCGCCACTCCGCTCTTCGTCGTGCGCGTAGGTGTTTCCACGACCGTGAGCCAGGCCGGTCCTTCCTTTCCGATGCTCTGGTGGAACCACGACCCTTTGTGAATGCCCTGGTTCCAGTGCTCGAGCGCGAGCGGGCGGTCCTTCAACGCGCCCAGCATCGGCTCGGCCATCGCCTCGTAGTACGCGGCGACGTCCTTCTTGGTGATGCCGTCCTTCGGATAGAGCAGGCGGTCGGGGTTGGTGAAGGTGACTTTGCTGGAGCTCATCGAGTTCATCCCGCGCGTAGACGCGGGATCTCCGGTGCCCCCGCGCTGCCCCTGGTTCGGGCGCTGCCGGTGCACGGAGAGATCCCGCGTCTTCGCGCGGGATAAACTGGCAGGAGCAGAGGGAACCTCTCTCACCACGTCCCCCACCTCCTTGTCATCCCGCAATCCGAGAAACGAAGGATGCCGGAGACGATGATCCCCCGTCCACTCCACGAACGCCACCTGCGCGACGAACCGGGGCTTCGTCCAGATCGCGGTCTTGATGCGCGGCGCGTCCTTCACGAGGGCCTTCGGCACCACGTCCTTCGCCAGCTCATCGCGCATCCAGACGCGGAACTTCGACGAGAAACCGGTGCCCACCTTCCCCGCGTAGCGCAGCTCGCCGTCCTCGTTCACGGCCAGATGCAGCGAGCCGATCTCGCGGTCCGTCGCATTCGACGGCTGCCAGCCGACGATGACGAGCTCCTGCTGCTGGATCGCCTTGATCTTCAGCCACTCTCTCGAGCGCCGGGGCTCGTAGGCGGACGTCTTCCGTTTCGCAATCAACCCCTCCCATCCGCCCGCGGCGGCATGCTGCAGTGCTTGCTCGCCCGGCATGGCCAGCGTCTGGGAAAGAGCGATCCCTGCCGGCGGCTTCGCGAACGCCTTCTCGAGCAGTTTCCGGCGCTCGACGTACGGAAGGCGACGGAGGTCTTCGCCGTTCCGCCACAGAATGTCGAACAGGATGAGCCGCTCGTTGCCGCCCTGCTGGAGGAGCTGGAAGCGCGGCGCGCCTTTGTCGTCGAGCACCACGACTTCCCCGTCGACGACGAGCTCTTTGGCCTTGATCTTCCCCAGCGCCTCATACGTCCGAGGAAAGCGTGGAGCGAGATCGAGCTCATTGCGACTGAGCATCGCGATTTCGCCGTCGGTGATGGCGATGAGGGCGCGGAAGCCGTCGTACTTCAGCTCATAGACCCAGCTTTCGTCGCGTGGCGGCGCGTCGGCCAGCGTGGCCAGCATCGGCGGGAAGACTCTCTTTAGAAGCTGCTTCGGCGTCATGCAGTGTCCGGTGGACGTTGGATTACGCCCGCCTCGTCGAAGCTCCGGGCGTTGCGCATTCATGAAATGTGAGTGATCTTAGAGGCAGTCCATGAAAATTGCAGCCTTCGTCGTCGCGGTCGCTCTGGCGTGCGGCGCCGCCGCGCAGCCGCGCATCGACAGCGTGACGCCCGCCGCGGGACCAATCGCCGGAGGGACGGTCGTGACGATCCGCGGTGCCGGCCTCGCAGGACAAACCGTGCGCCGCGATCGCATGCCCATCGTGCCGCTCTCCCAGAACGACGCCGAGGTGCGGGTATCGATGCCGCCGCGGGCGAACGGATACGCGGTGCTCTCCGTCGGCAATGCGTTCGCGGAGTTCCTCTACCTCCCTCCGCGGCTCGACGAGCTCGATCCCGGCGACATCACCACCATCGCCGGCGTAGGCCTCTTCGTGCGCGACTACGGCGCCGCGAAGAGCGCCACGCTCGCGCCGGGCGGCATCGCCGTCGCGTCCGACGGCACGCTGTACATCGCCGAGCCGGGCCACGAGAAAGTCACGCGCGTCACGACCTCCGGCACGATCGAGCGCGTAGCCGGCACGGGCACGTTCACGCCGGGAATCGACCCCGGCGACGGCGGTCCGGCGACGGAAGCGCAGGTCTCGTTCCCGCTCACCGTCGCCCTCGATCCCGCGGGCAACGTCTACATTCCCGATCACACGTATCGCATCCGCCGGGTCGACGCGCAGACGGGGGTCATCACCACGATCGCCGGCGACGGTCTCATGGGCTTCAGCGGCGACGGAGGCCTCGCTAAGAACGCGCGCATCGGCCTACCGTCGTTCGCCGTCGCGGACGCCGACGATCTCTTCTTCATCGACTTCGACGCGACGCGCATCCGGCGCATCCATTTCGCGGACGGGCGGATTTCCACGTTCGCGGGCAACGGCGTCCGAGGTTTCTCCGGCGACGGCGGTCCGGCCACGCAGGCGTCTCTCGACATCGGCACGAACTCCGACTTCGGCGCCCTCGCCCTCGATTCCGCCGGCGATCTCTACCTCGGCGACTCCGGGAATCAGCGCGTGCGCCGCATCGACCGCGCCACGGGCGTGATCACGACCGTCGCCGGTCCGATCGGCCCCGCTGATGCCGCAAACGTGGCGGAGATCCGCGGCCTGGCCGTCCACCGCGCAACGGCAACATCTTCTACAGCGGCAGCGCCATCGTGGAGACCACGCCGGCCGGCGAAGTCGTGCGGGTGCTGCGCTCCGACGGACGAGATCTGCACGACGGCGCGCCCGTCGCCGAGGCGTACTTTCGCCACGTGGTCGGCCTGGCGTTCGATGCGAACGACGACCTGCTCTTCTCCGACTCCTTCGGCCGCGTGTTTCGCCTGGACATGGCAACGCAGACGGTCTTCACCGTCGCAGGCATCGCGCCGCGGCTCATCGCCGAGAACGGCCCGCCGCTCGCGGCGCCGATCGGTCCCAACGGGCTCGCGCTCGACGGCGACGCATTGCTGTTCACCGATGGGGGACGCATCCGCCGCATCAATCCCGACGGCACGCTGATGACCATCGCCGGCAGCGGCCTGCTGACGTTCCCCACGACGGACGTCCCGGCCACGGACGCACCGCTCGCACCGCAGTCGATCGAGCTCGTCGACGACGGCACGCTCGACTACACCGACGCGACGGCAGTGCACCGCATCGACGCCGCCGGCTTCGTGCGCCTGTTCGCAGGACGATCGCCGCAGTGCGGCCTCACCGGCGACGGCGGTCCCGCGCGTGAGGCGATGCTCTGCCAGCCGTGGGCGTCGGCACACGACCGCAACGGCAACGTGTTCATCGCCGACACGAACAACAACCGCATCCGCCGCGTCGACGCCCACACGAACGTCATCACCACGATCGCGGGGAACGGCGGCCCAGTGAACGGCTTCGAAGGCTACTTCCGCGGAACGCACTGCGGTGACGGCGGGCCGGCGCTCGACGCGTGTCTGAATACTCCGCAGGTCCTCGCTCTCGACCGCAACGACGGCACGCTGTACGTCACCGATCGCGGGAGCCTTCGCCTGCGTCGCATCGATCCGTCCGGCACGATCACGACGTTCGCGAACGGCGACTTCGCGGCGCTGCGCGTGGACGCCTTCGGCCGCGTCTACGCGAACGACGGCACGCGCATCGTGCGCTTCGAGCGCGACGGCGCGATGACGATCCTCGCCGGCAACGGGGAGTTCGCGTTCGGCGGCGACGGCGGGTCTGCGCGATCGGCAAAGCTGAATCGCTTCAGCCCGTCCGCGGGGCTGGTCATCGACGCGGAGGGAAACATCGTCTTCAGCGACTCGGGCAACCGTCGCATCCGCACGATCCGGTACGGCGCGGTGCTCGCGCCCGATGATGCGACGATCTCGCTCTCGCGCGACGGTGCACGCGTGCGGGCCATGGTCCGCGATGGCGGCGGACATCCCGCCCCGGGCGTGCGCGTGACGTTCGACGCACCCGCGTCGGGAGCGTCGTGCCGCCTCGCCCGCGAAGCCACGGTGACGGACGCGAACGGCATCGCCGAAACGACGTGCGTCCCGAACTGCACGCCCGGCGCGTACTCGATTACGGCGCGGCCCGCGGGCTCGCCGCGGAGCGCCACCGTGGGCCTGTCGAACACGAACGATTCCTGCCGCCGCCGTACCGTGCGACACTGACGCGCATGAAGTGGCTCAAATGGTTCGTTGCCGGAGCGCTCGCCGTTCCCCTTGGACACCAACTGGCGCTCTGGGCTCTGAACGCCATCCGCTTCATCGACCGCGCACCGTTCGCGATGGCGGCGACCAAGCCGTTCGGCGTCCCCTCCGTGATCTCCCTCACCTTCTGGGGAGGCGTCTGGGGCATCCTCCTCGGGCTGATCCTCCAGCGCACACGTGGCGCGACGTACTGGACTCTCGCCATCGTGATCGGTGCCGTCGCGCCCACTCTCGTCGCCGCGTTCGTCGTTGCGCCGCTCAAGGGGATGCAGATGAGCGGCGATCCCACGAAGCTGCTCGCGACCGGCTTGATCGTGAACGCGGTGTGGGGGCTGGCGACGGCGACGTACTATCGAGTCGTCGAGTCGTCGAGGAGTCGAGTCGTCGAGGAGCCGAGTCGCTGACTCTGACGCTTGAAGACTCGAAGACTTGAAGACTCGTAGACTCCATGGCCCGCTACATCAAGAAATTCACACGGATCGGATCGGCAGGACCCACCGAGGAGCGGGGCTTCGCGATCTGGGCCGGCTACGATATCGTCGGCGTCGACGACGATCTCTCCGCGTACGGATTGCTCAAGGCGGACGAACACGAGATCGAGGCCCGAGGCGTCACGACGTTCCTGCGCGTGGAGCGCGACGACGACGCGACCTGGGCGAAGCTGGGGATCGAGAGGAAATGATGACGGATCACCATGACGAGCAACCGCCCCTCGCCATCCCGCTCCATCGGCTCGCGGAGATGGCGGCCGCGGTCGCGGAAGAGATGAAGAGCAACGACGTGACGCCCGCGCTCCGCGAGCGATTCGTCGAGGTTCGCTCGGCGCTCTTCCAGCGCGGAGTCTTCGATCCCGTGCTGGTCCGCTTCGACTCGGCGACCGCGCCGCGCGCGACGAAGGACGAGATCGCGGCGCAGCTCGCCGCGGTTGCACAAGCGCTGGCATAGAACGGAGTGCTGAGTGCTGGGTGCTGAGTGCTGAGTGCTGGGTGCTGAGTGCTGGGTGCTGGGTGCTGAGTGCTGGGTGCTGAGTCAGTCTCGAGAGGTCGCCTCAGCCTCGGCGCTCGGCGGGTCTGGCATCGCTTTGGCAAGATGCGAGATCGCGCAGTGGCAGTTCGCTGGCGACTAAAGCGCGTCGATATTCGCAATGCGGTCGACGCGCTTTTCCTTTCTTGCCCGCGTCGCGATTCGCGGCCTCTCCGTTCTTTCTGTCCGAGACCAGCAAGCCGGAGGTGACGAGCCGCGCCACAAGCGCCAGGCCCTTCCCCATCACCCTCACGAGTGATGCCCGCGCCACCATCTCGTCCGCGCCGGAACTATCGATGTTGCGGAGGTGCGTGATGAAACGCTCATGGCTCGTTCTCCCGGTTCTCCTGCTCATGGCGGCGGCGCCGTACCGGGTTCAAAGCGTCCTGCAGAAAGCTCTGCAGAATGAACGCGACACCGTCGCGAAATACGACGCCTGCGCGGTGAAAGCGACCGAGGAAGGGTACGCCGGCGCGGCGGCCCTGTTCCGCGCGGCGGCGCGCGCCGAGGGGGTGCACGCCCGGCTCATGATGGAAGCCATGCGCGCCCGCGGCATAGCTGTCCCCGAGGCCGAGGCCAGTCATCCCGCCATCGGATCGACCGCGGACAACCTCCGCTCGGCGGCGCTCGCCGAGGCCCAGGAGCGCGACACGACCTACCGCGATGCGCTGGAAGCCGCGGCGGATGCAAAGGACCAGGAGCTGGTGAAGCTGTTCGACCACACGCGCGACACGGAGGTCGAGCACGCGAATCTCTTCAGTGCCGCCCTGCGCCAGCTCGACGCCTACAAGCAGCCGAAGCATTTCTACGTCTGCGACAAGTGCGGGTACACGACGGACGTCGACCTGCCGCTTTGCGCGCTCTGCCGGACGAGAGCCCATCCGCACGAGGTGCAGTAGCTTTCAGAGCGCAAGGGGGAGAGCGCAGGAGCGTCAGTCTTCTACCCTCGGCCCTCTGCCTTCTGCCCTCCTGGTATATCCTCGCGCCATGGATGACGCGCTGGCCACGATCTACACCGCTCACGTCACGATGAACAAGCTCCGGCACGACCTCGCGCTGGAGGAGGCGAAGCTCGACCACGCCGTGATCTTCTCCGGCGCGCTACATTACCAGTTCGTCGACGACATGCCCTACCCGTTCAAGGTGAACCCGCATTTCAAGATGTGGGCGCCGGTCGTCGACAATCCCAACTGCTTCGTCATCTACACGCCCGGCATCAAGCCGAAGCTCGTCTACCACCAGCCCGTCGACTACTGGCACAAAGTGGCCGGGACGCCCACCGAGCAGTGGGTCGAGAAGTTCGACCTGGTCATGATCGCCAATCCCGACGACGCGAGGCAGCACATGCCGAAAGGCCGCACCGCGTTCATCGGCGAGTGGGACGAGCGCTTCTCCAGATGGGGGGACCTGACCCCAAACCCCGAGGCGGTCGTGAACAGCCTGCACTTCGATCGGGCCAAGAAGACCGAGTACGAGATCGAGTGCATCCGCCGCGCGAACGTGCGCGGCGCGCGCGGCCACCGCGCGGCCGAGCAAGCCTTCCGCGAAGGTGCCTCGGAGTACGAGATCCACCTCGCCTATCTCCGCGGCGCGGATCACACGGAAGAGGAAATCCCGTACGGAAACATCATCGCCCTGAACGAGAACGCGTCGACGCTCCACTACTACCATCACACGCGCGACCGGGTCGACGCCGACAACCTGCACTCTTTTCTCATCGACGCCGGCGCGACGTACAACGGCTACGCGTCCGACATCACCCGCACCTACGCGCGCCGCGGCGGCGAGTTCCAGCAGCTCATCGATGCCCTCGACGAGGCGCAGCAGCAGCTCGTGGCGGCCTGCGGCCCGGACACGAACTACATCGACGTCCACCTTCTCGCCCACCGCAAGATCGCGGGGCTTCTCGTGCGCTTCGGCCTCGTGCGCGACATCGACGCGGATGGCGCGATCGAGAAGCGCATCAGCTCAACCTTCCTCCCCCACGGTGTCGGACACCTCCTCGGACTCCAGGTGCACGACGTCGGCGGCTTCATGGCCGATCGCACGGGCAAGACCATCGCGAAACCCGAAGGCCATCCCTGGCTCCGTCTCACCCGCGTCGTCGATCCCGGCATGTGCTTCACGATCGAGCCCGGGCTGTACTTCATCGATTCGCTCCTCGGCGAGCTGCGGCGGAGCGAGAACGCGCGATACGTCGACTGGACGAAGGTCGACGCGTTCCGCAAGTACGGCGGGATCCGGATCGAGGACAACGTCGTCATCACGGAGACCGGGAACGAAAACCTGACCCGGGCGGCGTTCGCGGATGTGGCCTGATCTCGGCTCGACACGCGAGCTGAAGTCGGTCCTCGACGTCCTCGGCGCGATGATCACGCCGGCGGTGCTGATCCTCGCATCGAGCTCCCTGCTGATCACGACCTCTACGCGCTCGATCCGCTGCGTGGACCGCGTGCGCGAGCGCGCCGCCGAGCTGGAGGCGCTCGGGAAAGGCCAGGACGAAGGAACGGAGCGGCGGCGGCAGCATCTCTACAAGCAGCTCGAGATCAACACCCGCCGCGCCCGCATCCTGCAGAAGGCCATGTCGCGCCTCTACATAGGGATCAGCTTCTTCATCGCCACCAGCGTGGCCATCGGTGTGGTGTCGCTGATCCACGTCGACATCGGCTGGGTCCCGATGGCTCTCGGCTTCGTCGGAGCGATCCTGCTCTTTTCGGCGAGCGTCTATCTCATCTTCGAGTCCCGGCTGGCGCTGGCCACGACGTCCGAGGAGATGGATTACATCCACCGGAACTACATGAATCGATAGGACGGAGAAGAGTGCGTCGATGTTCTGCAAAGTCGCGTTTCATACGTTACGATCCGTCCCGAACAATGAGGCGCCTCGGATTCGTCCTTCTCATCCTGTTTCCCCTCACCGCCACCGCCTGGACGCGCGCTTCCGATGAACGGATCGCGAAGAAAGCGGCGGCGCTCGCGCCTCCCGACCTGGCGATGCTCATCGAGAAGTTCGAGGGCGACTACAAGACCGGCCTGGCCCGCGCGCAATCGGATGAAGGAAGCGACCTCCACCACTACTTCGTCCTCTCGCGCAAGGGCCGCCTGCGCGACGGGATCGAGCGCGAGACGCGCCTGGCGATCCAGATGATCCGAAGAGGCGACGGGATGAGCGACGTCATCCAGCGCCTCGGCATCCTCGCCCACCTCGTTGCCGACGCGAACAATCCCTTCCACGTCGCGAACGACGACCCGCGTCTCGGCGAGTCGCACAACGACTTCGAGACCTACTTCGAGCGGCGCCTCTCGAAGTTTCCGACTGTCTTCTATGGCCTCGACACGAGCTTCGAGCTGGGGAGCTATCTCGACAAGACCTTCGCGCGATCGGCGAAGTTTTATCCGCTGATTGGCGAGGAGTACTTCCGCGGCGGAACGCGCCGTACCTCCGCGGAGTTCGACGACCGATCGACCGCCTTCGGCGTGGCCTCGGTCTCCTACTCGAGAGCGGTCACCGATCTCGTCAATCTCTACTACTACATCTGGAAGGAAGCCGGCGGCGACGTCCGCTCGGCGGCTGTCCTGCGCGGCGGCAACCTCACACTGCATGGGCAACATTGAACGGGCCATCCTCTCCGTCTCCGACAAGACCGGCATCACCGAGCTCGCTCGCGCGCTGAGCGGGAAAGGCGTGGAGATCCTCTCCACGGGCGGGACGGCGAAGCACCTCACCGACGCCGGCATCGCCGTCATGCCGATCTCGCAATGGTCCGGCGCGCCGGAGATTCTGGGCGGTCGCGTCAAGACGCTCACGCCGAAAATCTTCGGCGCGATCCTGCACGACCGCACAAACGCCGATCACGTCGCCGACGTGACCCGCCTCGGCATCCCCGCCGTCGACCTCGTCGTCGTGAACCTCTATCCCTTCGAGACCACCGTCGCGAAGGAAGGCGTCACGATCGACGAGGCCATCGAGCAGATCGACATCGGCGGCCCTTCGATGCTGCGGGCCTCGGCGAAGAATCAGCGGCACGTGCTTCCGTTGTGTGATCCGTCGTTGTACGACGAGTTTCTGCGCGAATTCGAAAGCGGCTCGATCACCAGCGAGTTTCGTCTGAAGTGCGCGATCAGGGTCTTCGAGAAAACCAGCGCCTATGACGCCGCGATCGCCGCGTTTCTGGGCCGCTCCGGACGTCTGACGCTGAGCCTCGAGAAGTTCCAGGACCTCCGCTACGGCGAGAACCCGCACCAGACCGCCGGTTTCTATGTCCCCACCGGCGAGCGCCCGTTCCAACAGCTCCAGGGGAAGGAGCTGTCCTACAACAACATCCTCGATCTCGACGCCGCGATCCGCATCGCGAACGCATATGCCGAGCCGGCCATCGCGGTCATCAAACACACGAACCCCTGCGGCGTCGCACGTCGTGGATCGCTCGCCGACGCGCTGCAGGCGGCGATCGACGCCGATCCGGTGTCGGCCTTCGGCGGAATCATCGGCGCGAATCGCGCCTTCGACGGCGCGAGCGCGAAGATCATCGCGGACCTGTTTCTCGAAGTGATCGTCGCGCCGGCATTCGATGATGAGGCGACGGCGTTGCTGGCAAGGAAGAAGAACCTCCGCCTGATCGTCACGGGCAACAGGCAACGGGCAACGGGCAACGAATTGCGCAGCGCCGCGAACGGCATCCTCGTGCAAGCCATCGACCGCGTCTCCGGCCGCGAGCAGTGGAAAGTCGTGACCGAGCGCCAGCCGACGGCCGGGGAGCTCGATGGACTCGAGTTCGCGTGGATCCTCTGTGCACACGTGAAGTCGAACGCGATCGTGCTGACCGACGAATCGCAGTCCGTCGGCGTGGGCGCGGGACAGATGTCGCGAGTGGATGCCGCCAGAGTCGCGATCCTGAAGTCGGCGAAGCCGGCGCCGTTCGCGGCTTCAGACGCCTTCTTTCCCTTCCGCGACGGTCTCGACATCCTCGCCGACGCCGGTGTACGTGCGGTCATTCAACCAGGCGGCTCGGTGCGCGACGCCGAAGTCATCGCCGCCGCGAACGAGCGCGGCCTGGCGATGGTCTTCACCGGCCAGCGCCACTTCAAGCACTGATGCTGATCGTCGTTGCACCGCCGGGCTCAGGCGGCGAGCTGCTCGCGTCGATGCTCCCCGGGCCGCCGCGCGTCGCCGGTACGGTGGCCGAAGGGTTGGCCCTCGACCCGGAGGCACGCTTCGTCTACGTCTTCCGCGATCCGTCCGCGGCCGCGCCGACCGAGGAAGCCGCGCACGCGTGGGCGTCGGCGACCGATGCGCTGCTGCAGGAGCTCGAAGCTCAGCCGCCGGAGCGCTGGTGCGTCACGAGCTATGACCAGCTCCTTGGCAATCGCGACGCGGAGCTCGCGCGCATCGCGGCCTTCGCCGGCATCGGGATACCGGCCCGCCGCATCGTCCCCGCCGAGGCCCGTCAGGCCGCAATGCGCGCACGGGCGCTGTTCGCGAAGATGCCGGCGGAGCGCGTGCGCGTCGAGCCTCCACCCCTGTCGTTCGAGAGCGTTCATACGCCGGCCTTCGCCGAGATCCTGCACGCGGTCGGGGCGTCGCTGATCGTCACGACCTACCAGAGCAACCGCGTGATCCTCGTCCGCGCGGAGAACGCTAAGACGCTGAACACCCACCTCCGCACGTTCAAGAGTCCGATGGGCATCGCCGTCGGGAACCAGGCCTTCGCCATCGGCACGCGCACCGAAGTCTGGGACTATCGGAACCACCCTGATGTCGCACCGAAGATCGAGCCGAAGGGAAAGCACGACGCGTGTTTCCTTCCGCGGAACATGCACGTGACGGGAGACATCCGCATTCACGAACTGGGCTGGGCTGCCCGCGAGCTGTGGATCGTCGCGACGCGCTTCTCCGTCCTCTGTACGATCGATCGCGACCACAGCTTCGTCGAGCGGTGGAGACCACCGTTCATCAGCGCTCTCGCGGCCGAGGACCGCTGTCACCTGAACGGAATGTGCGTGGCCGAGGGCCGCGTGCGCTACGTCACGGCGCTGGGCGACACCGACACGCCGAACGGCTGGCGGGAGAACAAGGCCCACGGCGGGATCGCCATCGACGTCGACAGCGGCGAGATCGTCTTGCGCGGCCTGTCGATGCCGCACTCGCCGCGGTGGTACGGCGAAAAGTTCTGGTTCCTCGAGTCGGGAAAAGGGACGCTGGCGACGGCGGACCTCGCGACGGGTCGTATCGAAACCGTGACGGAGCTGCCCGGGTTCACGCGCGGACTCGCGTTCGCGGGACCGTTCGCCTTCGTGGGACTTTCGCAGGTGCGCGAGTCCAACATCTTCGGCGGCATCCCTCTCGTCGATCGCGTGCCCGAGCGGCGATGCGGTGTGTGGGTCATCGACACGCGCACCGGCGGCGTGGTGGCGTTTCTCCGCTTCGAGGGAACGGTGCAGGAAATCTTCGACGTGCAGGTGCTGCGGGGATTCCGCTACCCGGAGCTGCTCGAGCCGGGAGATGAGGTCGTCGCCGGAAGCTTCACGGTGTAGCCGGCACGGCAGGCAGCGCTGGTTGCTCCTCCTTCGGCACGTCACCGGTGATTTCGACGGTCGCGGCTTCGGGCGGCGCAACGCGCCTGACGTTTCTGCCCCGCGGGGTCCTGGACCTTCCTGGACCTGCCCGTCCTACGACCGCTTCAGGATCCCCAGCGCGGCCGCCGCGACGAGCGCCGCGAGCAGGAGCTGCATGCGCGGGTCGAGTGCCGGGATGGCCTCGAAGACGGCCGGCAGGATCGTGAACGTCACCTGCCCGGAGTTGTTGGTGCCGTCGCCGTCCGCGGTGTCGGAAACGACCGTCGCCACGTTCGTAGTCGCGCCGGTGCCGCTCATCGTCGCGACGAGCGTGATCGTCTCCGAGCCGGCCGGGTTCAATGTGCCGAGGTTGCAGGTGATGGTCACCGTCCCGCTGCAGGAGCCGGCGCTCGGCGTGGCGGAGACGAAGGTGAGCTGCGGCGGGAGGGGGTCGGTGACGACGACGTTCGACGCGGCGTCGGGCCCCGCGTTCATCACGGTGAGCGTAAACGTGACATTGCTTCCCTGCGTCACCGGCCCGGGCTCGAGGGTCTTGGTGATCGACAGATTGGCCGAGGGCGGCGGAGCGACATCGTTGTCGAGGATCGTCACCGTGTGGGTCGCCGGCACGCCGATGGTTCCGCCCGTCGGAGTCCCCAGCGTGAGGACGATCGTCTCCGACGGCTCGACGGCTCCGTCGTCGACGATCGTGATGTTGAAGACCTGGGGAGTCGCGTCGTTGTCGGCGAAGTTGATCGCCGCGCCGGCGAAGGTGTAATCCGTTCCCCCGCCCGTCGCGGTCGAGCTTCCGTCCACCGTCACCTGTGACGAGGCCGCGCCGTCGATGCCGTCGATGCGGGTCACGGTGACGCTCGCGGTGCCGGCGTCTTCGTCCACGTTCTGCGCGGCGACGGCGAACTGCATCGTGCCGGTGTTGAGCTCCACCGCGCCCATGTCGATCCGGCCGCCGGAGACGCGATCGAAGCCGCGCTGATCCGTCGATGGCGGAGGCGTGAACGCGGGATCGCCGGTGTCGACGACCGGGCTCGTGCCCGCGGGCTTCATCGTGAACGTCGGCCCGCCGTTGTCCTGCAGCGGTCCGAGCTCGGGGTCGTCATCGAAGATGTTCCCGCCGTTGTTGTTGATCTGCGCAACATCAGGATTTTCGATGAGCGAGTAGGACACGTTGAAGAACGAATCCGTATCATCCACGAGGTCCGCTCCCGGGCCGTTGTTTGCAACGATCGAGTCGACGAGATCGATCTCCGAATACAAATACGCGTAGATCCCGGGGCCGTCGGTGGCGGCGGTGTTGCCGCTGATCGTGGTCTCCTTGACGGTGAGATACGAATAGACCGAATAGATCCCACCGCCGTACAGGGAGGCGGTGTTCTCCGCGACTGTCGAGCTCTCGATCGTCCCGACCGTGAAGATCGATGCCACCCCCGCGCCCGATTCGGCCTGGTTCCCGGAGATCGTCGTCCGCCGGATGTCGAGGCCATAGAGGTACACGCTGGCGATTCCGCCTCCGTACCCTCCGCCGTCGTTGCCTGAGATCGTGGTGTCGATGACGGACGCGATCTCCCCGTACGAGTAGCCGTAAACGAAGGAGATCCCGCCGCCATAACCTCCTTCGACCGCGTTGACCGAGTTCCCCGTGATGACGGAGCTCTGGATGGTCACCGTGCCGCCGTCCTGGAAGTAAACGCCTGCGAAGCCGCCGCCGCTGCAGCGGGCGACGTTGTTCGAGAGAGTGACGTTGTCGAGGGTAACGTTGAAGATGCTGGCGGCATAGATCCCGCCGCCGCAGCCACCCTGATCGACCGGCACGCCGAGGTCGATGTGCTCGGCGGTGTTACCGCTGATGGTCGAGCTCTGCACGGACAGCACCGCCGAGACCTCGTTGTACGAGCTGGTGCTGTCGACGCCGAGAAATGACAGTCCGCCGCCGGCGCCGCCGGCAACGCTGTTCAGGATGTCGACGTCGTCTAGGGTCAGGTTCTCGCCGATGACGCTCACCGCGCCGCCCGCGGACTCGACGGGGTCACCGGGGACGACGCTGAAGCCGTTCGACAGCGTGAGTCCGGAGATCGTCACGTCGACCGGCACGGGATTGGGGTTGTAGACGTAGAACACGCGCGAGGCGTTGTCGGCATCGACGGTGAGATTCGCCGAGCCGAGGCCCTGGATCTCGACGCTGTCGGAGATCACCATCTGGCCGGTGCTCAGCGTGATGGTGCTGCCACTGAGTCCGGCGTCGAAGGTGATCGTGTCCGGCCCCCCGGCGCCATTCGCGTCGATGATGGCCTGGCGCAACGATCCCGCGCCGTTGTCGGCATTCGTGGTGACGTTGAAGACCGCGGCATCCGCGGACGACGCGGCTCCGAGCGCGGCTCCCACGGCCAGAGCCTTGGCCGGAAGGTGGCGTTTTCTCTTCACGTGACCTCCACGAGCGTGATGGGGGGCTTACGTCTTCACGTTACGCGACTCGCACGTTCGTCGCAAGAGGAGATGTTAGGATTCGCGCCTCCCATGCCGAATGGCGCAGACATAAGACTGATCATCTCCGACGTCGACGGCGTCTGGACGGACGGAAGGATCATCTATGCCGGCGAGCGGAATGAGCTCAAGGAGTTCAACGTCCGCGACGGACTCGCGGTCAAGCTCGCACAGCGCGCCGGAATCATCGTGGCGCTGCTGACGAGCCGCAGCTCGCAGGCACTCGAGCGGCGCGCGCGAGAGCTCGGGATTCACGAGTTGCATCAGGGCGCCGCGAACAAGCTCGAGGCCAGCGAAAGGATCGCCCAGCGCCTCAGCGTACCGTTCGATCAGATCCTCTACGCCGGTGACGATCTGCCCGACCTCGCGCCGATGACCCGCGCCGGCATCTCCGCCGCACCGTCCGACGCCGCCGCCGAGGTGCGCGGCGTCGCCACCTGGAAACTGAGCGCCGCCGGCGGCACCGGCGCATTCCGTGAGATCGTCGAGCGCGTGCTGCGCGAGCGCGGCGAGTGGGAAATTCTCATCCGGGAGTTCGTAGGTGGCAAGCCCGAAGCTTCGAGCATTTAGAGAGCGCATGCTCTATCGCGCGCTGGTCGTCGTGAGCGCGATCGGCCGGAGGATCCCTCTTCCGCTCGGCCGCATCCTCGGCCGGGCCATGGGGAGGCTCGCCTGGCACGTCATCCGGCGCGAGCGGCGGAAAGCTCTCGCCAATTTCGCCATCGCCTTTCCCGACTGGACCGAGCACGAACGAAGAGCCGCCATCCGCGCGATGTTCCGCCATTTCGGGATGAGCCTCTTCGAGATCGCCTGGCTGCCCAATCTCGACCCGAAGAGCCGCGACGAGACCACCGACGTGGAAGGCATCGACCGCGTGCTCGAGCTCATCGACTCCGGACGCGGCGTCATCTGCATCACCGCGCACTGTGGAAACTGGGAGTGGCTCTCTTACGTGATGGGATCGTACGGACGGCCGGTCTACGTGCTGCAGCGCGAGCGCGACGCGCCGGAGATGAACGCGTACATCACCGAGCTCCGCGCGCGCTCCGGCGTCCGCACGATCGATCGTGGCTCGGCCGGCTCCGCCCGGGACATGATCCAGGCGATCCGCAAAGGGGGCATGCTGGCGTTCGTCGTCGACCAGAACATCCGCACCGAGAGCGTCCAGATCCCGTTCTTCGGAAAGCCCGCGCTCACGCCCATCGGTCCCGCGCGCTTGGCCGTAAAGACCGAGGCGGCGGTGGTCGCGGCCGTGATCGAGCGCCGTCGCGACGGCAGACACCTCGCGCGCTTTCTGGAGCCCGTCTACTGCAAGCGCGGCGACGATCCGGTCGAGCTGACCACGGTTCTCACCCGCGTCGTGGAAGAACAGATCCGCCGCGCGCCGGAGCAGTGGGTGTGGATGCACAACCGCTGGCGGGAACGGCCAGAGTGGGACGTGAGCAGGGAGTATGGGGGGGAGTGAGGGAAGGATGCGGAGCCTGGCGCGGTCTTCATGGGTCGCAAAGTCTCAAAGTCTCAAAGTCTCAAAGAGAGTTGCTCGCCTGTGTGCGTCAAATCTTTGAGACTTTGCGACTTTGCGACTTTGAGACTTGAAGATCCGTCACGAACGGCGTCGCTTCACAGGAAGTTCCGCTGCTCGAGGGATACGAATCCCGACGCCGCGACGATGATGTGGTCGAGGACTTCGACACCGAGGGTGCGGCCGCTCTCGACGAGCTGTCGGGTGAAGGCAAGATCCTGCGGCGACGGCGACGGATCGCCGGACGGATGGTTGTGAAAGACGATCACCGAGGCCGCATTCTCCGTCAGGGCGATCCGGAACACGTCGCGCGGCGAGACGGTCGCGGAGCTGAGCGATCCGACGAAGATTTCCCGTTCGCGGAGAACGCGGTTGCGCGAGTCGAGAAAGATCGCACCGAGCACCTCCTGGACGTGATGGGCGTAGTGGGCGATGAGCCGCGGCGCGAGGTCGTCCACTTTCCTGACCGGCTCCGTCGAGGCCGTGGGAAGCGCGGCGATCCGCCGCCCCAGCTCCAACGCCGCGCCGATTCGCGCCACCCGGCTCGCCCCGAGACTCCCTACCGGCTTCCCGGGAATCCACTCCCTCCGCGCGAGCGGCAACAACCCCTCGGCCACCAACTCGCGCGCGATGTCGAGCGAGCTTTTTCCCCGCCTCCCCGGTTCGATGAGCAGCGCCACGAGCTCCGCATCGGATAAGGCGACCGCCCCGCCGCGTGCCATCCGCTCGCGGGGACGCTCATCAACGGGCATGTCCGCGATGCTGACGTGATCGTTCATGCGCACCGAGGTTCCCTCGGATCGCGCAGAACCGCAACCCGTCTACGGGGTGTGGAGTCGCGCATCCGGCGCGGCCCACGCAGCAATCTGCCGGAAGGCCGACAACGCTTCACCCTCGAGACCCGACAACGCCGCGCTCACTGCGTCGGCGTGATCGCAGAGCTGCTCGAACGTACCCGTCTGAACGGCGTTGATGAGCTCGTGGTCGCCGTGAGCACAAGCTTCGTTCAGCGCACTCCAGCATCGACGCACGATCGCGTCCTCGGGTCCGTACTGCCTGATCCGATCGCGCAGGAAATGACCGAATTCGGCAAGGAGGACCGTCGGAAGATCCGCAAACAGAGGATCCGGCGTGAACTGGGGACAAGTGGCGTTCAACCAACCCCGAATTCGGTGAACGCTCCAGGGCGTCCGCCCCCTCTCCATCACCGTACCGCCTCCAGGAGCGTCTCACAGAGCACTTGAAAGCTGCGCGATCGGTTGCGCTCCGGGTCGATGCATGTCCCGAGCGCCCGCGCCACCTCCGTTTTGAGCAATCCGGACGGGAAGTAGCCGGCTCTCTGCAAGACGCGCTCGAACGCTTCCCACGTGCCTCCCGCGATCTCGTCAGGGTCGCGATAAGCGGACTTTTCCGCGAGCGTCTTCGGTACCTTCGGATAAACGGCCCGAACCGCTTCCCAATCACCGAAGTACCACGCTTCGAGCTCCTCGATCGCCAGGCGATTGGCAACCTGCCACTTCGCCGGATCTCGCGTCCGTGTGTTCAACCCAGCTTCAGCCGCTGCGCTCTCGAGGATCTCCTTCAGCTCGTAGCAGTCCTGGTTGTCACGATCGACGACGACCACGATGCGCCACTGTTTCGGCAGCCAACGCGCGTAGCCTTTCAGGCGCGCGGGGAGATGGCGAAGCAGGTCGTCCTTCCCCGGCGATGGATAGACGTTGAACGTGGCCTGACCGCCGATCAGACGAGGGAGGAGTTCCCTGAGAAAGACCTCCGTCGATCGCTCTTCGACGAGGATCTCGAGGTGCTCAGCGCTCATGCACTCCCTCGCGCGCGCGCCGGAGCGCCCTCGTTGACCAGCGGGTCGCCGACTCCGAATCGTCCCTCCACCCAGAGCTGTCCGAGCAGCGCGCCGGCCGCCATGAAGTCCGGTATGCCCTGAATGTCCGCCGCACGGACTGCTCGCGTATAGCCGTCCTCATCGCGGTACAACACACGCACTTCTTCCGGACGCAGCGCGTTGACGAAGAAGGGCGAGTGCGTCGTGACGAGGAGCTGCCCTCGCTCCGAGGCCTTCCGGCACTCCTCCGCGAGCTCCGGCAGCAGTCGGGGGTGCAGAAAGTTCTCCGGCTCCTCGATCCCGATAAACGCCGGAGGATTCGGATCGTAGAGGAGCACGAGGTACGCGAGCATCTTCAGCGTGCCATCCGACGCGAAACGGGCGAGCACCGGGTGGTCGAAAGGAGCATCCTTGATCTGCAGGAGCAATCGGCCATCCGCCATCGGCTCGGCGAGCACACTCTCCACCCGCGGCACCCGCTGGCGCAGGACCTCGAAGACCTCCTCGAGGCGATCCGGGTGCCGCTCGGCGAGGAACTGTATGACGTTCGCGACGTTGTCGCCGGTGCGTGAAAGCCGCTCCTCCGGGCCTGCCTCCGGCTGGCCGCGTGTCTCGTCCACCGAGAAGTACGAGACGTACCAGCCGGTAATGAATTCGCGAAGGGCGCCCACGCGAGGGTGGTCGGCGAACTGGCCCAGGGCATTGACGGCGATCAGATCCGAAGATTTCAGGGGGATTTCGAGCCGTGTTGCCGTGCTGTCGGGAGACTCGCCACTGATGGCCTTACCGCGGCCCTCCCGATAGTCAAGGAACCGGAACGGTTTCCCGGGACCTCCACGTGTCCATTGCAGCCACTCCTCGCTCACGACCGGCACACCGCGGCGTTCGTCGATCGCCAGGTGATACGTGACCGGCGAGTAGCCGGGCTCGCGATACTTGATCTCGATCACCACCGGGCCGTCCGAGCCGCGCGATTTCAACTCTTTCGCGCGCCCCCGGCGATCCCACGCGCGCCGCAGACCGGTGTCGAAGCACTCGGAGAGGAACGCGAATACATCGAAGACCGTCGACTTGCCACTTCCGTTGGGACCGAGCAGCACCGTCAGGGGCGTGAGGTTCTTCAACTCCACGTCTCGAAGCGCTCGGTAGTTCTTGACTCGCAGGTAGTCGATCCGGGCCGTCTTCGTCTTCTTCGCCATCGCTTCACTCCCAGTGTCGCTCTTTGGTCATCCTACCTTCGACACAGCGGTCACCGAAGCCTGGACGCCAGTCGCGTGCGGCCTCTTCGACGTCCGATTTCGGTGAACGCTCCCATCCCTGTCCTCACGCCGAAGGATCATTCGACACGTAAGACTCTGCGGAATGAATCTACGGACCGTGGAGAGTGTAGCGAAGGGGACCGGACTTCCGGAAGCGTGCGGGGCGAGCGGCGACCGCACCGTGAACATTTCCGCATCGGGACTATGAACTGAGCGTCGACGCGGTCGAGGAGGCCGTGGTCTTCGAGCGGGCGGCGTGAGCGCGGACGTGAGGGACTTTCCTCCCCGTTTGCGCAACCTACTTCAAAGGGTACATCCACTCAATGAAGGAGATCCGCATGAGCACGAAGCTCGTCCGAGCCGCAGTCTGTGTCGCACTCATTGTCGTCGTTCCCGTCGCGTCCGCGCTTTCCACCCGCGAAGCGACCACCGCAAAACCGGGGAAGGTCATCGACGTGTCGTCGATGAAGGTCCTGTTCAAGAAACAGAACCGCGTCGCGATCGCCGGCTACCAGATCGCGTTCGTGACCCGCAACAAAGCCACGGCGAAGGCCGCGGGCATGCTCAGCTCCGGCAGCGGGGCGAAGGCGTCGCTGCAGACGTTTCTCGGCAACGTCGATCACGAGCTGATGCAGTCGATCGTCGACGAGGCCCACGCGAAGTTCGTCGCCAAGATGCAGGAGGCCGGACTGGAGATCGTCCCGATGGAGACGGTGAAGGCCGCCGCGGCGTTCCAGCAGCTCGAGACCGTGCCCGCGTCCGCGGCGCAGGCCTACAACGTCCAGTTTCAGGGAGCGCACTACGTCATCCTCCCGGCCACCGGTCTTCCGCTCTGGTTCAACCAGTACGACGGCCTGGCGGGCGGCAAGGGGAGCAAGAAGAACATGAAGCTCATGGCCCAGCTCTCGAAGGAGCTGAATGCGGCCATTCTGCAGCCATCGATCGCCGTTGATTTCGCATACCTCGAGAAGTCCGGCGGCATGCTCGCCAACCGCGCCTCGGTGGAGGCCCAGAACGGAATGATGGTCGTGCCCGCGGCCTCGGTGTTCTGGGGGAGCGTCGAGACGCTCACGTACACGAAGTTCGTCGACGGCTTCTGGGCCGAAGGCGGCACGGGCAAGTGGGTCAGCGCCGACGAGGCCAACAACCGTGCACTGGTGAAGGGGCTGGCCGGACTGGGCATCGACATCGGCCCGGTCTCGTCGAAGAAGGCCATCGTTCTCGAAGCCGACCGTGACGCGTACCGCGAAAAGACCCTCGAACTGCTCGAGGGAACGAGCGAGGCCTACAGGAAAGGCGTGCTGGAGATTCGAAAGTAGAGGCGCGCAGGCCGTTGGACGTCGCGTTTCCCGCAAGGAAACGAGCGCTGCCGTGCGGGCAGGCTCACTGCGACGGAGCGGCGCGGACAGGGGACTCCGCGCCGTCCGCGCATTCGGCAACACTGTCGCACGTGCGGACGATCTTTCCGCGATCGATGACAAAGATCTGGGGATTGATGACGAAGCGCTCCCGAAACTGCGGGGATACGGAGCCGCTGACCGTGTAGGCTCGATCCCGGAGTCCGAACTTCGCGGCCACCGCCGACAAACCCGCATCGGCGTCTCTCGATGCGAAGATGAGCGAGGGAACCGAAAGAGCGGCACCGAGCTGGGCGAGCGTGGTCTGGCAAGTCCCGCACGACGGATTCAGCACCGCCACGACCATCCTGCCGGAGGTGAGATCGAGCGTCTGCGCGCTGCCGTCGGCACGGACGACCGGGACGCGATCGAGCCGCTCGCCGACGGCGAAGGCCCGCATCGCCGCCGCTGGCCGCACAGTCTGCGCGCGCCGGACTTGCGCGCGCAGACTGTAGTTGCTCCAGACGAGCACACCGACGGCGAGGATGACCGCCCCTTCGAGGCCGAAGGTGGCGATCCTCTTCCACTGGGTCTGCTCCATCATGAAGAACGTTCGCACCCTAGTGTGGTGTCTCACAAATAGCTAGGCAGTATTCGGCGCGATGGGGGCTCGATGGCGAGCCGCTGCGACGCAGGCGATGCGGGACATCGCTGAGGAGCGGCGGTG
>CAZLGP010000266.1:0-3542 GCA_964558905.1 uncultured Thermoanaerobaculia bacterium | reverse complement strand
GACCGCATGAAGTACGACATGAACGAAGCCACGGCGGAGCGCGCTCTCGACCTCGTTTTCCGATCGCCCGCATCGCGGCTGAAGATCGAGATCCAGGGCGGCGAGCCGCTGTTGAATTTCGAGCGCGTGCGGCAGATCGTGCTCTCCGGACGCCGCCGGGCAGACGAGGAAGACCGCGAGGTCGACTTCGTGGTGACGACGAACCTGGTCCTGCTCGACGACGACATGCTGGCGTTCTTTCGCGACCAGTGCGTCTTTCTCTCCACGTCGCTCGACGGGCCGGCGGCGATCCACGACGCGAACCGCCCGCGTCCCGGCAACGACAGCCACGCCCGGGTCGTGGCCAACCTCGCCCGCGCGCGGGAAGTCCTCGGCCCGAATGGCGTCTCCGCGCTGATGACGACGACGCGCCTGTCCCTGCGGTCGCCGGAGGCGATCGTCGACGAGTACGTCCGTTTCGGCTTCACCTCCATCTTTCTCAGGCCTCTCAGTCCGTACGGCTTCGCGACGCGGAGCGTGAGCACCACCGGATACGCGATGCGCGAGTTTCTCGACTTCTACGTCCGGGCCCTGGAACGAATCCTGGCCGTGAACGCGCAAGGATCGTTTCTCGTCGAGACCTACGCCCAACTCCTCCTCACGCGGATGCTCACGCCATTCGCGACCGGCTATGTCGACCTGCAGAGTCCCGCGGGCGCCGGCATCGGCGCGGTCGTCTACAACTACGATGGCGACGTCTACGCCTCCGACGAGTCACGCATGCTCGCCGAGATGGGCGACACGCGCTTCCGCCTCGGCAACGTGCATCAGGACTCCTATGCATCCATCTTCGGGAGCGAGACGCTGCGCACGATCGTCGCCGCGTCCGTCGCGGAGTCGATTCCCGGCTGCGCCGACTGCGCGTTCCTTCCGTGGTGCGGCGCCGATCCCGTTCATCACTACGCCACCACGGGCGACCTCGTACCGCACATTCCGGCCAGCGACTTCCACCAGAAGAACTTCTTCATCTTCAAACACCTGCTCTCGCTGTATGAGAACGATCCGGCGGCGCGACGCGTCTTCTGGTCGTGGATTCGGGAAGAGCCGCCGCGCGAGCGGTCGCAGCGCGAAGAGCCATCGCGGGAAGAGCCATCGCGCGAGCCGTCGCGCGAGCCGTCGCGCGAGCCGTCGCGCGAGTCGTCGCGCGAACAGGGGGCCGCATGAGACTGCACGAGACAGGACGCGCCGCCGCGGTCGACCGCACGCTCATCGGCCGCGTCACACGAATGCCGCTCGCCGATCCGGAGCGCCGCGCCGATGCGTGGCTGCTCGCCGTCGACGACGTGCTTCCGTGCGACCCGCGCGGCTACCTCGGCATCCTCGCGCTCGGTGTGCCGCCCTCATTCGCGAGCGTCCCGACGGTGGCGGGTCTCCGGCAGCTCTCCTACCTCGACGATGGCGACGTCGTGGCTGTCGATCCAAACGGATTCGTCCGGACCCTCTATCGTCGCGACTCCCCGGACAACTTCATTCTCGTCACCGAGCAGTGCAACAGCCTCTGCCTCATGTGCTCGCAACCGCCGAAGGAACGCGACGACTCGGACCGGCTGGACGAACATCTCCGCCTGATCGATCTCATCGACCCGGCGACGAGCGAGCTCGGGATCACCGGCGGCGAGCCCACGCTGTTTCGGGACGGCTTCCTCGAGTTGATCGCGCGTTGCCGGGAGAGGCTTCCCGCCACCGCCCTCCACGTTCTGACGAACGGGCGCCTGTTCTTCTATCGGCGATTCGCCGAGAAGCTCGCCGGCATCGGTCATCCCGATCTCGTCCTCGGAATTCCCCTGTATGCAGACATCGACACGATTCACGACCACATCGTCCAGGCGCCCGGCGCATTCGAGGAGACCGTGATCGGCCTGCAGCATCTCGACCGCCACGGAGTCCGTGTCGAGATCCGCGTCGTGCTCCACGCGCTGTCGATCGCGCGACTGCCACAGCTGGCGACGTTCATCGCGCGGAACTTTCCCTTCACCGTTCACGTCGCGCTCATGGGCCTGGAGATGTTCGGCCTGGTCCACCAGCACCTGGACGAGCTGTGGATCGATCCGGCGAGCTATCAGCGTGAGCTCCTCGCCGCGAGCGAAGTCCTCTGCGATGCGGGACTGAACGTCTCGATCTACAACCACCAGCTCTGCGTGCTCGACCCGAGGCTCCATCCGCTGGCCCGCCGGTCGATCTCGGATTGGAAGAACGTCTACCTTCCCGAGTGCAACGGCTGCGCAGCGTTCTTCGAATGCGGCGGGTTCTTCCAGTCCGGCACGAAGATCCGCAGCGCGGCGATCCGGCCGCTGGCGCCGTCAGAATTCCGAGGCGTCTCGCTTGACCAGCGCGCCGAGGATCCGCGGTCCAGCGGTGAGAACGATCCCGACCGTCAGTGCCCCCGCAGGTAGAGCCGGCCAGAATTCCCGGAATTCTTCCAGTCAGAATTTTCCGGCACCGCGCCAGCGCACTTCCATGTTAGAGGATCTCTTTTACGGATCGTGCTGGGATGCTTTCGTCAAATCTGCCCAACACCCAATCCCAATCGTGTGCCGTCGTAGAGATCGGCACCAGGTCGGCAAACGCAGTCGCCAGAGCGTGCTTTTTCTGAAGAAACGGGTTCGCCGTCCTGACCCATCCTGGCTTCATCGCGTACAAGGAATAGCACCACGACAGAATCACGATCCAGTCGTTGATCAACAACGTTTCGATCGTGTGTCGCAGAAGGTCGACGGTGTTGTTCCCATGGCCGTCACCGACGTCGTCAACCTCGATTCGGCTGCCAGGGTGGAAGCCTTGAACGGATCTCGCGGTCTTCCTGTCCCCCTCAGGATCGACCGATCCCCTTGTCCCTCCGTGTACCGGTGGCTGTGGCACGAACATGCCCAAGGGGCTGACCTCCTGGCCAAGCTGATCGCCGTGACGCCCCGACAGGATTCTGAATCTCCCTGCGCCTGCCTTGTACAGGGCCTTGACAAGGAAATCCCAGGATGTATCGCCGGTAAAAGTGACGGAAACAAACACGTTGCCGACACGGACCCAAGGACACTCACCCCCACCCATGACGTCAACGTTGCATTGCTTTGGTGTCCTTAGACTGAGCCTGCTGTAAATGGGCATCGACAAACCTCCGGCCAAGCGAGCATTCCATTGTTGGGATAGGATGGAACATTGTGACGGAGGGCCGCGCCTCGGTCAACAGCTTTGGAGCGGTCTGCCGATGCGTTTGCTGCGTCCGGGGTCAGGCTGTCCTTCTCAACTCATCTCTCAGATGTATTTCTCGCGCCCCCGTGACTTCCATCCGATGCACCTCTTCCGCGATGGGGTGTGCCGGTGGGGGGTGTGCCGGTGGGGTCAGGCCTTCGTTCTCGGGTGCCGGTGGGGTCACCCATTAGCAGGCGTTGTCAATATGGGCGGGCGAATCCCGTGCGGCGTTTAGCCGCTGTGATCGGCGGCGTCTTGGTCGGTGGCGTGCTGATTTCGCAGTCCCGGCGTCTCGGTCGAGCGGCGTCGGACGATGA
>CAZLGP010000265.1:0-10824 GCA_964558905.1 uncultured Thermoanaerobaculia bacterium | reverse complement strand
GAGTTCTATCGCTGGAGCTCGATTGCCCGGCGCAGCATCGACGGCGTGAATGCCGGTTCGCTCTATATGGGCGCGAAGTTCTTCATGATCAACTACCTCATTCGCCGCGAGGTCACCGAGCGTCGCGACTATCCCCTCGGCGACCAGGCCTTCCGCGGCGAGCTGCTGAAGGTGCGCGCATGATCGCCCTCTCGCTGGCGACGAGGGACGACGACGCCGGCATCCGCCGCCTGCTCGCCTCGACGCCGATGCCCGGCCGGATCCGCGTCCGCTTCGAGCGCGAGCCCGACTACTTCGCCGGATGTGCACCGAACACGGAGGTGCTCGTCGCGCGCGACGGCACGCGCGTCGTCGGCATCGCGTGCCGCGTCATCCGCAAGCTATACGTGAACGGCGTCGCCGAGGACGTCGGCTACCTCGGCCAGTTGCGCCTGCATCCCGCGTATCGCGGGCAGTTGCTGACGGCGCGCGGCTATCGCGTGATGCGCAAGCTGCACGCCGACGGCCGCGCGCGCGGCTATTACACGACCATCGTCGACGGCAACGCCCAGGCCGAGGGCGTGCTCGTACGACGCCCGCGCGGCGTGATGCCGCGCTACCGCTATCTCGAGAAACTCTACACGCTCGCGGTGAGCGTGCAGGATGGGGGGCCGGCGTCCCGCCGGCCGTTCCGCCGGCCCCCGGCCGGCGGTGTCCCAGGTGATCCGGCCGGCGAGGGCGCCGGCGGACCGGCCGCCGAGCCGGCGGCGCGCCAGAACCTCTTCCCCGCGTATGACCCCGAGGGCGAGATCGTCTCCGTCGACGGCGCGTCCGCGGCCCTCAGTGATCAGCGTGCGTATAAACAGACCGTCATCGACGGCTACGACCGCGCGTTGAGCGTCGTCCGTCCGCTCTACAACCTCGTCGGCAAAATCAGGCTCCCCAAACCGAACACCGCGCTCAATCACGCGTACGTGACTCATTTCCAGGCCCGCGACGAACACGTTGCCCGAAACCTCATTGAAGCGCTTCAGAAACGCGCCGCGGGCCTGGGGGTGGATCACATCCTCCTCGGCTTCACCGAAAGCGACCCATTCCTCCGCATCGCAAGAGACTTCCATCCCGTCGAATACACCAGCAGCATCTACACCGTCGCGTTCGACGACGGAGACGACTTCCATGACCGACTCCTTGCACGACCTCGCTCCCTCGACATCTCCGCGCTCTGACGTCATCCGTCGCGCGGACCTCACACGCCGCGACCGCGACGCGATGTTCGCGCTTTATACGGCCTATTTCGCGACGACCGACCGCGTCACCTTCGAGCGCGACCTCGGCGAGAAGGAATGGGTCGTCCTTCTCTGTGACGACGACGGCAACATCGAAGGCTTCTCCACGCTCATGCGCATGCGCGTCGGCGACGCCACGATCTTCTTCTCCGGCGACACCATCGTCGCCCGCCATCGCTGGGGCTCGTTCGACCTGCCGCGGATCTGGTCGCGCCACGTCTTCGCGGAGGCGGACGCGAACACGTACTGGTTCCTCATCAGCAGCGGGTACCGGACGTATCGGTTCCTGCCGCTCTTCTTCCGCGACTTCTATCCGCGCAATGCCGCGCTGAAGCCGCTGCTCGACGGGATCGCCGCAACGAAGTTCGGCGACGCATACGACGCGAGCGCCGGCGTCGTGCGCCTGGCCACGCCTGCGCCGTTGCGCGAAGGCATCTCCGATCCCGAATTGCGGATGAACAATCCCCACGTCCGCTTCTTCGTGAGCGCGAATCCCGGACACGCCGCCGGCGATGAGCTCGCGTGTCTCGTGCGCATCGACGTCGACAACCTCACGACCGCGGGGCTGCGGATGATCGGCAGGCGCTGACGTGCGTCTCCGCTGCGCCATCGCGAACGGCCTCTGGCTGGCGTCGGCGTCGCGCGACGCAATGGCGTTTCGCGCGAACCTGCATTGTGTGGCCGAGGTGCAGAAGGAGATGGTCGGCGACATCGATGCGTTCCGCGCGCGGTGGCCGATTTGCAAGTTTGATGAGCTCCGTCCCCCTCTGTGTCCTCTGTGTCTCTGTGGTGAATACCCACGTGCCTCGCGCGAGGCATGCTCGCATTCACCACAGAGACACAGAGACACAGAGGAGGACGGAGGGTCCTTCGCCCTCGACGAGCCCGTCGAGCGCTGGATGACCACGAGCGGGTCGTCCGGCGCAAAGAAGCGCATTCCCTACACCCGCACGCTGCGCCATGAATTCAATCGCGCCATCGCGCCATGGATCGTCAGTCTCTTCAAGACCGAGCCGCGCGCGTTCGCGGGCGAGGCGTACTGGTCGATCTCGCCAGGAGCGGAGTCCGACGAGGAGATCCTCGGACCCGTGCAGCGCCGTCTCGTGCGCGCCGTGCAGGCCGTCCCGTCCTCCGTGCGGCTCACGAACGAGAACTTCCGTGAGGAGACCCTGCGCCATCTGACGCGCTGCCGCAGCCTCTCGCTGATCTCCGTCTGGCATCCCAGTTTTCTCGACCTCCTCGCCGGCGACATCGACACGGAGAAGACCTGGCCGCACCTGCGCGTCATCAGTTGCTGGGCCGACGCGAACGCCGCGGCGCCGGCCGCCGCGCTGGCCAGGAAGTTCCCCCACGCGAAGGTCCAGCCGAAGGGTCTGCTGTCCACCGAGGGCTTCGTCACCATTCCTTTCGATGGCGCGAGCGTTCTCGCGTACCGGTCGCACTTCTATGAGTTTCGCGACGGCGACGACGTCCGCCTCTCGCACGAGCTCGAAGTGGGGAAGCGCTACGACGTCATCCTCACGACCGGCGGCGGTCTCCGTCGCTACGACACCGAGGACATCGTCGAAGTCACCGGCTACCGCGAGCAGGCGCCGATCCTGAAGTTCATCGGCCGCGCGAATCACATCTCCGATCACTTCGGCGAGAAGCTCAACGAGATCTTCGTCCGCGAGCGCCTCGCGATCGCGCTGCGCGACGTCCCCCACGCCTTCGCCATGCTCGCCTGCGATCGCGACGCCTACGTTCTGTACATCGAGACCGAGGCCGCGGTCGACATCGCTTTGCTGGATCTCTCCCTCCGCGAAAGCCACCACTACGACCTCGCCCGCCGTCTGGGCCAGCTCGGTCCATTGCGTCTGAGGCACGTCCGCAACGGCGCCGCGACCTATCTGCGGGTAAAAAGCGCGTCGCAAACCCTCGGAGACATCAAGATCCCCGCGCTGGATCGCGAGCAGGGGTGGAGCGGAATGTTCTAGGAGGCTGCGCGGCAGAATGAGCCTCGGGCGACTGGCGTGCCCGAGGCTTGGCCAACCAGCGCTGCCGGCCGTGCCGGCACCCCAACGTTTCCCGCTCCCGTGCGTGATCCATCATGTGCACGTGCTGACGATGACCGGACAGGCGGCGGTGGCGACGAAGGAGGAGGAGCCGCGCGAGCGGCTCGGGCGGCTCTTCGACCTGCATCACCTCCGCCTGCACCGCTTCGCGCTGCGGATGACCGGCGGTGCGGATGAAGCCCTCGACGTCGTGCAGGAGGCATTCGTCCGCGCGGCGCGCGAGCAGCACCGGCTGCCCGCCGACGATGTCCACGCCGGTGCCTGGCTCGTGCGCGTCGTCGTCAATCTCCTCCGCGATCGCCACCGGCGCGAGACCGTGCGCCGTGCGTTTCGGCTCGAATCCGTCGAGCCGGCAGCGACCCGCGACTTCAGCGAGGCCATCACCGCGCGCGACGCCGTGCGCACGGCCCTGGCCCGGCTTTCCCCGCGGCAGCGGGCCGTCATCGTTCTCCACGAGCTCGAAGACCTCGGCGTGGCCGAGATCGCGAGCGAGCTCGGCGTCGCCGCCGTCACCGTCCGCTGGCATCTCTCCACCGCGCGCAGACGGCTCGCGGAGTTACTCGCCCCCATCCGGGAGACCCGATCATGAATGACCTTCGTACGCTTCTTCGACAACACGACCCCGCGGCGAGCAGCACGCTCGCGGACCAGGACCGGCACCGCATCCGCGCGGCAATGTTCGCCGCCGCGGGAACGCGGCGCCGGTTCGGATTTCTGCGGCCGCTCTCCGTGACCGTGACGTCGCTCGTCGTGCTGGTGACGATCGCATTCGGCGTGGTGCGCCGCGGCGACGCGCCCGTGCCCGAGCCGCGCCGTGTCGAATACACCACCCCCGGCGGAACTCGCGTCATCTGGACGCTCGATCCGTCGTTCGAGATGTGAGGAACCAATGCGCTCTCTATTGATGATCCTGATGCTGTCCCCGGCGCTGCTCTCGTTCGCCAGTGAAACGCCCGCACCCGGCCAGGCTCCCCGCGCGCCGCAGCCGTCGCCTCGAATGGTGAGCTCCGAGACCCAGCTCTTCCAGGTCGCGCTCCTGCGCGCGTCGCGCAAGGGGACGGACGACACGGAAGGCCTGCCGAAGAGCGCGACGAAGGCCCTCGCCGACATCCGCGAGTTCCTGCCGTTCAAGCGCTACCAGTTCCTCGACTCCGCGCTCGTCCGCCTCGCCCTCGGCATGCAGAGCACGGTCAGAGTCGACGCGTACGAGGTGAAGTTCTCGTACGAGCTCCAGGACGACAAACTGTCCATCTGGCGGTTCACCGTTCTCCCGGCGCGGAAGCTCGAAACGCCGGCGCCGCCACCCGGGCCATCGCGCGGCCCGGCCCGCGCACCGGAGGCGGTCAAGCCGCTCATCTCGACCACGTTCGTCATGGATCGCGGCGAGACCGTGGTCGTCGGGTCGTCGAAGCTCGAGGGGGACGAAGCCCTGGTAGTTCTGCTGACGGCACTACCGCGACGCTGAGCTGCCCCACCACAGAGGCACAGAGACACTCCAAATGGTTGGCGGTTGCCGGTTGGCGGTTGGCGGTGGGAGCGAACTCTCGCGTCGTCTCCTCCGCCAACCGTCAACCGCCAACCGCCAACCATCTCTGTGCCTCTGTGCCTCCGTGGTGAACCCGTCGCCCGTCCCCGCAACTCAGGACAACGATTCCAGAGGAGGAAAGTCTATGCGTACGTTGATGCTCTCCGTGTGTCTCACCGTCGCCGCGATGGGCGCGGCCGAACCGATCGCGCTGGTGAACGTGCAGGTGATTCCGATGACCGGCAATCGAGTGCTCCGCGACCACGTCGTCGTCGTCGAAGCGGGCCGCATTCGGGCGGTCGGTCCGCGGGACTCGGTGACCATTCCCGAGAACGCCACGACGATCGACGGCGAAGGCGGGTTCCTCATCCCCGGTCTCATCGATCTGCACGCCCACCTCGGTCATGGAGGCGAGTCGCTCTTCGTCCTCAACGGAGTGACCACGGTACTCCTCGCCGGCGATGGCGTGCGGTCGATCGAGGGCGCGCTGGCTCCGAACGTCGTGGCCTGTGGCCCATCGATCGTCGGTGTGAAGACCGCGGCGGACGTCGCGGAGGTGGTCGAGCAGCAGAAGGCGGCGGGCTTCGACTGCATCAAGATCTACGACGACATCGACCCGGCCGCGCTGCAGCCGCTCGTCGACGCGGCCCGCAAGCGGAACATGCTTTCGATCGCGCACATCCCGCGCAATCTAACCTGGCAGCAGATGCTCGCGGCCAAGCCGGATGCCATCGCACATCTCGAGGAATTCCTCTATAGCCCCGTCGACGTCGGCGAAGACCACGTCATCGTCGGACAGCTGTTGGCCGGAGACATCGCGGTCATCTCCACGCTCACGACCTACGACGTCATCACCCGTCAGGTGGCCAACCTCGAGACGATGTTCGAGCGGGGCGAGAACGCGTACATCGCCGCGGACGAGAAGCGCGACTGGAGTCGCGATCGGAATCGCTACCGCGGGATCGAGAGGAAGCAGTTGCCGAAGATGCGGCGCCTGCTCGTCTTCCAGAAAGACCTCGCGCGCATGTTGTCGACGAGCGGAGGGCGGGTCCTGGCCGGCACCGACGCCGGCGGCCCTCCCTTCGTGATCCCGGGATTCTCGATGACCGACGAGCTGCGCCTCCTGGTCACTGCCGGTCTCTCGCCGTACGATGCGCTTCGCGCCGCAACGGTGGAGGCGGCGAGGTTTCTGCGGCGCGACGACCTCGGAACGATCGAGCCTGGCAAAGTCGCCGATCTGGTGTTGCTGCGCGGCGATCCGTTGCGCGACATCGACAACGTCGCACTGCGGGCGGGGGTGATGGTCCGCGGTCGCTGGCTCGACGCGGCGGCGATCCGCGCGGAGCTCGATCGGATCCGCGCGGCCAACGGCGCCGCTTCGCCGTGATCGATTCCTGCTGGAGGTTGCGAGTTGCGGGTTGCGAGTTGCGAGGGCTGTCCCGTGAGCTCCAAGAGCTCCTCGCAACTGGCAACTAGCAACTGGCAACTGGCAACTGGCAACGACGCTGCCGGAGAACTGCCCGGCCCGCGCCGAGCACTTCCTGACTTCCTTCTTGCCGGGTCACGCCGAGAAGCCGTCGCGCTATTCTCGCGCGGTGAAGCGACTCCCGATCCGATCCGTGGATGCCGTCTCGAAGGACGCGCTCATCCACACGCTCTGGGACGAGCTCGCGGAATTCGGTCCCGCGCGCGTGGACGCGGCCCTCGATCACGCGCTGTCGCGACTCTGTGAGCTCATCGACGCGCAGCAGGGCTGCTGGTTCGGCGCGGTCCGACTCGGCGTCGGGCCCGATCCCATCGACGGCTGGCGGCCCGCCGCCATCCGCTACCTGCACCCGCGGCCGGAGCTCGACGCCGCTTGGGCCGAGCACCGGCGACGCATCGACCGCGGCGACATCGACCCCGGGATCCTCGCCAACCTCCGCCAGGCCGGCCAATTTCGCGTGACCATTCAGCACGAGCTGGTCCCACCGGAATGGTACGAGAGCGAGTTCCAGCGGACTCTATTCGCCCCGTTCGGCATCCGCGACAGTATCTACATGGCCATGCCCCTCGGCCTGGACGTCGAGTCGTGGCTCGTGTTCGAACGGATCGGCGAGAGAGCCAAGTCATTCGACGACGAAAACCGCATGTGGCTCGACCGCGCCGGCCGCGCGCTCAAATGGTTCCATCGCAACGTTGCGCTCTCGCACGGACTGATGATCGCCGAGCGGCCGCTGACTCCCGCCGAGCGCCGCGTCCTCGCCGCCCTCCTCGGCGGCGAATCGGAAGCCGCCATCGCCGAACGTCTCGGATTCACGCCCGCCTCGGTCCACACCTACGCGACACGCCTCTTCCGGAAGTTCAACGTGCAGGGCCGCGCGGGACTGACGAGTCTCTGGCTGGGGCAGCCGGCACCGCCGGCCAGTCCCTGATCAGAGACTAGTCTCCGGAAAGCGCGCCTCCCTACACTCGCAGAAGATCCGCATCCGATGAAGCGAGCCGCGCGCGACCTGCGCGTGAGGGGAGTCCATGAGCTACGTCCGCAATCTCATCACGATCGTGTTCTTCGTCGTGTTCGCACTGCCTGCGGACGCCGCGATCGTCGTCTTCTCGGAGAACTTCGGCGTTCGTGGTACCACGACGGTCTGCGATCCACCCTTCCCCGCGCGGTGGACTCTCTACGACGAGGATGGGAGGACGCCGAACGCGAGTGTCGGCTACGTCAACGCAGCCTGGATCGTGCGCGAGGATATCGACGGGGACCACAACGACTGCGTTGCGTTGTCCACGTCGTGGTACGACCCGGCCGGGGCGGCGGACGACTGGCTCGTCACTCCTCAGATCGCGGTGCCGAGCCTCAATCCCGAGCTTCGGTTCAACGGAAGAGCGTACGACCCTTTGTACCCGGATGGGTATGAGGTCCGCTGGGCGACGACCAACTCCGTCGCGGCGTTCCTCGCCAATCCGCCGCTGCTCACCGTCGCCGCGGAGAGCGACGTGTGGGCCGCCCACGCGATCCCTCTTGCGAGTCTCGCCGGCCAGTCCGTCTACTTCGCATTTCGCAACAACTCGAACGACAAGTACGTGCTCGTCATCGACGACGTCGAAGTGGTGAGCGTCCCCGATTACGACGGGTCGATCGAAACCGTTCTGCGCCCGCATGCCGATCTCACGCGTCTCCCGCTCGGGCAGAACATCCCTCTGCAGTTCGGCGCCACGATTCACAACTACGGCGCCAATCCCTTGACGAACGCGGTCGTTACCGCCCGCGTGCTGGTCGACGGCGGCGAGGTGCACAGCGTCAGTGCCACGGGCGTGGCGCTGGCGGTGGATGCAACGGAGTCCGTGACGATGCCGCCGTACGTCGTCACGCAGGAAGGCCTGGTCACCGTCGAGTACATCCTCGAGGCCGACGAGACCGATGAAGTGCCGGCGAACAACACCATGATCTCGCCCGCTCTCCACGTCACGCGGCTGGAGCTCGGTGGCGACGACGACACACCCGTCGGCCCCATCGGCATCGGTGCCCTCGCGGGCGGTCAGATCGGGAGCGTGTTCACTCTCTTCGAGCCCGCGTACGTGCGCGCGATTCGCTACTACGCCGCGGGGACGAACCCGGAGCTCGCGGGCGACGCGATCCAGGGCGAGGTCCGCACGATGAGCGGCTCGCCGGCGAAGCCGGACGCCCTGCTCGCCGAGACTCTCCCGTACGTCGTTCCCGACCCGCCCGTCGCGGGGTTCGTCGACCTGCAGCTCGGAACACCTCTGCTGCTCGCGCCCGGCGACTACTACTTCGGGCTCATCGAGCCGGTCCATGACGTCGGGGAGTCCGATTCTCTCGACTTTGGAACGGCGGCCACGATCTTCGTGCCCGATCGCACATGGGTGAAGTTCGTTCCCGGCGCGCCCGATTGGGTGCCGGTCGAGTCGTTGGGCACGCACTACCAGCGGGCGTGGATGGTGCGCGTTCTCCTGGCCGACGAGGCGGATCTCTCCGCGACGAAGTCGGCCGCGCCGTCACCCGCCGTTGCGGGCGCGCCGCTCACGTACACGATCGAGATCGCGAATGCCGGCCCCGATTCCGCCACCGACGTCGTCGTGACCGATCCTCTTCCCGCAGGAGTGACGTTCGTCAGCGCGAGCGGCGCGGGCTGGAGCTGTTCGCACGACGCCGGCACCGTGACGTGCACGCGCGCGGATCTCGCGGTCGGAACCGCGCCGGCGATTGCCATCGAGGTGACCGCGCCGAACGCGATCACCAGCCTCTCGAACACCGCGACGATCGCCGCGACCTCGGTCGATCCCGACGGCCCGTTGACCGCTTCGACGACGACGTCGGTCCTTTCTCCGGCGACCGTCGGCGTGACCAAGTCGGTCATCGGCTCGACGAGCGCGTTCGGCACGGTCACCTACACGATCATTCTGACGAACACCTCGGCGTCGGAGCAGCAGAACAACCCCGGCTCGGAGCTGACCGACGTGCTGCCCGCGTCGCTCCAACTCGTCAGCGCCTCGGGCACGGCCGGCTCCGCCGTCGCCACCATCGGCACGAACACCGTGACGTGGGACGGCTCGATTCCCGCGAACGGGAGCGTGACCCTCACCATCACCGCCACCGTCAGCGGCAGCGTTGCCGAAGGTCAGGTCGTGAGCAATCAGGCGAGCGCGTCGAGCGACGCCGACGGCGACGGCGCGAACGAGACGACGACGCTGTCCGGGAGCGTCTCGTTCACGGTCGCGCTGGCGGACGTCGTCGTGGCGCCGTTGAGCGTGAGCGCGACCGAGGGTGGCGCCGCCGGTGCGTTCGACGTGAGCCTGAAGACGCAGCCGGCCGCGGACGTGATCGTCTCGATCGACAACCCGCGGCCGGAGGAACTGTCGCTCGATGTCACCAGCCTGACCTTCACCCCCGCGAACTGGGCCACGCCGCAGAGCGTCACCGTGACCGCGGTCGATGACGCTCTCGTCGACGGTCCGCAGATCGTCCTCCTGGCATTGACGGCCAGCAGCGCCGACGGAGCCTACGCGGTCATCGATCCGCCGGACGTCACCGTGACCACGACCGACGACGACGTCGACAGCGACGGCGATGGCGTCGCGGACGACCTGGACAACTGCCCGTTCGTGCCGAACGCGTCGCAGGAGGATCTCGACGGCGACGGAGTGGGGGACGCCTGCGATCCCGACCGCGACGGCGACGGCGTCGACGACGCGATCGAGGACGCGGGACCGAACGGCGGCGACGGCAACGGCGACTCGATCCCCGACTCCGCGCAGCCGGAGGTCGCGTCGCTGATGACCGCGACCGGCGAGCCGGTGACGCTGGCGGCCACCTGTGCGCTGCGGAACGTGGTCGCGCTGTCGCGGGAATCGATCCCCGCCCCGGACGCGCTCTGGACCTACCCGTTCGGACTGCTCGAGTTCCACCTCCCGTGCGCCGCCGCCACGGTCGACCTCTACTTCCACGACCACCCTTCGTGGCAGCCGGGAACGACGTATCGCAAATACGGCCCCGTGACCCCCGGAGCCCCCTCCACCGCCGCCTGGTACACCCTCCCCGGCGCGACGTTCGACGTCGTCCCAATCGGCGCGACGCAAGTCGCCCACGTCCGGATCACCCTCACCGACGGAGCCCTCGGCGACGACACCGCGATCGACGGCGTCATCGTCGACCAGGGCGGCCCCGCCGGCCCCAACACGCCGATCCCACTCGCGAGTCCCTTTGGACTGATGGCGCTCGCGTGCGTCCTCGGCGCGTGCGCTTTGCTCGTGCTGCGCCGGATGTGAGTGGTGTGCTGGAGGCGCGGGCCTACGTCTTGAACGGTTGGCCAGCGACGGATCAAGAGATCAAATCGGGTGACTACCTATCGTGGCGCTTAGTACAGCGCCCCGGAAGTTGGTGTCCGGTATTTGCGAGCGCCGACCGGCCAGATGCGAGGCGCCGCGACGAGGCGATGCGGGGACATCGTAGAGGAGCGGCAACGAAGCAGATGGC
>CAZLGP010000264.1:0-3938 GCA_964558905.1 uncultured Thermoanaerobaculia bacterium | reverse complement strand
CGAATGATCCGCCCCGGAGGGGCGGCAGAGAACCTCTTCCGCCCCGCCGGGGCGGACTTCCTGCAGCCGTCTTCTTCCGGTGGCGGCGCTCCGCGCTCGCCACCGGCTACCCTCTGCCGCGCCTCCGGCGCTGATCAGGCCACTCTCTCGTCGAGTGGGGAGTCGCTGAACGCCAACAAGACGACGCCTCGCCTAAAGTTAACGCCATTGCGGCTGAAGCCGGGGGCTATTTCCTCTTGCCCGCTACGCGGGCGTTTGGCAACAGACCCTGAAGCCGGCACGCGTAGCGGGCGCGAGCCGGGCGAAGCCCGGCTCTGGAGTTTCGTCCGGCACAGGATCTCTGGACCGCGTCGAAATCCACTCTCGCGCACATGGTTTGCGGGCTCGCACCGGGGAAGGTTTGGAGTCGCACTCCAGTGCCGCTGACGCGGCACAGCATCCATGCCGTCTCCACCGGGGGTTGCTCGCTGCACGCTCGCACCCCTGGCTGATAATGGAGTGCGGCAACGAAGCGAAGCGCAGTTGCCCGCACTCCATACGCGTTCTACGATCCGGCCGCTCCGCGGCGCAAGCGCGTCACCACCTACGCGCTTCACAGAACGGATCGAGAGCAACAGTAGGAGCTTGAAAAGTTCACCGTCAGGCGGATTCGACGCCTTGACCTCGTGATTCAGAGGCTTCCAAAGGGCCAAGCTCCAAAAGCCGGGCGAAGCCCGGCTCTTCATTGGCGTCGCGGTCTCCCGCCAACCGCCAACCGGCAACCGCCAACGACTACCGGCGCATCCTCACCAGCGCCTTGAACACGTCGAACGGAAGCTGTTCGGAGTGCACGATGTGGCGGAGGTGATGGAGCGTGGCGCGGCGATCTTTGACGTCGTCGGCCGTGAGGTTGTGCTTCCGCAGAAGCTCGTGTGCTCTATTCTCGGGCATGGTTTTCCCCTGTCTGGATTCGTGTCAGGAGGCCTGCGGAACGCTCGATGCCCGGTCCCTATTTCCGCGAGGCACCGGGCCGGTCACATCCGCAGTCGCTCGAGGATCTTCTCGTGCACGCCGCCGAACGCGCCAGACGACATCACCAGCACCACGTCGCCGTCGCCGGCCTCGCGCGCGACGCGCTCGGCGATGACGTCGAAGTCGTCGATCTGCTCGGCCGGGATCCCGTCGGTATTCAGCCGCTCGCTGATCGTCTCGACGGACATCATCTTGTCGAGGCCATAGCGCGTCTCGTAGCGGTCCCGATGGAAGACCGGGCCGATGATCACGCGATCCGCGCCGTGGAACGCATCGATGTAGCCGCTCTCGAATTCCTTCCGCGACGATGAGATCGAGCGCGGCTCGAAGAGCGCCCAGATGCGCTGGCCCGGGTACCGTGCTTGCGCGCCGGCCAGTGTGGTCGCGATCGCGGTCGGGTGATGGGCGAAGTCGTCGATGACCGTCACGCCACGCTCGACACCCCGGACTTCCATCCGCCTCTTGATTCCGCGGAAGGTCCCCAGGCCCTTCTGGATCTCCTCCGCAGAGACACCGCGCAACCTCGCGATCACCGCGTTGGCGAGTGCATTGAGCACGTTGTGGCGGCCGGAGAGCGTAGTGCGGAAGCGGGCCCACTCCTTCCCTTCCCACCATGCGGTGAACTCCGTGCCGTCGGCATTCTCGAGCGCGTCCGCCGCGAACGCATCGCAGTTGGGGTCCCAGCCAAACGTGACCCAGCGGGCACGCGCCTCGCGCAGCGACATCACGTTCGCATCGTCGCCGTTGGCAACGATCACGTCGTCCGCCGCGACCTGCTGAATCGCCTTCCTGAATGCGGTGAGGATGGCCTCGAGATCGGAGTAGATGTCCGCGTGATCGAACTCGATGTTGTTCAGCAGGAGCGTGTTCGCGTAATAGTGCAGGAACTTGGGGCCCTTGTCGAAGAATGCGGTGTTGTACTCGTCACCCTCGATGACGAACTCCGGCCCGCCACCCAGCTTGAAGTTGTGATTGAAGTTGAGCGGGATGCCGCCGACGACCATGCTCGGATCGCGTCCGGCGGATTCGAGCAGCCAGGCCAGGAGCGACGTCGTCGTGGTCTTTCCATGCGTTCCCGTCACCACGATCGAATGTTTTCCGCGGATGAAAAGGTGATGGATCGCCTCAGGCATGGACGTGTACGGCAGATCCATCTCCACCGTCGCGGCCGCCTCGGCGTTCGTGCTGGCGGCGGCATTGCCGATCACGACGAGATCGGGCCGAAACGTCTCCAGTTGCTGCTTCGTATACCCTTCGAGCACGGGGATCCCCAGTCGTTCGAGGTATGTCGACATCGGCGGATAGACGTGCTCGTCGGACCCGGCAACCTCGTACCCGCGCTGCTGGAGCATTCCGGCGAGCGAGGCCATCGCGGTGCCGCCGATTCCGATCAGGTAGACTCTTCGTACGTCCGGTAGCTCTTTCAGGTGAGGCATTTCGCGGCGTAGTGTCGCAAATTTCGTGCTCTTTGACCCGGAAGCCCAAGGAATGGCCCCTATCGCGGGGCTGTTCGGAACGCACAGTCAAGAAAAGGTTTCAATCTCAGGAGGATTTCGCGCATGTCGAAGCGATTGTTTTCGATGACTCTCGCCCTCGCCCTGATCGTCACGGCACCGTTTGCCGTCGCGCAGGAGAAGGCAACGACGGAGACCAAGGCTCCCCGCCTCACACTGGTCGAGCCGATCAAGGATTTCGGTACCGTCCCGAAGGGTACGAAGCTGGACTGGTCGTTCGAGATCAAGAACACCGGTTCCGCCGACCTCGAGATCCTCGCGGCCAAGCCGGCTTGCGGCTGCACCGTCGCAGACTTCGACAAGGTCATCAAGCCGGGGCAGACCGGCAAGGTCACGGCGCACCTCGACACGACGAGCTTCGCCGGCCCGATCTCGAAGCCCGTCACGCTCGAGACCAACGACCCAAACACTCCCACCGCGCAGGTCACCCTCTCTGCCATCGTGAAACCGTTCGTCGAGGCTTATCCGGCCGGGTACGTCCGCTTCAACATGATCCAGGGTGACGTCGAGAAGCAGAGCCTCACGATCTACACCGAGGAAGAGGAGCCGTTCGAGATCGTGCGGGTCGAGGCGCCGCAGGATTGGATCAAGGTCGAGACAGCGAAGCTCGAAGGCCCGGACGTCGTTCCGCAGGTCGGCCGCAAAGGCGCCAACCAGTACCGGCTCGACATCACCGTCGGCGGTCCGGATGCCAAGGTCGGCCCGCTCTCCGAGAAGATCCACATCGTCACCAACTCCAAGCATCAGCCAAATTACCCGGTGAGCATCGCCGGCGTCGTCCGCCCGTCGTTCCGCGTCGAACCGACAGGGATCAACTTCGGTGAGGTCGCGCCGACCGACTCCGCCGCCGAGCGCAAGATCTTGATCCGCTCGAACAACCTGAAGACGCCGGGCATGTTCTCGGTCACCAAAGTCGAGTCAGGCGTCGCAGGCGTCACCGCGAACGTCACGCCGACCGACAGGCCCGGCGAGTTCTCCGTCACGCTTCAGGTGGCGAAGGACGCCAAGCCCGGCAACATCGACGGCAATGTCACTCTCTACACCAACGACACCGCGAAGCCGACGGTCGTGATCCCGGTCAAGGGCACGATCAAAGCAACGTCGTAATTCTCGTCAAGGCGATTCCAACACGGCGGCGGGCCTCGGCCCGCCGCTTTTGTTTTGGAACGTCAGGCGCGCTGCGCCGCCCGAAGCCGCGGACGTCGACTCCATCCATCCAACGTGCCGTGAGGCGGAGCAACCAGCGCATCCGGCCGTGCCGGCTAGTGTCGTGTCACGGCTAAAGACGTGGGTTCTTTGCGGCGACGGTGGGCCGTCTGCCGCGCCGCCGCTCCTCGACGATGTCCCAGCATCGCCTGCGTCGCGGCGGCTCGCATCCGACCCACCGGCGCTCGCAAACAACCCACGTTTTTA
>CAZLGP010000263.1:0-43300 GCA_964558905.1 uncultured Thermoanaerobaculia bacterium | reverse complement strand
ATCATGAACGATCTCCTTTCAGTGAGATCGAATCAGTGGACCACCCTTGGCCCCCGCCGGGACGGGCGGGAGGAAATGAGGGGGCCTCGGCAGCATCGCCCAGTTACGCGGAGCGCGCCGCGTAGCGGCTTCGTTCAACTCGGCCGCTGCACCCGACGTCGTGCCGTTCGCTGTCATGCTCGATGCATCATTGCCCGGCCTCGCCCCTGCCGTGTGAAGCACGCCGCGGGTGAGCGGCAAAACGTTAGACCGCCAAGGCCTGAGTGAACCGTGACTGTTATCCTCAAGCACCCTGTAGTCGCGCTGTTCGTGGTGGTGCATTTCGTTTTCTGTGCGGCATTCCTGGTCCTTCGTGAACCTGCAATCAGCTTCGAAGAACGGGAGCGGGCGCGCCTGGACCTCGGGCACACCTTCGAGTCGTCGGTAGACCCGATCATGTTCATCGCGGGGCGCCCGCTGCACGGCTGGAACGAATGGCACGGCGGCGAAGTGATCTGGATTAAAGTTTTTGAGGTGCTCAATCTGCCCGCGTTCGTTGCGACGGTCACAGTCGGGCACATCCCAATTGCAATCTATCGTGCAACGGGAAGCGGAAGGTTCGTGCACGACACTTGGATCCGAGCGTTCGTATTCGCGGTGTTCTCCGTCGCGCAGTGGGTGGTCATCGGTAGCTACTTCGAGAAGAAATGGCGGGCGCGCGCAGCGGCGGTCTAACTCATAGGACTCTATACCGCATCCCCCCGCAGCAAACTCGAGCCGGTCGCGCAGGCGAAGCGAGGCCGGGGTGCGTGTTCGTGTGAGTGAAGGAGATGCGGTGATGAGTTCAGTTGGACGAACGCCTCCCTTCGGACGCCCCGAGCAGGTGCTCGCCTACCTGGCCAACTACACCGACCTGGGTCTATTCACTTAGCGGATGGGTCGTGTTGATCCGGCCTGCCGCTCAACCCACTCCTCGGGCCCGGTCACACGGACCACGCGAGCGTCCCGAGGCAGCTCCGAAGGGAGAATCGCCACGCCGAGGTTGTCAGGGGATTCGTCGTCGTAATAGAAGCCGAAGCCCCGTTCGCGCGCGTTCTCAGGACGGGCATCCTGCGGGGCGGCTGACGAAACGCCGCGGGGCGTGCTCGTCGGAGACGGCTTTAGCGCCGGCTCCAGATCTTCTCCTCCCAATCCCCCAGGGCTCGCTCGGGGACGTTTCCCATTCTGCGGTAGAGGACGGATTCGGCGGGGAGATCTGGCATCCGCGGCATCCGCGTTCCCCCGAAATGGGTGGGGTGTCTCATGGGTGGTGTGGTGGCTCCTGAGTGTGGTGTCTTCTGGGTGGCGTTCCCGAAACGGGTGGGGTCTCTCGGCTGTCTCTCGGCTCGACGCGTTTCGCCCAGCTCGTTCGCTGTAAACTGGCTCATACCTCGCGTCGCCGGATGCGACGGCATCCACTAGCCTCCCAAAGGATCTCGATCGCCATGTCCTCGCGCACGCCACTCCAGCGACTGCCGTACCCGAGCGCAGTTTCCGACTCCGAATCGGCCCTCAACCCGTTCCCCTACCGGGTCTTCGGCATCGGCATGAACAAGACCGGCACCTCCTCGCTGGCCGCGGCGCTGCGCCGGCTCGGCGTGGTGCCGGTGGCGACCCAGAAGCTGGTCAACCGGGCGGGCCTGATCCACCCGCTCTTCGAACGCGGCGACTACGAGCCGGCCCTGCGCTACGCGCTCATGTACCGCGCCTTCGAGGACCGCCCCTGGAACGTCTGGGACATGTACCGCCGGCTCGACGAGCGGTATCCCGGGAGCCGGTTCGTGCTCACCACGCGTGACCCGGAGAGCTGGTGGCGGTCGGTCGAGCGCTGGCTCACCGTCTCCAAGCCCGACGACGACCGAGCCGAGCGCTATCGCCAGCACCTGCGCGTCGCGACGCTCGGCAAGAACGACATGATCGCCGGCTACCTCGCCTACGAGCGCGAGGTCCGCGCCTACTTCGGTGATCGCCGCGACTTCTGCGAGCTCGATCTCGAGGCCGGCCACGGCTGGCCGGAGCTCTGCGCCCTGCTCGAGCTCCCCGAGCCGGCAGCCACCTTCCCTCATGCGAATCGCCAGAGATACGACGAGTCCGATCACGGCAGGGAGGAACGAGCGGGGTCGCGGCACCGCCCGAGACGTCTGGTAGGGGTCGCCAAACCCCTTGGCCTGCGCTACTGCGTGCGCTGCGGCCGCGAGCTGCCGAAGGGCGGCTCGGCGGCGGAGAGGCCGGGCCTGGCCAGTCGCCTGCCGACTTGGAGCAAGCAGATCTACCACGAGCTGCAGCGCCGCGCTTTCGTGCCACGACATGAGAGCGGGGAGGGCCCCCGGCAGGCGGCAGCCGTGCGGGCGGCCCGTCCCGACCTCTCCATCGACGACATGGCGGTCGTCACCTGCTTCTTCAATCCCTGTGGCTATCGCTCGCGGGTCGAGAACTACCGCCGCTTTCGCCGTGATCTCGAGGCCTGCGGTCTACCGGTGCTGACCGTGGAGCTGGCCGTCGGAGACGATCCCTTCCTGCTCCCCACCGAACCGGGGGAGGTGCTGCGCCTGCGTTCGCCGCAACCGATGTGGCAGAAGGAGCGTCTGCTCAACCTCGGGATTCGACGGCTGCTCGACCGCGGCTACCGGAAGATCGTCTGGCTCGACGCCGACATCGTCTTCGAGGACTCCGTGCACTGGCCCTGGCACGTCGCCGCCGAGCTCGAGCGCTCGGCGCTGTGCCAGGTCTTCGGCAGCGTCTTGGTCGAGCAGGAGGGAGGACGCACGCTGCTGCCTGGCGTGGCGGCCGTGCGCTACCAGCAAGACACCGGCTCCTGGCTCTATCAGGCCCGCCGCGGCCCCTCCCCTTCACGCCCCTTCGGCTACCCGCTGGGCTACACCGGTTTCGGATGGGCAGCACGCGCCGAGATCCTGGTGCAGGTCGAGCTCTACGATCGCGCCATCGTCGGGGGTGCCGACAAGCTGATCTACGCCCCCAGCCTCGACCTCGGCGAGGGCTGGCAGGCGAAAGTGGCGAAGCTCCTCTCCTCGGCGGTTCGCCCATGCGCGGCTTGCGGCCATGTCAACAGCGCTCCCGGCTATCTCGCCGACTATCTCGAGTGGGCCGAGCGCTGGAATCGAGCGATCGGCGGGCGCGTCGGGTGGGTCGACCGCACCGTGCGCTCGCTCTACCACGGAGACCGCCGGGACCGGCAGTACACCGTGCGCCGGGACATCCTGCTGCGCCACGAGTTCGACCCTGCGACCGATCTCGCCCTCGGCCCCGACGACTGCTGGCGCTGGGCCAGCGACAAGCCGGATCTTCACCTCGACGTGCAGAACTACTTCTTCGAGCGCCGGGAGGACTCCTGAGCGAGATCTCGAGCCGACTGGCGATCCGCGGCGCACTGGCGGCGATGGGGCTCTCCGAACGCCGTCTCGCCGGGCCGATCGCTCTGTCGACCCTCGCCTCGCTGCTCGGCATCCTCGCCTTGGTCGTCTGGTTGCCGCTCCTGCACACCGTGCTCTCCGGGCAGGCGCGTCTCGGCGGGCGCCTGCAGGACCTTTCGAGCCTGCTCCCGGAGAACCTCGGCCGGGCCACCCTGTTCGCCGCGCTGGCCACAGCGCTCGTCCTCCTCACGCTGGCCAAGGCGGGCGCCCGCTACCTGGCGGACCGTTCGCTCGGCGAGCTCACGGCCGACGGTGCCGAGTTGCTGCGCGAAAAGCTGGTGCGCCGGCACCTGCGCTTCGGTCAGCAGTGGCTCGACGCGGCCGGTCCGGCGCAGACGGTGCGCAACCTCTACCGCGTCCCCGAACGCACCGCGCGACTGGCTCGCTGGCTGGTGCGCTCGGGAGCCAACGGCATCGAGCTCACCCTCTACGGGCTGCTGATGGCTTGGCTGGCGCCGCTCCTGGCCCTGGTCGCCCTGACCCTGATGACCGCCTACTACTTCGGCATCAAGAACCTGATCGAAAAAGCGGAAGCGAGGGCCGGCGACGAAGAGGAGGCCGAGGATCGAGCGGCGGCGGAGATCCAGGACCTCGCCCGCAATCTGGTCCTGATCCGCCTCCACACGCCGGAGGAGGAGGCCGTCTCGGCGTTCGGCGAGCGCGCCGGCAGGCGCGCGGCGCTTGCCGGCCGGCGACAGTCGCTGCTGCGCCTGATCGACGAGGCTCGGCAGGTGATCAACGTCCTCCTCCTCCTCGCGTTCGTGCTCGCGGTGGGGTGGCTCCTCGGGCGCTTCGAGGGCGGTGCGGTGTCGCGCTACCTCGTCTTCTTCTTCGTCCTCCGGCGCGCCATGGGCACTTTCTCCTCGCTGCAACGGCTGCCCCGGCAGTGGCGCAACCTGCGCCAGACCCTCGACGAGGTGAGCGGGCTGCTCGAGGGCGACGAGGCGCCGGTGGTGCCGAGCGGTGACCTGCCGATGCCGCCGTTGTCCCGCGGCTTGGAGGTTCGCAAGCTCACCTTCGCCTACAAGCCGGGACGGCCGGTGCTCGAGGACGTTTCCTTCGTCGCTCGCCGCGGCAGGCTGAACGTGCTGCTGGGGCCCAACGGCTCGGGCAAGAGCGCCCTCCTCGAGCTCCTGCTGCGGCTCACCGACTCGCCTCCCGGCACGCTGCTCGCGGACGGCGTCGACCTGCGCGACGTCGACCTCGCCGCTCTGCGGCGCGCCACCGGCTACGCCGGTCCGGAGCCGATGCTGCTCGACGGCAGCCTACGCGAGAACCTGACCATCGGTCTCGGGGACGTGCCAGCCGAGTGCCTCTGGCGGGTCGCCGAGACGGCCGGGCTGGTCGACCTGGTGGAACGGCTGGAAGGGGGCTTCGACCATCCCCTCGGCGCTCGCGGGCTGCGGCTGTCCCAGGGCGAGCGGCAGCGGGTGGCGCTGGCGCGGGTCCTCCTCCGCGACCCGGCCCTGGTGCTCCTCGACGAGGCGACGTCGTCCGTCGACGCCGCCAGCGAGCGGGAGGCGATGCTCACGCTCGAGCGGATCGCCGCCGATCGGGTGGTCCTGGTGGTCACCCACCGCATCGCCAGCATCCCCGACGAGGCCTGGGTGGTGCTGATCGAGAGCGGCCGCGTCGTCGCCGAAGGGCGGTGCCGCGAGCTCGCCGCCACCTCGGAGCCGTTCCGCAGGATGGCGACGACGGATCTGGAACGGTTGCAGGTCCCCGCGGTGAGAGGGGCCGCCTCAGAAGTGCCAGCGGCTGTCGATCGAAGTCTGGGCGGTTGACAGTAGAACAGCCGCCCAACTCATAGGATGAGGCGAGGGACCATAATGACGACTCTAAAAGTCCAGGCTCTGACTCCGTTCGTACCGGCGAGGAACTTTGAGGTGTCGTCACGCTTTTACAGGGATCTCGGATTCTCGCCAGTCGCGTCAATCGAGAAGGCGGTGCGGTTCGAACGAGACGGCAGTGGATTCTGGCTTCAGGACTATTACGTTGAGGACTGGGCCGGCAACTTCATGTTCTGCTTGTACGTGCAGGACCTCGAGGCCTGGTGGTCGCACATTAAGGCCATGCGCTTCAACGATGCATACGGTGGCACGGCCAAGGTCATCGCCGAGCCGCACACCCAGGAAGGGGGCCGAATGATGCAGTTTTCGGATCCGTCTTGCGTATTGTGGCACGTTCGCCAGGACTAGAGCATTGGCCTAGCGCGTCGCCGCGTCCAGCTCTGCGCAGCCGACGCGAGCCGCTGCCTCGGTGCTCCAAGTGCGTTACTCTGTCGCGTGCGGTTGGCGCGGCTGAGCGCCAAGCCGGTAGACGCCGAATGAAACTGCCATGGAGACGTCACCGCTTGCCGCCCGCTCCCGCCGGGTTTGCGGACTACTGGGCATCTGTTGAGGTCCGCCTGCACGAACCGATTCCCGTGGACGACGACGAGGAGGACGGGTTCGGACCAATGGTCGGCTACATCCGCAACTTCGGAGTTCGCTGTGGAGATGGGGAGCTCAACTCCATACTCGAAAAGGAAATCGTCGACGGCACGATTCGCTGGGAGACGACCGAATGCTATCCGGTTGAGCCCGACCGTCTTGACCGAGACATACGAAAACGCATCGCGCCACTCGAGTCCGGCGGGATTTGGTACGTGAGTGGGCGCGCCTTCTACCCTGACGATCCCGACGAAGACGAGTCGGGAGCGTTCCAGTGAATCACCTGGGGCGTTTGCGCTCGACATGGTCTATTGGGTCATCGTCGAGCCACCCGTGTGGCCTGGTCAGCGCAAGGCGAGGGGAAAGCGAGCTCCGGCGCGCGCCCACCGCGGCGTGCGATCCGGCGCGGACGAAATCACGCGAGCGCGCCCAATTCCTCGCGCAGCTCCGCGGCACTCGTCACGCGCAGGACGGCGTTCCGGCGCAGCGCGCGCGTGAGGAGCTCGGCCAGCGGTGCCGGAACGTCCTGGCGGAAGTCGCGTGGGTCGGGCGCGTCGGCGGAGAGGATCCGGTTCATCGTCGCGATCGCCCTTCCGCACGCGAACGGATTGCGGCCGGTCAGCGACTCGTACAGCGTCACGGCGGTGCTCCACACGTCGACGCAGGGCGCCGGCGGCTCGCCGAGGATCACTTCGGGCGAGAGGTACTGCGGCGTGCCGGCGATGCCGCCCGCGGTTTCCTCAATGAATCGGGCGAGGCCGAAGTCGAGCACCTTGGCCGTGCCGTCGCGGCTGAACCCGACGTTCGACGGCTTGATGTCGCGATGGATGATGCCGGCTGAATGTGCGTGTGCGATCGCGCCGGCGATCGCGATGCCGATGCGGATGACCTCGTGCGGGTCGAGCGGACCGTCGCGCAGGCGATCGGCGAGGCTCCGCTGGTCGAGCAGCTCGAAGACGAGCATCGAATGCCCGCGCCATCTTTCCGCCGCGAAGATCGTAGCGATCGCCGGATGTGCGAGCGCGGCCGCGGCCCGCGCTTCGCGCTCGAACGCGGCCGCGGATCCGGCATCGAGAATCGGCAGCGCTTTCACGGCGACGTCGCGGCCGAGCACGAGATCGCGCGCGCGGTAGACGACGCCCGTCGTCCCGGCTCCGATCCGCCGTACAAATCGAAACTTGCCGTGCAGCACGAGCGGGACGTCCGCCGGCGTCAGAGGGCTCCCGTCGTGAACGCAACGGGCGACGGTGAGCGGATCATAGATCGCACCGCATGATTGGCAGATGGAGGCGCGATCGCGCTGAAGCGCGTCGGCCGGCGAGGGCGCGATCTCGCGCAGGCGAAGATTGTCGAGCGCGAGCGCGGCCGCCGCCGCGGCGGCGGCGAGCAGCTGGCGGTCCTCGCGGTCGAACGGAAGACCGCTCATCGTTTCGCCCAGCGCGAGCATGCCCAGCGCGCGACCGTCCGCGCCCGCGAGCGGAATGGCGATACGGACCTGATGCTGCTCGACCCACTGCCGCTCGGCATCAGAGAGGTTCGCGGTGGCGAGATCGGCCGATTCGTGCGCGGCGATGCGGTACCACGGCTCGGCGGACGGATCGTCCGCGACGAAGAACGTGACCGACTCGAGGTGCAGTGCGCGGTCGATGTCGGCCTCGAACATCGCCGCCAGCGACGACTGACTGGCCGCCTCGCGGGCGCGCACGGCCAGCTCGCGAAGCACGTGCCGCGATCCCTCGCGATCGCGGAAGAAGATCCGCTCGAGCCCGCCGCGTGTCGCCGGCGCGAAGAAGAGTCCCGCGGCCGCCGTCGCGGCGAGCGCTCCCACGAGCACGAAATGCGCGGCGACGAAGTCCGCGATCGAATCGTGGCGGTGCCGGTGAAACAGCAGGGCCAGCGCGATCAGCGGAATGAGCGCGAGCGCCGTCAGTGTGCGATCGGCGATCCCGAAGACGACCGCACGCCGCGCCAGGACTCCGACGCGGTCGACGCGCCGCGACAGCAATGCGTACGTCAGCGCGACCGGAATCAGGAGCAGCGGCACTAGGAGCAGCGCCATTGCTTCGCGCGGGAATGCAAGACGACCCGTGGTCAGCAGCGACGTGAACTGCACGCCCGCGCCGAGAATCGGCGGGCCGATCCCGACGCCGAATCCGTATGCCACATAGCGCGCACGCTCGCGCATGTCGCCGGCCAGTTCGCGCTCCCGCACGGCCCGAACCTGGCGGACGATGAGCGCGACCGCGGCAAGCGTGGTCACGAGGTACGTCACGACCTGCAGCGCCGCACTTTCCAGAAGGCGGATCGTGACGCTCGACACGGTGAGCGGCAGACGATCGAACAGGAATGCCGACTGCGAAAGTGCGAGCAACGCCGCCCGCGCAATCGCCAGGATCGATACGCCGGTGATGACCATGCGCTCGATCTGACGGACGTGCAGGGCGACCGGCAGCTCCGTGAACAGCCGGAGCAGGTAGCGGCACCACAGTGCGGAGGGAACGAGCGCGTAAGCGACGATGATCGCGTCGCGCCATCCGGTTGGCGCGATTCGCACGAGATTCGGCTCGAGGAACGAAAACGCGAGCGTCGCGCCGAGACCGGAAAGAAACGCCCCGGCGTCGACGGCAGGGCGATTCATTCCGGCGAGGCCGAGTGCCAGACCGGCGATCGACATGGCGAGCGTCAGGGTCGCGAGCACCGCGCGCCGGAGGATCGTCGTGGAGCTCGCGGGCACGTTCGCGACGCGCCCGCCGACGACTCGACCATCGTCGAGTCGATAGGCGATCACCGTGCCCGCGGGCACGTTGCGGAAGCGGCGCCGCGCCTCCGGCGATGCCGCGGGAGTCCATGCTCCGTCCTGGAAACGGATGTCCCGGACGACCACTCCGTCTCGCGTCCTGACCGCGCCACTCCCGAGGACGCGCGAGCCATCGAGCGAGACCGGATGCGCGCGCATGGAGGCGACCGTGCCCAGTGCGAACGGTGCGAGCGGAAGGGCGACGAGCGCGCAGCAAACGCAGAACCAGCGGGCCGCGAAGTAGGGCGAGGCGTGCATGAAGCGGTGAATGGGCGTCCCGACTTCTATACTACCGTCTGTGCGGCTCGATGCCATCCGGCGCTTGTGGGAACGTCTGCGCTCCAGCGGCGGGAGCGCGGACGTGCTCGACACGGATTCGTTCACCGAGAGCGAGCGGGCGGTCGGACGCATGGTGCTGCCGCTGATCGCGGACCTCGCGTCCGCGCGCGGCACGATCGCCGATCTCACTGACCAAGCCCTTGCGATCGACGCGTTGCTCCGGGTCATTCCATCGCCTGCGATCGTGGTCGACGCGGCCGGCCGCCTGTTTTCGTCGAACGGCGCGGCAAAGGCGCTCTTCGCCGGTCCGGCGATCCCGCTCGCGGTGGTCGAGCTCGCGGCGAAGGCGTTGCAGTCGGGAGAGGAGCGCGACTGTCTGACGTTCGCGCATCCAAGCCGAAGGGGAAGCGCGCTGCGCGTCGTTCCCGCGGAGGTCGGTGAGCGTCGCGGATCAGGCCCGGGGGTGGTGTTCCTCGTGTCTCCGGAAGGGGAGCCGGGGATCGACGCGGAGGAAGTGGCGGTGCGCCTCGGTCTGACGCGGATGCAGGCGCGCGTGATCACGCTCGTCGCGCGAGGACTGAGCAATCGCGAGGTCAGCGGCCGTCTGGGCATCTCGATCGAGACCGTGCGGAAGCACCTCGCGGTCGCGTATCAGAAGACCGGTGTGCAGAACCGAGCCGGGGTCGTCGCGCTGGCCTATGGCGCGCGATTCGGCGCCCGCAGCCCGGCCTCGACTGCGCCTTCGTGATTCGTGCGCTCGCCGCCGAGCGCGGAGACTTCAGCGATGGACGAAGGAGGAACGATGAGACCGAGCATCAGCAGTGTGGAGTTCCTGCGCAGTGAAGTGGGAAAGCAGTTCGCCCGAGCGTTCGTCGGAGACCTCGCCGGAGACCTCGCCGCGCATCCGCAGCCGTCCGACCCGAGCGGCCCGGCGCTCGAGCCGGAAGACCAGTTCGACGAGCTCGTCGACGACTTCATGGCCCTGGTGCACCCGTACCAACCAGTCGACGACTTTCGTCCCCATCTCGTGAGCGTGTATCGCGACCGGTTCATCGACCTGTGCCCGGCGGAGGGGCCGCCGCGGACGGAGTACTACTTCGCGATCTTCAAGATCCTCCCCTTCCTCGCACTGCTCACGGTCAACGTATGGAAGCTCGACACGGGCCGATTTGCTGGCTATCCCCGTCCCCGACAACGACCGCTCTCGCTGTATCACCTGCAGTGGGCACGGGAGGCGTTCGGCTGGTGGCGCGCGAATGTCGAGCGCCTGCCGTATTACCTCGATCTCAAACGTCCCTGCAGGCAATCGCCGGGGCTCGACGCGATGGCCGACGCGCTCGGCGACGCCCTGATCGTCAAGCTGCCGAGGAGGGGAAAGGTGGAGGTGGAAGACGGCTGCCCGATCTGCTGAGTCGTACCCGATCGGGTGATGTGCCGACGCTCTCGCCGCCCCACATTGGGCGCATCCCAGGCAATCGTCCGGACGATCGCTGAATGGGATGAGAAAAGGAGAGAGCAAATCATGACCACCCCTCAAACCAACTCGGAATTCGACAACGCCCTCGGCATCCTTGCGCAGCAGACCTTCGAATCGAACCGCTCGTTGTTCCGTGAAGCCGTCAAGGCGCATCCGGAGAACTACACGGACGAGACCACCGCGGCACTCGAGGCAACGGCGTTCCCGTACGAGATCGCGCTGGAGTACGACGGCGGCGACTTCATCGCCGACGTGGACGTCTCCTTCTTCCGCAACGGCAGGCCTGTCGGCCGCATCACCTGTACGGTGATTCCGACTCTCGGCAGTCGGAAGCTCTCGGTGCGCGGCCGCTCGGTGCTGCAGTACGACATCGAGAAGATCAAGAACTGGCGCGTGTACTGCGCCGTCAACTCCGACGCCGGATTCATCACCGTGTCCTGGTCAGGAATGTGGGGCGAGAACATCGGCAACTGTGTCGCGTCTCCCATTCCCCCGCGCGGCGTCACCCTCGGCGCAGGGAAAGTCATGTAGCGACTCGAGACGAGAGGGTGGGCGGAGGACCGCCCATCCTGTCACTGAGTCTGGCACTACGGCAACTGCGCCGCGTACGCGAGCGACGTCCATCCGTCGCCGCTCGTGTTGTCGACGCTCGATCCGTATGCCACCCATGTCGTCTGCCCGCCGCCGCTGCCGATGATCCGCAGGATCGGCACCTCCGTGTCGTTGTTGAAGCGCGGGATCGAGACGTGGTGCATCGAGTAGGGCGGGACGGTGATCGACGTGGTCGCGTTGTCGGACACGATCTGCCATGTGTGTGCGCTGGTCGTGTCGAGGTTCACGATGCCGACGTTCAGGCGGTAACGAAAGTCGTTTCGCTGGTTGGTGATCACGCGTTCCTCGCCGGCAATCTGTGTGATGCGGATGGCGTCGAACGATTGCGACGAGTAGCCGCCGCGGGGGTTCGGTGTCCAGATCCGCGACTGAATCGTCAACCTCGCGTTCGAGTCGAGCGAACCGTCGGGCCGCACGGCGAGAAAGAAGACCGCACCGAGGACGCCTTCCTGATGCAGGACGTTCCGGGCGAAATCCGAGTCCTGGATGCCGCTGTACGGAGGGATCGTGATCTCCACCTCCGGAATCCCGACGCCGCTCACACCCTGCGGCATCCAGCGCATGAGGATCCGCTGCGGCTCCGCGCGGAAGTTCCAGATCGCGACGTCGGAGCGGAAGAACGTGTCGTTTGCGCCCTCGATGCTGCCCGCGGCGGACAGAAGGTACTGCTGCGCGGACGCGAGCGTCGGAATGGCAAGAAGGATGGAGAGCAGCAGGTGTCGCATGGCGAAGATCCTACTGCCGTTTGCGACTCCTCTGATGCGGCCTCCGTCACGTTCCCGCGAGCCTCCGCTCGAACTCCTCGCGGCGGGCCCGGCTGAGCCGGAGTTGCGTCCCGTCGGCCAGCACGAGCGCGCAGTCGCCGCGGAAGAGCGGGTGCATCTCCTTCACCCGGTCGAGGTTCACGATCGCGGAACGGTGTACGCGGACGAACTTCGAAGGGTCGAGCTGCCGCTCGATCTCCGCCATCGTCTGACGCAACAGATGGCTCTTCCCGCCGGCGTGCAGCGACACGTAGTAGTCCGCGGCCTCGATCCACTCCAGGTCGTCGGTCTTGATGAACAGAACCTTGTCGCGCGTGCGCACGAGGAAGCGCCGCACGAACGACGACGGCGACTTCGCGCGTACCTGCTCCTTCGCCCGTGAGAGGGCGGCGTAGAAGCGGCGGTCGTCGAACGGCTTGAGGAGGTAGTCGAGAGCGTGGACCTCGAAGGCGCGCAGAGCGTACTCGTCGTACGCGGTGACGAAGACCACGGCCGGCACCATGTCCGCGCCGACGCGCTCGAGCACGTCGAAGCCGTCCACCTCCGGCATCTGGATGTCCAGGAACAGGATGTCCGGCCGCTCGCGCGCGATGACCTCCGCCGCGGCGACGCCGGTGCACTCGCCGGCGATGGTCAGCTCGCGGTCGCCTGCCACGAGCATGCGCACGACCTGGCGCGCGAGAGGCTCGTCGTCGACGATCACGACCTTCACGCGACCACGCTCCAGGGGATCGAGATCGCGGCCACGACGCCGCCGTCCCGCTCGCGCAGCTCGAACCGGTGCGCCTCGCCGTAGAGCTGGCGCAGCCGCTCGACGGTGTTCGCGAGACCGATGCCGCGGCGCTCTCCGTTGACGAGCGATCCGGTGTTGAACATCTCGATCTCCAGGGTGTCGTCGCGGCGGAACGCGCGGACTTCCACGCGCCCCGCCCTCGCCGTCCGGGCGATGCCGTGGCGAATGGCGTTCTCCGCGAGCGGCTGGAGGATGAGGGTCGGCACCGCGGCCCGTCGCGCATCGTCCGAGACGTCGATGTGTACGTCGAGGCGATCGGGGAAGCGAACGCGCTGGATGCCGAGGTAGCGCTCGAGCATTGCGGTTTCCTGCTCGAGGGGGACCCGCTGCGCACCGGCGTGATCGAGCGTATAACGCAGCAGATCCGACAGCCCGGCGATCACTTCCACCGCCTCGGCGTTCTGGCGTGCGCGCACGAGAGAGCTGATCGCGTTCAGCGTGTTGAACAGGAAATGCGGCTGGATCTGCAACTCCAGCGCGTGCAGCCGGGCCGCGCTCAGCGAGCGCTCGAGCGTCATCGCATGAGCGACCGCCATCGCCGCCAGGTAGATCAGAATCTCCAGGGGCATCCGCGCGATCGTTGCCGAGGGGAAAGCCGGACCGAACTCGCGGATGGTCATGTCGTCGTACGGCTGGATGAGGATCGTGAGCGTGATCCAGTACGCCACGTGCGTCACCGACATTGCCAGTGCCGCCAGCGCGTGCACGCCGATGTTTCGCCGCTGCCTCGGCGGAAAGCGCTCGACGAGGCGGATGACGAGCGGGGTGAGGAACATCCATCCCGCCCAGACGCTGAGCTGGTAGAAGACGATGCGCGGGAAGGAATGGCCGTGCGTCAGCATCGCCAGCCAGGTCTGGAGCGCGGAGACGAGCGCGAACGCGCTCCAGAACGCCGGAATCCACCACCGCCGCATGGCGACAGTGTGCCGCGAATCGGGCCTGCCGGTCACGCGATGCAGCCAACCGTCGCGCCGGTGCAGCCAACCGGGCCGGCACGGCCGGTCAGATCTGTTCGGATGCCGTGATCGGGATGTGCATGCGCAGAGGAGGGTGGCCGCTACCCGACCCGCCGCCCGAGGAACAGCGCGCCCTCGATGCCAGCGTCGTTCCGCGGGATGACGATCGGCCGGGCACGTGTGGTCTCGACGAAACAGCGCTGGACCTCTTCGCGGCCGTACGCGTTCATCTGCATGTACGGCAGCTTCAACGAGTCTCCCTCGAGACTCTGCGCCAGCCGATGCACGAGCGGCATCGCGCCGCGAGCCCGGCGCGCGAAACGGCGCAGGACCGAGCCCGGGCGCCGGATGGGGAAGTGAACCGCCGCGACTCCACCCGGGGCGAGCAGTCCCAGAAGCTTCGAAAGCGTCGCCAGCCCCTCGCGCACCGGAATGTGCTGAAAGACGATGAGCGAGCAGATCAGATCGAAGCGCTGATCGGAGACTTCGTCCAGGCTCGTCACGAACGTCGCTTGGTCGACCCCGCGCGCCCCCGCGTTCCGGCGCGCCTCGGCCACCATGTCCGGCGCGATGTCGCACCCCACGACACCGGGTACACGTCGCGCGAGCGGCAGCGTGAGCCGGCCGACACCGCACCCGAAGTCGAGTGCCGTCGACGGTGCGAAGGGGCGGTCGAGGTTCTCCGCGATCGTCGCGAACAGTTGCGCGACGTCGGCGTCTCCGCTCGCGAAGAACTCGCGCAGCCCGTCGTCATCCAGGTTCTCGCGCAGAAAACGGCGATCCGTGAGCACCGCGTAATACGGCTCACGCCGGGCGAGCTCCCGCCAGTCCTCCCGGTACCTTCGTTCCACAGGCGGAAGCCTATCGCAGCCACTTTACGAACGGGGGAGCGGGTCGATTCTGAGCCCAATAGATGGGAGTAGATTTGACCCTCGGATGGACTTTGACCCAGCCAGCATGGAAGGCTTCCAATGAAATCAATCACTTACGGACGGCACCCTCGTTGCTTTTAGGCAACCCATCCACCAAAACACATTGATCCCCAAACATGTTAAGGAGAGCTTCGAATGCATCGTCGATTGACCCTGGTGACCCTCTGTCTCCTCCTCCCGATTGGTTCCCTCATGGCTCAGGACCACGCAACCGGCCTGATCGAAAAAGCCCGGCCGGGCGCTGAGCTGCAGCGCATGTGCGGAACGCATGTTTTCTCCGAAGAAGAGACAGTGGCGATCGAAGAGCACACGGAAATGCTCCTGTCGCAGAAGAGCGCGGACGAGCGGTTCCGAATCCAGTCCAACGCGACCACCGTGACGATCAACGTCTACTTTCACGTCATCAGCAACACGTCGGGTGCGGGGAACATCACCAACTCGATGATCGCCGACCAGATCCGGGTGCTGAACGACGCGTACAGCGGCGTTACCGGCGGTGCGAACACGCGCTTCCGCTTCCAGCTCGCGGGCACGACGCGGACGACCAACAACACCTGGTTCAACGCCGGTCCGGGCTCCTCGGCGGAAACGCAGATGAAGAACGCGTTGCGCGTCGGCGGCGCGGCCGATCTCAACTTCTACACGAACAACGGCGGCGGCCTCCTCGGATGGGCGACGTTCCCCAGCTCGTACAGCAGCGCGCCAAAGAAAGACGGCGTGGTCTGTCTCTACTCCTCGCTCCCGGGCGGCAACGCCGCGCCGTACAACGAGGGTGACACGGGTACGCACGAAGTCGGCCACTGGCTCGGCCTCTATCACACGTTCCAGGGCGGCTGCTCGAAGAACAACGACTACGTTGCCGACACGCCTGCCGAGCGTTCCCCGGCGTACGGTTGCCCGAATGGCCGCGACTCGTGCAAGGGAAAGTACGCGGGCCTCGATCCGATCGAGAATTTCATGGACTACACCGACGACTACTGCATGTACAAGTTCACGACCGGCCAGGCCAATCGCGCCAGCTCGCTTTCCGCAACCTATCGCGGACTGTAAGATTCCTTGCGGGGCGGGCTGTCGCCCGTCCCGCTTTCTCTCATGTTCCTGCTCCTGCTCGCCATTCTCACCAAAGCCGATGTGCCTCGCTTGACGCCCGAAGAGCTGCACGCGATGCTCGCCCAAGGCGACGCCGTGGCCGTCGACGTCCGCGGCAGCGTTCCGTACGAGATCGGGCATCTCCCGGGTGCGATCTGGATGCCGCTCGGTGTGTTGCCGTCGCGCGCCGGCGAGCTGCCCGAAGACAAGCTCCTCGTGACGTATTGCACCTGCAAGGCGGAAGAGACCAGTCTCGAGGCGGCGATGCTTCTCGCCAACGGCGGGTTTCCTCGTGTGGCCGTGCTCCATGGCGGCTACCCCGCGTGGACCGCGGCCGGTCTGGCGACGGAGTCGTCGCGCGCGAGCGAACTTGCGCCGCCCGCTGCTGTTTCATGCTCCGGCGACCTGCGCAGGATCGCCGGCCCGGTGACCGAGTATCGCCGCATGCGCGGCAAGACGGTGCTGACGATCGCCGGCGAGGCGATCACGATTCATCACGAAGGCAGCGACGATCCATCGCGCCTCTTCCTCATCGGCGGCACGCCTTTCATGCACAACGACTGGAACCGCATCGAAGTGCGCAGGGCCGAGGCCCGCGAGGGCGTGCGAGCGACCGCCTGGCTGTGCGGAGACGGGGCCACGATCATCGACTGGCAGCCGTGAGGGTCCCGCCGTCGATTCGCCGCTTCGACCGCACTACAATTCCCGGTCATGCCGCTCGTACGCATCACTCTTCGCAAGGGCAGGACGGCCGACTTTCTCCGCGACGCATCGACCGCCATTCATGACGCTCTGGTCGCGACGGCGAACGTTCCCGCCGACGACCGCTTTCACATCATCGAACAACTCCCCGATGACGATCTGATCGCTCATCCCTCGTATGGCGATGTGACGCGGTCGGCGGAATTGATCGTCATTCAGATCACGCTCAACGCCGGTCGTACCATCGAAGTGAAGCGTGCCCTGTATGCGGACATCGCCCGGCGCCTGGAGGAGGCGGTCGATGTGCGGCCGGACGATGTGCTGGTGAGCCTCGTCGAAGTGACGAAGGAGAACTGGTCGTTCGGCGGGGGCCGGGCGACGTACGCGACGCCGGAGGGATAACGCCGGTACAAGGGAGCGCTGGTGGCCACGCCGTGGGCGCGCCGTCGCCCCGAAGCGCTTCTTCTGCCATTTTCTGCTGTGCCCCTTCTTACAACCAACCGCTCTTCGCGCGGCCTTTTGCGTCGTAAAAGCGCACCCGGATCGACCTCTCGCGGATCTCCAGGACCGCGAAGCCGATGCGCTCACGGCGGATCTCCGGGGGGTACACGGTCGAGAGTCGCAGCTTGATGGGCATCACCGGCGATGAGCCGGCACCGCTGATGAGGTGGAGCATGCGGCCGCGGATCCACTCGACGTGGTGGTCGTGGCCGGCGATGTACAGATCGGCCCTCACCGCGCGCAACGTGGGGATGACTTCGCGCATGCGCTTCACCTCGTCGCGCGGGAAGTAGCCGTGCCAGCCGGACGAGATCACCGGGTGGTGTCCGACGACGACGCGCCAGGGTGCCTTCGAGGATGCGAACGCCGTATCGAGCGGCAATGTAGGTGAGCGTCCCTTCACGAACGGGTCGGTGTCGATGAATGCGAAGTCCGCAACGCCGGTGCGCAGGACGAACTGGCGCGCGGGGAAGCGCCAGTTCGCGATCGGTGCGCGAATCTGTGCGTCGGGGTTCGCTTTCCCGCAATAGTCGTGATTGCCGAGGACGGGGAAGACCGGGACGCCGATTCGAGTCAGCGGAGTGACGAGGTTCCACCGCGGATCCTCCACCGACTCCACCCCGCACGGATAGAAGTTGTCGCCCGTGAGGATGATCGCGTCGAGCGGTTTCCCGACATGGACCCGGGCGATCCCCGCCGCCACTGCATCCGCGCCGCTGCCGGTGTCTCCGGTGACCGCAACACGGAGCACGTCGTTTCTCGGAGCGAGCGAGACCTCCGGAAGGGGTGAGCCGTCCAATGTGGCGGCAACGAAGAGGAAAACAATTGACCGGAGCATCGTACGGCCGGACATGAGTTTATCCCCGTCTGCGCGCGGGATAGCCTGAAGAAAGCCGATGAAGCGGGCAGGATGAACTAGAATGCGCCGCTGTTTCCGGCTGTTCATCGTCTGGCGTGACCTCTGTCCCGGGTCATGCGTCTCACTTCAAAACCGCGTCTCGGCAGAACTTATGATTCGAATTCTTGTGATGCTCGTCGTCCTGGCGCTCGCCGGCAGGGTCGTACGAGCGCAGACAGCGCCCGCGGAACAGGAGCGGCCCCGGCCGCGCCCGGGCGTGATTCTCGATGCGCCCGCCCAGGGCCGCATCACCGACGCACCCACGCCGCCCGCTCGGCAGAACGTGACCGGTCAGGTCGTGGAGCGGTTCGAGGTCGAGGGCAACACCTCCGTCGCCAGCGACACGATCCGCGTCTACCTTGGGATCGTCCCCGGCGAGGCCTACCTGCCCGAAGCGATCCAGAGGAACTTCGCGAATCTCTGGCAGACTGGTCTTTTCGACGACATCCGCGTCGAGGTCGAGCCCGGCGAAGCCGGCGGCGTGGTCGTCAAGGCGATCGTGCGCGAGCGCCCGCGCATCGGGTCGGTCGAGTTCCGCGGCAACAAGGAACTGAACCAGACCAAGATCAATGAGGCTCTGGAACGGGACAAGATCGACCTCCACGTCGGCAGCACCGTCGAGCAGACGCTCGTCAAGCGCGCCGCCGAGGCCGTCAAGCGCGCCTACACCGAAGGCGGTTTCGAAGGGGTCACGGTCGACACCATCACCGAGGACCTTCCCGCGTCGCCGGGGGAAAAGAAGATCGTCTTCATCATCAACGAAGGCGTGAAGGCGAAGGTCGCCCAGATCGACTTCGTGGGCAACCGCCGCTTCTCCGACGGCAAGCTCCGCAGCCAGATGAAGGAGATCAAGAAGCACAACCTCATCACCTGGGTACGGAAAAAGAACCTCTACATCCCGTCCAAGCTCGACGAGGATCTCGAGCGCGTCCGGAATTTCTACCAGGACTACGGGTACCAGAACGTCTCGTTCGGCGATCCGCAGGTCGTCACCCAGGGCAAGCGCGTGAAGGTGACCATCCCCGTGAAGGAAGGCGAGATCCACACCTTCGGCGCGGTCTCGGTCGAGGGCAACACCGTCTTCACGGACGAGCAGATCATCGGCAACTGGCCGCTCGAGCAGGGCGAGGTCCTCGCGCGCAAGCCGATGCAGGCGCGGCTCGACGCGTTCGGCGAGGCCTACCGCATGCGCGGCTACATCTACGCCTACGTCGATCCGGAGTACATCCAGAAAGAGAACAACGTCGTCGACGTGAAGGTGCGCGTGTTCGAGGGCGATCAGTTCCGCCTCGGCCGGCTCGAGTTCACCGGCAACACGACGACCAAAGACAAGGTTCTCCGCCGCGAGATCTTCCTCGAAGAAGGTCAGATCATGGACATGGAGACCTTCAAGCAGTCCCTCTACAAGCTCGGCCAGCTCGGCTACTACAAGGTCACGGACAATCCGGACTTCAAGGTCAACCCGGAGACGAAGACCGTCGACATCACCATCAAGGGCATCGAGGAGGGAAGGAACGACATCCAGTTCGGCGGCGGCTACTCCGAGGGTGGCGGCTTCTTCGTGCAGGCCCAGTTCGCGACGCGCAACTTCCTCGGCGAAGGGGAGAACTTCTCTCTCGGCTACCAGCGCGGCCGGCGCACGAACTTCTTCAGCATCTCGTACGCCGATCCCTGGTTCCTGGACACGCCCAACAGCCTCGGCGTCTCGGTGTACAACCGCGAGACGATCCTGCCGGCGTCGTTCGGCTACGAGCAGCGTGGCAAGGGCGGAACGATCGCGTACGGCTACCGCCTCCGCCGGTTCGACAGCGTCTCGCTGCTGTACGGATACGAGCGCTCGCGCAGCGTCTATCAATCCCAGGAGATTCCCGACCCGCAGGGCAACCTGCCGATGCCGCTGATCTCGGATCTGAATTTCATCACCTCGACGATCGTGCCGTCGTATCGCTACGACTCGCGCGACAACCCCTTCGACACCACGCGCGGCTCGCGCATGAGCCTGAGCCTCGCGTACGCGGGCGGCCCGCTCGGCGGCTCGGTCGAGATGTTCAAGCCGACCGTCGGCCTGACGAGGTTCTTTCGTCTGTCGCGGCGCACGTCGTTCAGCGCGAACGTGGAGGCCGGCTACATCTTCTCGTTCCGCGACGACTGCGCGCACCGCTATGACGAGCTGTCGAACGAGGTGCCGGATCTCTGCGTCCCCACCTCGGACCGTTTCCTCGTGGGCGGCGAGTTCTCGGTTCGCGGCTTTCAGTACGGCACGCTCGGACCGTACGAGGAGTTCCCCGGCCGCGGCCTGCGCCCCGCGGGCGGTTACAGCTATCAGACGTACAACTTCGAGTATCTCTACCGCGTGAACGATCCCATCCGCCTGGTGCTGTTCGCGGACGCCGGTCGCGCGTACGGGTACCAGGAGACGATCGACTTCTCGCAGCTGCGCTACAGCTTTGGCGCCGAGTTGCGGTTGTTCCTGCCCGTCTTCCAGTTCCCCCTGCGGTTCATCTACGCGTTCAACCCGCAGGAGAAAGAGCTCGACGAGTTCGAAGGATTCCAGTTCACGATTGGGAATACGTTCTAAACGGCGGCGGCTTCTAGCCGTTGTCCGACGGATCACAGAAGGAGACCTCATGAAGAAGTTCCTCGTTTCAGTTGCGGTGGCCGCGCTCGCGGCGCCCATGTTCGCGCAGACGACGCCTGCGCGTGTCGCGGTGATCGACGTGCAGAAAGTCTTGACGCAGTCGACGGCCGGCAAGGCCGCCTACGACAAGCTCAAGAAGATGCAGGACGAGCGCATGGAGAGGGCCAAGGGGATGGACGAGGAGCTGCGCAAGCTCGACGCGGACATCAGCACCAAGCGCCTCTCGCTCAGCGAAGACAAGCTCGCCGAGATGCAGAAGCAGCTCGCCGACAGGCGCATCTCGATGCAGCGCTACGCGCAGGACGCCGAGCGCGAGATCGGTGAAGCCCGCGACCGCGAGCTGATGGCCCTCGAAGCCAAGATCAAGCCGGTCATCGACGGCATCGGCAAAGAGATGGGCCTGGCGGCGATCTTCAACAAGTTCGAGTCCGGCCTGGTCTACGCGTCCGACGCGGTCGACATCACCGATACCGTGATTCAGCGCTTCAACGCCTCGCAGCCCGCCGCGGCGGCCGCGAAGTAAACGGTCGGACGGACGCTGTCTCGCCTCGAGCCTCCCGGCGACGGGAGGCTTGTTCGTCTTGGTGGCGGAATTGAAAATTGAAAATTGAAAATTGAAAAAAAGGCGTTCCGCACGGACTCTCTCGAATTTTTCAATTTTCAATTTTCAATTTTCAATTCGGTACAATCCGCCCCCGCCATGTCCGTTCCCCTCTCCGAGATCGTGAGCTTCGTCTCCGGCCGCTATGCCGGACCGGACGTGGCGATCGATGCCGTGTTGCCTCTCGCCGAGGCCACGGAGCGGCACATCAGCTTTCTCTCGAATCCAAAGTACGCGGCGCAGCTCGAGACGACGAACGCCGCGGCGGTGCTCGTCGCGAACGACCTCGAGGGAGACTCGCCGAAGTGGATCCGCGTCGCCGACCCGTATTACGCGATGGCCACCACCGTGGCGCGGTTCTTCGCGCACCGCCCCCGGCCGGCCGGCATCTCGCCGCGGGCGTCGATCGCGCAGAGCGCCAGACTGGGGAACAACGTCGCCGTCGGGGCGTTCACGTCGATCGGCGAGGACGTGGTCATCGGCGACGACGCCATCATCTATCCCAATGTCACCATCGAGCCCGGCGCGATGATCGGCGAGAAGACGATCATCTACCCGCAGGTCTCCATCTACCACGGCTGCCGCATCGGCCGGCGTTGCATCATCCATAGCGGCGTCGTCGTCGGCGGCGACGGATTCGGCTTCGCAACCGATGACGCCGGCATCCATCACAAGATCCCGCAGGTGGGGATCGTCCGCATCGAGGATGACGTCGAGATCGGCGCCGGCACGACCATCGATCGCGCCGCGCTCGGCGAGACGGTGATCGGCGCGGGGACGAAGATCGACAACCTCGTGCAGGTCGGACACAACGTTCGCCTCGGGAAGGGATGCCTCCTCGTCGCGCAGGTCGGCATCGCCGGGTCCACCGAGCTCGGTGACGCGGTGCAGGTCGGTGGCCAGTCCGGCTTTGCCGGACATCTGAAGATCGGAGACCGCGTCCGCGTCTACTCGAAAAGCGCGGTTTTCGAAGACGTTCCCGACGGCGTATGGGTGCGCGGCATCCCTGCCGTCAGTCAGCGCGAATACGTGCGCCAGCAGCGAGGAAAGAAATGAGTGCCCTGAACATCAACGAGATCATGAAGCTTCTGCCGCATCGCTATCCGATGTTGATGGTCGACCGCATCCTCGAGATCGAGGAGGGCGGAAACCGGATCGTGGGCCTCAAGAACGTGACGGCCAACGAGCAGTTTTTCCAGGGACATTTCCCCAACGCGCCGGTCATGCCCGGCGTTCTCATCGTCGAGGCCATGGCCCAGTGCGCGGCCGTGTTGTTTCTCCGCGACATCGAAGACCGCGACCGCAAGCTCTTCCTCTTCGGCGGCGTCGACAAGGCCCGCTTCCGCAGGCCGGTCGTGCCGGGCGATCAGCTCATCCTCGAATGCGAGGTTCTGCAGCGCCGCGCCGGCACGGTGAAGGTGCGCGGCGTCGCGAAGGTCGGTGACGCCGTCGCCGCGGAGGCCCAGCTGCTGAGCGTCATGGTCGACCGGCCGGAGTGATTCATGCCTACGATCGCAGAGACCGCAGTCATCAGCAGTGAAGCCGTGCTCGCGCCCGATGTCAGCGTCGGGCCGTACGCGATCATCGGCCCCCAGGTCACGGTCGGCGCCGGAACGGTCATCGGTCCGCACCTGCGCATCGAAGGGCCGACGAGCATCGGCGAGCGCAATCGCTTCTTCGGACAGGCGTCGATCGGCACCGAGCCTCAGGACCTGAAGTTCAAGGGCGAGAAGACGGAGCTGCGCATCGGCAACGACAACACGTTCCGGGAATTCGTCACGGTCAACCGCGGCACGACCGGCGGCGGGGCGATGACGACGATCGGCTCGAACAATTTCTTCATGGCTTACTCGCACGTCGCGCACGACTGTCACATCGGCGACGGGACGATCTTTGCCAACAACGCCACGCTCGCCGGCCACGTCGAGGTCGGCGATTTAGTGACCATCGGAGCGTTCTCGGCGGTGCATCAGTTCTGCCGCGTCGGGGACCACGCCTTCATCGGCGGCGGCTCGATCTGCACGCAGGACGTCCTGCCCTTCGTGAAGACGGTCGGCAATCGGCCGGCGAAGACGTACGGCATCAACAGCATCGGTCTGGAGCGCAAAGGTTTCACGAGAGAGACCATCGAGGCGCTGCAGCGCGCCTATCGCATCCTCACGCGCTCGAAGCTGCTTCTGCAGGACGCTCTCGACAGGATCGAGGCAGAGCTCGGCTTTCACGCCGAAGTGCGCGAGCTTGCGGAATTCGTGCGCGCGTCGAAACGGGGAGTGATCCGGTGAGAGGCTTGGCGGTTGGCAGTTGGCGGTTGGCGGGGAGCCGCCGCCCTTCCTTGACCCGTCTTGCCTCTCCCGCCAACCGCCAACCGCCAACCGCCAACCGGAGCGCGGCATGACCCGCGTCGGCGTCATCGGCACCGGCTACCTCGGCCGGCTGCACGCGCGCGTTCTCACCGAGATCCCGGAGGCTCAGGTCGTCGGCTTCGTCGAGACCAACGACGCGGTCGCGGCCGAGGTGGAGTCGTCGCTGAAGATCAGGCGCTACCCGAGCGTGGCCGCGCTGGCCGGGGAGATCGAGGGCGCGGTCGTCGCGACGCCCACGACGATCCATCACGAGGTCGCTCGCGAGCTCCTCGAGGCCGGCGTCGACGTCATGATCGAGAAGCCCATCACGGCCACGGCGGACGAGGCGAAAAGCCTCATCGCCCTCGCCGCCTCGAGGCAACGCATCATCCAGGTCGGCCATGTCGAGCGCTACAACCCGGCCATCGCCGCGATCGCGGACATGGTCCGCCCCACGCGATACTTCGAGGCCGAGCGGCTGGGTGTGTTCGTGCCGCGCTCCCTCGACGTCGACGTTCTTCTCGATCTGATGATCCACGATCTGAACCTCGTTCTGTCGCTGTTCCGGCAGCCGGTGACGGAGGTGCGCGCGGTCGGCGTGCCCGTGCTCACGGACAAGGTCGACATGACCAACGTGCGCCTCGAGCTGGCGAATGGCGCGGTCGCGAACCTCACGGCCAGCCGCGTCTCGCAGGAGCGCGTTCGCAAGCAACGTTTCTTCGGGGGCGACTACTACCTCTCCGTCGATACCAAGGAGCAGGAGGTGAAGGGCTTCCGTCTGATCGAGGAGGAGGGGCTGCGCGTGTTGCGTCCGTTCGATCTCGGCATCGTGAAGAAAGAGCCGCTGCGCGCCGAGAACGAAGCGTTCCTCACCTGCGTCCGCAACCGCACCCGTCCCATCGTGTCGGGGGAGGATGGCCTCGCCGCCGTCGAGCTGGCAGTCCGCGTCCGCGAGGCCATCGAGCAGTCGGTGAAGAAATTCAAAGCGTGAATCGGGCGTGAGGAGCGTTGCCCGTTGCCCGTGACCCGTTGCCCGTGCTGTGTGGCCTGGGCGCGACCGCACCACGGGCAACGGACCACGGACCACGGACCACGGGCAACGGACCACGGGCAACGGACCACGGACCACGGACCACGGACCACGGGCCACGGGCAACGGGCCACGGGCCACGGAAAACGAATCATGAACATCCAGATCGGTATCATCGGCGGCTCGGGCCTCTATGCGATGGAAGGCCTCGACGTGCTGTACGAGCGGACGGTCGAGACGCCATTCGGCGCGCCGTCGGATCCTTACATCATCGCGGAGGCGGACGGCATCGGCGTCGCCTTCCTGGCGCGGCACGGCAAGGGGCATCGCTTCACCCCGTCCGAGGTCAACTACCGAGCGAACATCTACGGCTTCAAGGTCCTCGGCGCGCACACGATTCTCTCCGCCAGCGCCGTCGGCTCCATGAAGGAGGCCTACCGTCCCACGGACATCGTCTTCCCGCATCAGTTCATCGACCGCACCCGCCATCGCGCCGACACCTTCTTCGGCAACGGCATCGTCGCCCACGTAGCGTTCGCCGATCCGATTTGCGCGGGCGTGTCGCTCCTCATGGGCGAGGGGGGACGGGAGGCTGGTGCCACGGTGCACCTGGGCGGGACGTATCTCTGCATGGAAGGCCCGCAGTTCTCCACGCGCGCGGAGTCGAATCTCTATCGCACGTGGGATGTCGACGTGATCGGCATGACCAATCTCACCGAGGCCAAGCTCGCGCGCGAGGCGGAGATCTGCTACGCGACGATGGCCCTCGTCACCGATTACGACTGCTGGCATCCGGACCACGACGACGTCGACATCGAGCAGATCCTCGGATATCTCCGCGCGAACGCGGCGATGGCCCAACAGATTCTGCGCTCGTCGATCACTCGCGCCGCGAGCCGGAAACGCGACTGCGCCTGCGCCAACGCGCTGCAGTTTGCGCTCCTCACCGATCGCGGCGCGATCCCGCCGGCCACGAAGGATGCCCTTGCCCCCATCATCGGCAAATACGTTCCATGAGTCTCACATCGTAGAGTCTCAAAGTCTCAAAGTCTCAAAGTCGCAGAGTCTCAAAGTCTCAAAGTCGCAGAGTCGCAGAGTCTGAGAGTTGAAAAGTTGCAGAGTCGCAGAGTCGCAAAGTTGCCAAGTCACAAAGAACGATCGAGCGCACCTTCTTTGAGACTTTGAGACTCTGAGACTTTGAGACTCGAAACTCGAGATCCCCTCTGCGGCGGTGCAAAGGAGAAACGGATGCCCATCCTCGTAGTCGGCAGCGTCGCCTTCGACGCCCTCCAGACCCCCTTCGGGAAAGTGGACCGATGCATCGGCGGCTCCGCGACGTACTTTTCCGTCGCCGCCTCCTTCTTCACCGAGGTCGATCTCGTCGCCGTCGTCGGCGACGACTTCACGGAAGAGGACGCCGCGGTGTTCCAGGGCCGCAACATCGACACCTCGGGCCTGCAGCGCGTGCGAGGCGAGAAGACGTTCTTCTGGAGTGGCGAGTATGGCTACGACCTCAACGTCGCCAAGACGCGCGATACCCAACTGAACGTGTTCGCCGATTTCGCTCCCCAACTGAGCGAGCGGCAAAGACACGCGGACGTGCTGTTCCTGGCGAACATCGATCCCGAGCTGCAGCTCGACGTCCTGAAGCAGGCGGAGCGTCCGCGACTGATTGCCCTCGACACCATGAACTACTGGATCACCTCGAAGCACCAGGAGCTCGAGCGCGTGCTGCGCGAGGTCGATCTGGTCATCATCAACGAGGCCGAGGTTCGCCAGTTCACGGGCGAAGCGAACCTGGTGAAGGGCTGCCGCCAGGTCCTCGCCCTCGGCCCGTCGACGCTGGTCGTCAAGCGCGGCGAGTATGGCGTGCTGATGATTACGCGCGAGGCGATTTTCGCGGCGCCCGCGTATCCGTTGGAGAATGTCTTCGATCCCACCGGCGCCGGCGACACCTTCGCCGGCGGCTTCCTCGGCTACCTTGCCTCGCGTCGTGAAGTCCACGATCGCGAGCTCCGCCGGGCGATCATCTTCGGCAGCGTGCTGGCGTCGTTCACGGTCGAAAAGTTTTCGCTCGACCGCCTGCGCGAGATCAGCCTGAGGGACGTGCACGAGCGCTACGCCGATTTTCGGGCGCTCACGCACTTCGAGGATTTCGAGGTGTGAGGGCGAGGGGGGGGCGATAGGACGGATAGGACGGATGAGACGGATAGGACGGATAGGGAGCACCAACTGCCTATCGGTCCTATCCGTCCTATCGGTCCTATCCGTCCTATCGTCTACTCGCCGTAAACCACCTCACCGCCCAAGACCGTGTACTTCACTTTGGCCTTGTAGAGGTCGGGCATCGCGAACAGGTCGCCTTCGACGATCGTGAGATCGGCGAGCTTGCCCGGCTCGATGGTGCCGCGGGACTGCTCCTCGAACGCCGCGTATGCTGCGTCCTTCGTGAAGCCGCGCAGCGCTTCGGCGAGCGTGAGCCGCTCCGACGGAGACCAGCCGCCCGCGGGCCACCGCTCCTGGTCCTGGCGCGTGACGGCGGCGAAGATCCCGAAGAACGGGTTCACGTCTTCCACGGGGAAATCCGATCCGAGGGCCAGGCGGCCTCCGGCATCGAGCACGGTACGCCAGGCGTAGGCGCCCTTCACGCGCTCGGGACCGAGGCGCGCTTCCGCCCAGTACATGTCCGACGTGGCGTGCGTTGGCTGCATCGATGCGATGATGCCGCGCTCGACGAGGCGGGGGATGTCCGCGGGAGCGATGACCTGCAGGTGCTCGACGCGGAAGCGATCGCTCGCGACGACGCCCGCCTTCGCGTATGCGTCGATGACGTTGCGCACGCCGCGGTCGCCGATCGCGTGCGTATTGATCTGGAAGCCCGCCGCGCGTCCGCGCCTGGCGACGTCCTCGATGTGCTCGGGCTTGGCGAGCATCAGGCCGCTGTTGCCCGGATCGTCGCTGTAGGCCCCCAGCAGCGCGGCCCCGCGGCTACCGAGCGCGCCGTCCGCATAGAGTTTGACGGCTCGGACTGTGAGGCGGCCCCCATAGTCGACGAGAGGTCCGCTCGCGAACCACGAGCGCAGCAGGGCGTCGTTGTCGCCCAGCATCGCGTACACGCGGATCGGGAAGCGCTTCTCGTCGATGAGCTCCTTCACCGCGTCGATCGTCGCGCCGTCGATGCCGGCATCGTGCATCTCGGTGAGGCCGTTCGCGGCGATCGTTCTCGCCGCGGCGAGCACGCGCGCCTTGCGCTGCTCGGGCGTCGGCGCCGGCATGTGGTCTTCGATGAGGTCCATTGCGGCGTCGACGAACGTGCCGGTCGGATTGCCGTTCGCGTCGCGGATCACGAGTCCGCCGTCGGGGTCCTTCGACGCGGCGGTGACGGCCGCCACGCGGAGGCCGGCGGTATTCGTCACGGCGGCGTGGCCGTCGACGCGGCGGAGGAAGACCGGGTGATCGGGGATCGCCTCATCCAGCGCGGCCGCGGTCGGGAACTCCTTCACCGGCCAGTCGTTCTGATCCCAGCCGCGGCCCACGATCCATTGGCCTTTCGGTGTCGTCGCGGCCCGCTCTTTCACGCGCGCGATGACTTCGTCGAGCGATTTCGTGGCCGTGAGGTTGACGACGTCGAGTGAGAGGCCGAGCCCGTAGAGATGACCATGCGCGTCGGTGAGGCCGGGGAGGATCGTCCCGTCGAGGACGGCCAGAACATTCGCCCGCGGATGTGCGCGCTGGATGTCGGCAGCCGGGCCGATCTCGCGGATGACTCCGCCGGACGTATAGACGGCGAAGTTCTTTTGCGGCACCTGATCGGGGCCGACGAAGACGGTTCCGGCGATGTAGATCATGCCGGTCTCGGGCATTGGAGGCGGTACTGGATGACTCACTGGAACGCTTTCTGCCTGCTTCGCCGGTGTGCAGGCGAACAGGGCGGTGAAGAGTAACGCAGCCACGAATCGCATGGCGCGGAATGCTACACGTCCGGAGTGCCTTTTGGGTCATGCCTGATGAAAATAGGAACTGTGATCGCGGTTACGATGCTCGTCGCGGCGATGGCTTCCGCCGGCGATCGACGTTTCGTCGCCTCCTCCGTCCCGGGCGCCGGGTTGAAGAAGCCGGGCAAGGTCGTGATCACGAACGACAGCCGGTCGATCACGGCCTATCGCTTCTTCGGCGACATCCGCGAAGCGCTGGTCTCTCTGCGCAGCTCACGCGTCCTCGCCACGCGTCCGTTCGGCGCGGCCGTGTTCGACGCACGCTCGCGTGCGCGAGTGCCGCCGCATCTGTCCTCGGCGATTCATGACGCTGCGCGCGCGCACGGCGTCGATCCGCGCCTCGTGGCCGCGGTCGCGCGCCGCGAGTCCGCCTTCGACGTGAATGCGGTGTCGCAGAAGGGCGCCTGTGGAGTCATGCAGCTCATGCCCGCCACGGCCCGCTACCTCGGTGTGCACAACGTCTTCGACGCGCGGGAGAACATCTTCGGCGGGACGCGCTACCTCCGCACCCTGCTCGACACGTTCGACGGCGATCTCGACCTCGCCCTCGCCGCCTACAACGCCGGCCCCGGCGCGGTGCAGAAGCACCGCGGCGTTCCACCGTATCGCGAGACGCGCGCGTACGTGGCCGCGGTTCGGGCCTCGTATGAGAGCTCGCTGCGCTGATCTCGGAAGTCTCAAAGTCTCAAAGTCTCAAAGTCTCAAAGAGCCCACCGCCCAACCGGCAGGGATCCCGGGTGGGTGGGTCTTTGAGACTTTGAGACTTCTCGAAGCCCCAAAGCATTCTGACGCGAGACACGAAGTTACTCCGAGTACCACTCCGAGATCGCGCTCACCAGTCCGTCCCGCACGAAGACGCTCGTGTGCCGTGCGCAGCCTTCGCTGACGACGCAGATGTAGAAGTACTCCGTGTCGCCAAGGCGTTTGAGCGAGGGCTCCGGCGCCGCGGAGGCGTCGGGGCGGCGGCCCATGATCTGGAGCACCTCCACCGTTCTCTGTCCCAGCTCCACGCCTGTGCGATGGCGCACGTCGAGTGCCGCGGGAAGATCTTCGGGACGCCTGCACGGCGGGGTGCCCGCGAGCGCGACACGCCACGGCTTGCCGTCCCTCTTCTGGATGTCGATCAGCAGGTAGCGATCGGCGGCCACGCGATAGCACCCCTCGCTCTTCAGGCCGGGGAACTGTTCCTGTAGCGCCGCCAGCGGCGTCTCCATGAGGTCGTCGATGTACACCGGGTCGCCGGCGGCGCCCAACGCTGCGAACAGCAAAGCCACGACTGCGTACGCCAGTTTCATCCTTCGCCCCATTTCAGCTTGTTGCGCAGAACGTCGAAGTAGTTCTTCTCGGGTGATTGGACTAAGAGTACCCGTTCTTCGGACTTTCGTACGCATACGCGATCGCGATCGCTGATTTCGAGGCCCTCCTGGCCGTCGAGGGTGAGGTAGATGTCCTTGGCGTCCGGGGTCATGAGGCCGATCTCGATGTCGAGCTCGTCCGGAAGGACGATCGGCCGGTTTGTCAGCATGTGCGGGCAGATGGGGGTGATCACCACCGCGCCCATGGTGGGATAGATGATCGGTCCTCCGGCCGAGAGGTTGTACGCCGTCGAGCCCGTCGGCGTCGAGACGATCAGCCCGTCGCCGCGGAAGCTGGAGACGAACAGGCCGGCGACGCTGACGCGCATCTCGATGATCCGCGCGACCGCGCTCTTGTTGATGGCGGCGTCGTTGAGGACGCGATAGCGCTTGCTCCCGTCGAACGTGGGCCCGGTCACGCTGACGGTGAACGTCACCCGCGGCTCGACGAAGTACTGGCCCTCGAGCACGCGTTCGAGCACGCTTGGGAACTCTTCGACCCGGATCTCGGTGAGGAACCCGAGCGTCCCCATGTTCACGCCGAGGATGGGCACGTGCTCGGGCGCGTGACGCGCGACGGAGAGGAGCGTGCCGTCGCCGCCGAAGGTGATGAGCAGATCGCAGTGGCGCCCGAGCTCCGCTTTCGAATGGCTCCGGAACCTGCCGTCCAGCTGCGCGCCGGTGTCTTCGTCGAAGACGACGGTGAGGCCGCGCGCGGTGAGATCGTTCGCGATCTCCTGCGCGTACGCCAGTGCGGGCGGTGCGGTGACCTTCGCGGCGATTCCAATGGTGCGCATGCGCAAAGTCTATCCTGAGCGCAGCGAAGGATCAGGGGAGCCCTCTCGTGGAGCGTGCCATCGTCGTATAGCGAGAGGGCTCCGTTGACCCTTCGCTGCGCTCAGGGTTTGAAGTGGGAACGACGCGGTTCATCCTGAGCGAAGCGAAGGATCGGGGGAGCCCTCTCGAGACCTGTCGGTGACACGCAGTCGCCCCGCGATCAGACCGCGTCGGTGAGGTTCCAGCCGAACTTCTGCTTGAGCTGGATGCGCAGCGGGCGCGAGGCGTTGCGGCAGCGGTCGACGATCCGCCGGAAGAGCGTCGGCGGCTCCGCGGGCTTTCGGGCCTGGGCGAGTGCCTCGCCGAGCTCGCGATAGAACGTCTCGTCGCCGCGGAAGAACATGTTCTTGAGCCAGCACAGGCCCGGCTCCACGCACTGCTTCTCGAGGATCGTGTGCTTCTCCGGCGAGTACGTGCCGGTGGATCCGGCGAGAAGGACGTCGCGCATTTCCTCTCGCATGCGCGTGAACTGCGGTCCGTTCCACTGCGCCCCGAACGTCGCTGTGTCGTGGATGTTGCCGAGTGGTTTGACCGCGGGGCTGAGCATGAAACAGCACGGTCGAATGTCGCCGTTGCCCGTGACGGCAGCCGTGTACCAGGCAAAGAAACAACCGCTGTTCTCGAGTGTGAACGACGGCGCGACGGGGAAGAAGTTGCGTGGGGGGAGCCCTACTTTCTCGCGGAGGCCCTGGACCCTCTCGCTCCATCCCGCGATCGGAAAATCGACGTGCAGAAGGAGGGCATCGCGGTCGCGGGCGAAGATCTCTTCGAGCGCGCCTTCGATCCGGGGCCAGTCTTCGGGCGCGAGGATGGCTTCACGCTCGACGCGCTCATTCGGGATCTCGAGCACGGCGTTGACGGCGATCCGGTCCACGCCGAGCCCCGAGCCGAGCTCGTACATCTCGGCAAGGCGATGTGCGTTCCGTCGATCGAGAAGGAGCTGCACGACGATGAACGGATACGCTCCCGGCCCACGCTGCCGCACGAGCTCACGCACGTTGCGAAGGACGTCCCCGAAGATCCTGGGGCGGACGCGCATCATCCGGGCGTAGTCCTCGGAATCGGCCGCGTTGAGCGAGATGACGACTTCGCGGGCCTTCCCTTCGATGAGGCGCGACGCAACCTCGGCCGTCAATGCCGCCCCGTTGGTGGTCAGGTTGTCGACCACGATGCCGCGACGCTGCAGGTGATCGAGGAACGGAACGATCTCGCGGTGAAACAAGGGATCGCCGCCACCCGAGAGGCGCACCGAGCGAAGTCCGGTCCCGGCCAGCTCGTCGACCAGCGCGATCAGCTTCGCGAGAGGGATCGATTCCTTCGTGCGAAGGTCCTGCTGGTTGCAGAAGTAGCAGGCGACGTTACAGCGATCCGTGAGATCGAGCTCGATGTGCGAGGGGCCGCGCGTCGCGTGGCCGCCTCGAATCGCGGCGATGAGCTCTCGCTTCCGCTCGGCGCTGATCTCTGCCCAGCCGTGGGTTCCTGGCATGACGAACGGCCCAACAATGCCTCAAAGCACGGACTCCGCGCAAAATCTTTTGCATCCCGCCATTCCTGCGCTCGCGATTTGGACGTCGCCCGAGCGTCTCGGTCGCGCTAACACGCGATAAATCAATCACTTAACTACTTCGTGCCAGTGGCGGCGCGCTTGAACTCTGTCCGCCGCGAAAGGAGGTGGTGACGCGAGACAGAGCGCAATCGTGAAACGGAAAGTGGTCGCAGAGACCGGAATTCGTGTGGAACAGCCAAATCGAAACGGAAGCAAACGAAACCCACAACCTTCAACAGAAAGAAAGGAGTCAGACCAATGCGGAAGTCCCTTCACATCGTGACCCTTGCTCTCATCCTCGCGGCCATCGGTACGGTCGCCATGGCCGACCAGGCGGCCGCGCCCTCGGGCGTGGTCAACATCAACACCGCGGATGCCGCGCAACTCGCGCTGCTGCCCCGCGTCGGCGAGAAGGCCGCCCAGCGCATCATCGACTATCGCACCGAGCACGGCCCGTTCAAGAAGGCCGCGGACCTGATGCAGGTCAAAGGCGTCGGCGCGAAGACCTTCGAGCTGATGTCGTCCTACATCGCCGTCTCCGGCAACACCACCCTCTCGACCAAGGTCAAGAGCCCGCGCAAGCCGCGCGCGAAGAAGCCCACCACCACGGCGTCGAACGACTAAACGCCGCCCGCCCCCTATCCCACCCGGGGCCGCCGCGCGGCGCGGCGGCCCCGACCTCTGCCGGTTGGCGGTTTGGCGGTTGGCGGTTGGCGGACCCACCCGCCCCACATTCGTCGTCTCGCCGCCAACCGCGAACCGCCAACCGCCAACCTCGAAGGAGATTCGTGTGCGCCATCAACGCAACCGTGGCTATACCCTCATCGAGCTCCTCATCGTCGTCGCGATCATCGGCCTCGTCCTCGGCTTCGCGGTCCCGAACTTCCAGAAGATGCAGGGGCGCATCGCCCTGCGTGCGGCGGCAGGGGAACTGCGGTCCGCTTTTCACCTCGCACGCATGCGCGCCATCTCGCGCGGCGTGAACACGGGCCTGAAGTTCCTGATGCTGGACGGCGTCTGGCACTTCGCGACGTACGAGGACGGCGACGGCGACGGCATCCGCAATGACGACATCAAGAAGGGCATCGACAAGCTCGTCGCCAGTCCGCGCATCGTCCTCTCGCAGTCGCACGTCGTGACCATCGGCCTTCCCGACTACCCCTTCAAGAACCCTGATGGTGCTTCGGTGAAGTCGCCGGTGGCGTTCAATCAGTCGGCGATCTGTTCCTTCTCGCCGCTCGGCGAGGCGACGCCGGGCACGATCTACATCACCGACAAAGACGGCGAGCTGTGGTGCGTTCGCGTCTACGGGGCAACCGCGAAGATCCGCTCGCTTCGTTATGACCGCGCGAAGAAGAGGTGGCAGTCGTGAGACGTTCACGCGCCGGCGCGACGCACGACCACCCGCTCGGCCTCGTAGGTCTGAATCGCCGACAGCGACGAGGCACGGAGCATCTCCTCGGTGAACGCATCGGTGATCACCCGACCGTCCATGTCGCGCCCTACCGGCAGGCCGGCCGCAAAGAGCAGCGTCGGCACGACGTCGATCACGTAGACCGTCTTCGGATTCTCGCGATGCGCGGCGGTAGGGCCGGTCACGAGCATGAAGCCGTCATCGGTGCCCGGATCGCTCCGCGAGAGCTCGTTGCGCGCGAGCGCAAGCGCGTTCGCGGGGAGCTGCGGCGGCGTGACGGCGGAAGGCGAGCAGATGACGAACAGGTGATTGGGATGCGTCCGCGCGACCTCGCCGAGGGCGCGGTCGAGTTGCTGCGCGTACGCCCGGAGCGCGTCCCCTTTCACCGTGCCGCGCGGCGGAAGGTCGTTGAGGTAGATGTGCAGGGCTCGTTGCGCCGTCGAGAACCCCTCGACCGCGACCGCGGTGAGCGCGGCGTCGCCATCGATGTTCGTGAGTCCTCCCAGATCGCTCGCCAGTGCGGTGAGGATGGCCGGCTGCGCGCCGCCGGTGGCGTTGAAGCGCTCGGCGGCTCCGTCGAGCGGAGGGGCGGCCAGCGGTGGCGTCTCGACGGAAGGCCAGAGCAGGACTCGCGACGACAGCTGCAGCCGCTCGAAGAGTTGCCACACGGGCAGCGCGACACCCGAGGGGAGCGGCGCGGAGATCCTCTCGACCGGCGGGATCAGTCCCCAGGCGCGGAAGCCGACGCCGTACGGCAACAGCAGGAACGGCTCGTCTCGGTTGAGCGGCGTCCGGTACGAGAACCGTCCCGTGACCTGATGCCGGTAGGGCAGCTTTCCGGTCGCCAGGGAGGCCCACAGCGAGTTGGGATGCGTGGTCCGGAAGGGCTCGAGGCGCGTGAAGTACGCGCTCTCGGTGGCGCGCTCGAAGAAAGGAAGCAGCCCCTCGCCCTTCATCGTCACGATCCAGTCGTGGGGCAGGTTGCGGACGGCGACGAGGATTGCCGGCCGGTGTCCGGCGACGGCGCCGATGGTCGCGACGACGACTTCCTTCCGCTCGCGGCGGTAGCTCTCGCGGCGCTGGTAGAGGAACACCGACGAGATCGCGATGAGGATCACGCCGCCGATGAAGATCGCACGCGACGTCCGGCGGTCGGCGTTGCGCTGCAGGACCCACAGCGCCAGGAGCACGAACGCGGTGACGGTGATGGCATTGGTGGCCTTGGAGAGGATGCGCACCGCGCCCCGGGGCAGATAGATCTGCACCAGATTGAGGTGCATCCAGTAGATGAACGAAGAGAAGAACGCGGCGAAGACGATGAACCCGAAGCCGTGCGTGCGGTACGGGTCCGTCCGGCCGAACAGACGCACGCGCAGCAGGCGCAGGCCGTACAGCGCGCTGCCGAACAGAAGACCGCAGATCAGTCCGTAGACGATCGTCACCGTGGACAGACGCAGGGGCGTGATCTCCACCTGCGGGTTCAGGAAATAGAGCAGGTGGGCCATATAGAGCCCGAAGATGGCACCGGCGAGGATGCGTTTGAGGTAAGCCCAGCGGATTTGCATGGCGAATCAGAACGCAGAGGGCAGGGTGCAGGGGGCAGAGCACCACGGCGTGTCCGGCTTCTGCCCTCTGCGCCCTGCGCCCTGCGCCCCGCCCCGGAGGCGTCGTGCTGACCGCCGCCGCGCTGCGACAATATACCGGCGAGGAGGGCCCGCTGGAGCTTCTCCGCACCCTCGGCTATCCGATTGCGCCGGTGGATGTCGATCCGCACGAGTGGCGCCGCGGCGGGGTGAGCATCCCCTGGAACGGCGAGGCTCGGCTGCGCCTGATCTCGCGCCTGCGCCATTTCGATCTGTTCCTCCTGCATGGAAACGTACGCGAAGAATCGATTGCTGAATTTATGTACAGCTATCGGAACTTTAATATATTCACGAAATCAGCAGTCATTTATTGCGCCGATGAATCGCTGTCCGTTTTTGATCTCGCTTCCGATCGTACCCTGCGCCGCCTGGACGTCGATCTCGCGCATCCCACGAGCCACGCGGTCGACCGCCTGAACCTCCTCGCGCGAGGCGAGGAAGAGGCCCTGCCGCGCATCTTCGATCGGGCTCTCGACCGGGAGCAGGTCACGCGTGAGTTCTTCCACCGTTTCCGGGCCGCCGTGCGTGACGTGGCCACGGCATTGGCGGAGGCGTTCCCGGCCGAGGAGAGGACGGCGACGGACGGGGAAGCGCTGCTCATCCTCTCGCGGCTGCTGTTCCTTTCTTTCGTTCAGGAAAAAGGCTGGCTGGGCGGGGAGCGACGCTTTCTCACCGATCGCCTGGAGCACGAGATCCGGCGCGGTCGCGAGTTCTTTTCCGGCGTCTTGCTGCCGCTGTTCTTCGGCTGCCTGAACACGCCGCTGCACGAGCGATCTCTGGCGGCGCGGAAGCTCGGCCGCGTGCCCTACCTCAACGGCGGTCTCTTCGAGCCTTCTCCGTTCGAGCAGCGACATCCGGAAATGCATCTGCCGAACGCACTGATGCAGCGTGTGCTCGAGGGCGTGTTCGAGAAGTTCGACTTCCGCATCGACGAGACGGACGCCGCCGGGACCCACATCGACCCGGAGATGCTCGGCCGGGTGTTCGAGTCGCTGATGGCCAGCGACGAGCGGGCCGCGAGCGGGAGCTTCTACACGCCGAAGGAAGTGGTCGATGTCCTCACCGAGGGCGCGATCACGGAGTGGCTCGGCGACGGCGGCATCGACAAGCTGAAGCGCATCACCGTTCTCGATCCCGCCTGCGGCTCCGGCGCGTTCCTCCTGTCGGCCCTCGGCGTCATCGAGCGCCTCTGGCGATCGCTCACGACCGACGTGCCGCGCGATCTGCGCCGCCGCATCATCGCCAATTCGCTCTACGGCGTGGACCTGAAGCCAGAGGCGGTACGTCTCTGCGAACTGCGCCTCTGGCTGGCGATCGTCTCCGGCACCGACGCCGCCATCGATGACGTCGAGCCGCTGCCGAACCTCGACCGCAACATCCTCCAGGGGAACTCGCTCCTCAGCCCGACGGACTTTCTCGGTGATGCGCGGATGGACATCTACGCCGACTGGCTGGCGGCGCTGCGCGCGCAGCGCGATCTGCTCGAGCGCTACCGCACCGCGCCGTTCTCGCAGCGCCCGCCGCTGTATCGCATCATCCGCGGCAACGATCAGCGCCTGGCCTCCGAGCTCATCGCGCGGACGATCGACGTCAGCGAGGCCGAACTGCGGCACGCCTGTGCGCCGCAAAAGGACCTCTTCGGTCGCGCGGCTCCGCTCGACGAACCACGGTGCCGCGAGCTGCAGCAGCGCATCGCCGAAGCGAAGCGGATGCTCGATCGCGTGGAGGAGGGGACGCTCGACTTCTTCTCGTTCGACATCCACTTCGCGCCGGTGATGGCCGGCGGCGGCTTCGACGTCGTCGCGGGGAACCCGCCCTGGGTGCGCAACGCCCGGATCGACGCGCGCGCAAAGAAGATGCTCGCCGACCGCTACGCGCTGTTCCGCGTGCAGCGTCATGGGACGGCGTTCCATCAGCCGGATCTCTCCGTCGCATTCTTCGAGCGTGCGATGCAGCTTGCCGCTCCCGACGGGGTGGTGTCGCTGCTGATGCCGGCAAAGATTCTCAACGCGGCATACGCGGCGCCGCTGCGGCGCGCAGCGGAAGGACGCGTCGTCGACCTGCACGACTGGAGCGATGACCCGCGGCGCAGAAAGTGGTTCGAGGCGGATACGTTCCCGCTGGGGATCGTGCTGCGTCCGCACGGGGGGCGGCCTTCCTGCCCGCGTCCGCCGGACATCCTCCTCGGCGGCGGTCGTGCCGGGAGTCACGCTCATGGCACCAGCGAAGGCGCCGCGCAGGCTGCGCGCCAGAAAGGGGCAGGAAGCCCGCTCCCCACCGAGGTCCTCACGGTCATCGGCTCCGAATGGGCTCTCCTCCCGCCGGACGTCGCGGAGATTCTGCGGCGTCTGCGCGCGAGCCATCCCGCGCTCACCGAGATCCTGCACCGCAGGCCGTTCATGGGGGTGAAGACCGGCGACAACCGCAGTTTCTTTCTCGACGCGAAGGTCATTCGCGCGCTGCGCATCCCCTTCACGGCGCTGTGCCGGTGCGTGCGGGGGCGCGATCTCCAACGCTGGACCGTCGGCGAGTCGCAGTGGATGCTGTGGCCCCCGCGCGACGGCTGGCGCAAACCGCCGAAATGGCTGGAGAAGCTCGCCGCCGAGCGGGGAGTGCAGCCGCGGGACTTCCGCCTCAGCTTCGTGCGGCCCGAGCACGTGGGGATCAAGGTCGCGTGGAAGGACCTCTCTCGCGGACTGGCCGCGGCGGTTCTGCCTGACGTCGTGCACGTGCGCGAGCAGCCGGTCCCCCTGGTCCCGAACCAGACGCTGTACGCGATCGACGCCGTGTCGCTGGACGAGGCATACCTCATCGCGGCAATTCTGAACTCGACGATCGCGGGTGCGCTCCTGGTCAGCGTGGCCGAGCGCGCGAAGGACGCTCACTTCCGCTACTTCGGACGGACCGTCGCGGCCCTACCCTGGCCGGATACGCGCGCCGAAGCGGAGAAGCTCATTCGTCTCTCGAGGCGTGCCCATCGCGGAGCGGACGTTGCAAACGAGCTCGATGCGTCCGTGGCGCGGCTCTACGGCGTCACCCCGGCCGAGCTGGCCGTGCTGCGGGCATTCGTCGAACGGAGGCTCGATGCTCGCCGCGCATCAGACTGACGCGGTGGCGCGCGCGCTCGATCTGCTCGCCACCCGCCGCGGGGTGCTGCTCGCGGACGACGTCGGCCTCGGCAAGTCGTTCGTGGCCGCGGAAGTCATGCGGCGCTTCGAGCGGGTCGATCTGGTCGTTCCCGCCGCGCTGGTCGCGCAGTGGCGGGAGACGCTCGCCGCGTTCGGTGCGCACGCGAACCTCCTGACCCACGACGGAATCGTGCACGATCCCTTCTTCGCGGAGGCGCGGGAGCGGGTGGTGGTCGTCGACGAGGCCCACGCGTTCCGGAACCCGCGGACGCAACGCTACGCCGCGCTCGCACGCCGCACGACCGGCGCGCGCGTGCTCCTCGTGACGGCGACGCCGATCTGCAACGGTCTCGGCGATCTCGAAGCGCTCGTGCGGCTGATCGCGCCTGACGATCTCCTGCGCGACGTCGGCGTTCCCTCGATCGACGTCGCCTTCGCGACGCGCGATCGCGAGCTGATCGCGGCGATCGTCGGTGCGCTGGTCATCCGCCGCGACCGCACCGTGCTGCCGGCATCGCTGCAGTTCGGCGGGCTGGAACGGCGCGTCGTGCGGCACCCCGTGCCGAGCGCGAACGGGATCGACGAGCTCCAGTTTCCGCTCGTCGGCGAGAGCGCGATTCTGCGGCGGTTCCTCTGGCGCAGACTGGAGTCGAGCGAAGCCGCGCTGATCGAGTCGCTGCGGCGGCAGCGTCGCTTTTACGAGCGCGCCCTCGCCGCGATCGCCGCGGGCCGTACGCTCCCGAAGCGCGACTACCGCGCCGCGTTCGCGCACGAGGAAGACCGCGATGCCTTTCAGGAAGTCCTCTTCTGGGATCTGTTCGCGCCGCCGGGCGACGCGGATCCACGCGCCATTCGCGAGGAGATCGCGCGCATCGAAGCGCTCATTCAGTGTGCGCGCGATGCGCCACGGACGAAACGCGATCTCCTGCTCGAGCTGCTGACGGGCGAACCGGCGCTCGTCTTCACCGGCTCTGTCGCCACCGCGCGCGACCTGCATGAAGCGATCAAGGGCTCGGGACTCATCACGTCGCGCGAGCGCTCGCGTGAGGCCGTGCTGGCCGCGTTTCGAAAAGGGCGGTTGAACGTGGTTGTGTCCACCGATATGTCCGCCGAGGGGCTGAACCTGCAGCGCGCTGCGACGGTCATCCACTACGACATCCCCTGGAATCCCGTGAAGCTCGACCAGCGCAACGGCCGCGCACACCGGATCGGTCAGCAGAGCGACGTCGTCAAAGCAATCTACTTCCTCCCGGACACGCGGGAAACGAGGATCGTGGAGACGGTTGCGCGAAAGAACAGAGTGCGCAGGCGACTCCTCGGACCGCCGGCGTCCCCTCCGGCTGACGCGCGGGTCTCTCGCCCGCGCCCGTGCCGGCGAGACGCCGGCACGTCAGCCGCGGAGACGGCGGCGGTCCACCGCCAATCCAAAGCGACTCTTCGCCCTCGTGTCACCAGGGACGCGGCGATCACGCGCCTGAAGGCGAGCGTTCCCGACGCGCTCCTGCGCCGTCACAAAGCGGGTCTCGAGCTGCTCATTGACGAAATGAGCCGCGAATACCTCGACGACGCCCGGATCGCGCATCTGCTCGCGCTGGCGGAATTAGAATGCGCGACGTGAATCTGCTGATCGTCGACGACGAGGCATCCCTGCGCGACTTCCTCAGCATCGTCTTCGAGGAGGAGGGGTGGAACGTCGAGACCGCCGAGTCTCTCGGCGAGGCGAACGCGGCGATCCAGCGCCGTGAGCCGGACGTCGTCCTCTGCGACCTCATGCTTCCCGACGGCTCGGGCATCGACCTCGTCCGCGACGTCAAGGCCCAGACCCCCTCCATCGTCTTCGTCATGATCACCGCGCACACCTCGACGCGCTCCGCCGTCGAGGCATTGAAGGCCGGCGCGGTCGACTACATCGCCAAGCCGTTCGACATCGAAGAGCTGAAGATCGTCGTCCGAAAAGCCGTGGAGCGGAAAGAGCTCGAGGACGAGAACCTCCACCTGCGCACGGCCCTCGAAGAGCGGTTCACCTTCGCCAACATTCTCGGCAAATCGGCGAAGATGCAGGAGATCTTCTCCATCGTCCAGCGCATCGCCAAGACGATGTCGACCGTGCTGATCTCCGGCGAGAGCGGCACGGGCAAGGAGCTCATCGCCCGCGCGATTCACTACAACTCCGACCGGCGCGGGAAGTTCGTCTCCATCAACTGCGGTGCGCTCCCGGAGACGCTCCTCGAGTCCGAGCTCTTCGGCCACGAGCGCGGCGCGTTCACCGGAGCGGTGCGCGACAAGCGCGGCCTGTTCCACGAGGCCGATGGGGGGACGATCTTCCTCGACGAGATCGGCGAGACGTCGACGGCCATGCAGATCAAGCTCCTGCGCGTGCTCCAGGATCGCATCGTGCGCAAGGTCGGCTCGAACGTCGAGGTTGCCGTCGACGTGCGCGTGATCGCGGCCACGAACCGCGATCTCAGCGAGTCCATTCGAGAGGGCACGTTTCGCGAGGACCTCTTCTACCGGATCAATGTCATTCCCATCACGCTCCCCCCGCTCCGGCAGCGACGCGAGGACATCCCGCTGCTCGTCGAGCACTTCATCGAGAAGTTCTGCACGCGCATGGGTGTGCCCCGGAAGCGCATCTCCTCGGACGCCATGCGGGCCATCGAGAAGTACCACTGGCCCGGCAACGTGCGCGAGCTGGAGAACGTCGTCGAGCGGATGATCGCCCTCGAGACCTCCGAGGTCCTCACGACGAAGTCGCTTCCCGAGCACGTCCTTCTCGGCGGACGCATCCCCGATGCGACGTTCGAGCTGCCCGCGGAAGGCATCTCCCTGCAGGACCACCTCGAGGCCATCGGCAAGATCTTCATGCTCAAGGCGCTCGAACGCGCAGGCGGTGTGCAGACGCAGGCCGCGGAGTTGTTGCGGATGTCCTTCCGTTCGTTCCGCTACTACGCCAAAAAGTACGAGCTCATCTCGCGCGACCGGGACGGTGAGGCGGAGGTGGCAGAGGTGGAGGACAAATGAGGGTCCTGTTGGCCATGCTGCTCATGATCGGCTGTTCGAGTCCCGCGCCCGCGCCGGCCGCGGAAACGACCAACTCCCAGCCGGCAACCGCCGCCACCGGCCCCCGCGTCGTCTTCCCCGATGGATTCGTGGTGGGGGTGGAGATCGCCGCCGACGACGAGATGCGCGCGCAGGGGCTGATGTATCGCGATCGCCTCGATCCGGGTCGGGGAATGCTCTTCGTCTTCCCGCGAGACGACGTGTTCTCGTTCTGGATGAAGAACACGCGCATCCCGCTGGACATGATCTGGATCGACGCGAACCGTCGCGTGGTCGGGATCAAGGAAAACGTGCCGCCGTGCAGAGTCCCCGATTGTCCGAGCTACGGCCCGGGAGTGATCGCCCGGTACGTGCTGGAGGTCGGAGGCGGCGAGGCGGCGAAGCGCGGATTGAAGGTTGGCGAATCGGTGCAGTTCATCGACATCGACCTGGAGACGCGCTGAAATGCGGGTTAGGCTTCCGAACGAGCGAGTCGTCCCGGGGCACCTACGAGGGCGCCTCGCCCCCACCCCCATCGTTGCCGCCGCCACCGCCACCGCCGCCCCTCCGGCGCCGCCGGAACCTGCGCCGTTTGTTTGAAGGAGGCCCGGGAGGGCCTCCCGCTGCAGGCGGACCCTCGGGACGCGGTTCACCGGGAGGCCTCTCCGGACGCGGCTCGCGGGGCGGACGTTCCGGACGCGGCTGCTGGGGCGGTCGCGCTTGCTGTTGCTGCGGCGGACGCTCGCCGGCCTGCTGCGGCTGACCGGTGCCGCCGCGGCCGCGCCGGCGTCTGCGTTTGCGCGAAGCCTGCTGTTCCCCGGTCGGGCCCTGCTGCGCTTGCTGCGGCTCGCGCCGAGGCTGCTGCGGGCGCTCGGGACGCGGTCCGCGTGGTTGTTGTCGCTGCTTCCCGCCCTGCGGTTTCGGCGGCCCCTGACGCTGGCGATCGCGCTGGCGTTGCCCCTCGCGCGGCGGCTGCTGTTGCGGCCGCTGCTCCTTGCGACTCTTTCCCGTGCGCTGCTCGAACTCGCGGACTTTCTTGTCCATGTACCGCGCCGCCTGGCGGCCCTGCTTGAGGCGCAACTCGTCATGGCCGCAGTACGGGCAACGCTTCCATCCTTCCGGATAGGTCTTCTTACAGGCGGAGCAAAGGACACTTTTCGGGAGCGGCATCGTGAAATCGGCGCGCATTGTACACTTCGAGCCGTGGACGAAAGCCGCCGCCGGACGCTGCTGACCCTCATCGAGCTGGCCGAGGAAAACTCACCCAGCGCGTGCTGGGACGACCGCCGGGCCATGGACTTGCTGCGCAGAGAAGCGACGGCCCAAGAGCTCCGCGAGCTGGGCATGGACGAACAGCTCATCGCTCAGGTGTTTGCGGAGGAGCATGCCCGGTAAGTACACCGTCCGTGTCGAGGCGCGCTTCGAGTCCGCACACTACCTGCGCGAATATCGTGGCATCTCCGAGCCGTTGCACGGACATTCGTACAAAGTCGAAGCAGATCTTGCGGGGCGAGGAGGAGGCGTCGACGCCGACGCGATCGCCGTCGATTTCGTGAGCGCAAAACGGAAGCTCGAGCAACTCGCGAAAAGGCTCGACTACGCCTGCATCAACGACGTCCCGCCGTTCACGGAGATCAACCCCAGCGCGGAGAACATCGCTGAATGGTTCGCGGGCGAGCTACAGTCAGCCGTCGAGGGCGAAGATGCGGTCGTCGTCGCGGTGACGGTGTGGGAGGGGCCGGTGAACTCCGTGACCTACCGCCCCTCCCGCACTGAATCCTGAGCGAAGCGAAGGATCAGGGGAGCCCTCACGATCATGGTTCCTGAACGAATCCTGAGCGAAGCGAAGGATCAGGGGAGCCCGCACGATCATCGTTCCCGAACGAAACATGAGCGAAGGGAAGGATCAGGGAGCCCTCACGATCATGGTTCCTGGGGACGCTTCAGGTGAGGGCTCCGCTGATCCTTCGCCGTCTACGCGGCTCAGGAATTGGGTGAACGAAGGATCAGGGGAGCCCTCACGATCATCGTTCCTCGGGCGTTTCACGTGA
>CAZLGP010000262.1:0-6699 GCA_964558905.1 uncultured Thermoanaerobaculia bacterium | reverse complement strand
GTGCGGTGTTTGATGGGTTTGGCGTGGGGTGGGCCTTTCTGGTTGGGGGGTGGGACGTGCCGGGGGGGCGGCGCACCGCGGGTGGGGTTGTGGCGGCCGCCCCCCAACCCGACAACGCCCAACCGCCAACCATGACTGCCCCACCCCTCGCAAACCTCATCAACGAGCTCACCAAGCTCCCCGGCGTCGGCGGGAAGTCGGCCGCGCGCCTCGCGTATCACATCCTCAAACGCCCCGCGGCGGAAGCGGAGGCGCTGGCGACGGCGATCCTCGACGTGAAAGCGAAGATCTTCCGCTGCTCGGTCTGCAACAACATGACCGACGTCGAACCGTGTGCGATCTGCTCGGATCCGCGCCGCGACCCGTCGGTCATCGCCGTCGTCGAGGAGGCCTTCAACATCCAGACGATCGAGCAGACCCGCGATTTCAAGGGCGTCTACCACGTGCTCCTCGGCGCACTCTCGCCGCTCAAGGGGGTCGGTCCCCAGGACATCGATGTGGCCGGCCTGGTCAAGCGCGCGCAGAAGGAGAATCCGCGCGAGATCATCATCGCCACGAACCCGAACGTGGAAGGAGAAGCGACGGCACTCTACATCGCCCAGCAGCTCCGTCCCCTGAACGTCCGCACGACGCGCCTGGCCTTCGGCCTCCCCGTCGGAGGCGATCTGGAGTACGCGGATCAGGTCACGATGGCAAAGGCGCTGGAAGGCCGGCGGGAGATTTAGGCCGCGAGTCAGGTGTGCGGGTTCCTGGTTGCATTCGCAACACTCAACTCCCTCACGCAACTCCCAACTGTGCTATACAGTTGCGTCCCTTTTGCCGGGTCGAATGCTACGTATGGTGAACAATGGCGTCTCCTGATCTCGTGATGTACGAGGAGGAGTACCTGCAGATCAAGGACATCCTCCACCGTCTGCAGGTCGACTCCAACTCCAAGATCGTCTTCCTGGTCGACAAGAATGGCCAACAGATTGCCGTCATGGGAGACATGCGCGGCGTCGACGCCACCTCTCTCGCTTCTCTGACAGCCGGCAACGTCGCCGCGACCGACGGCCTGGCGAAGCTGATCGGCGAGAAGGAGTTCTCGATCCTCTTTCACGAAGGGGAGCGCGACAACATCCATATTTCTCTCGTCGCTCAGCGAGTGATCCTGGTGGTCATCTTCGACGAGAAGTCCTCTCTCGGACTGGTCCGGCTTCGGGTGAAGAAGGCGTCGCAGGAGCTCGAGCGGACGTTCGAGCAGCTCCTCAAGAAAGCCGAGGCAGACCGCGGCTCGATGGCCAACCGCTTCGACTCGCCGTTCGCTGAGATCACGGACGAAGACATCGACAGCCTCTTCAGCGAATAGTCCTCATGACGTTCATCAACTACGCGGCGCGTGAGATCAACTGCAAGATCGTCTACTACGGACCCGGTCTGTGCGGGAAGACGACCAACCTGCAGTGGATCTACGACAAGACCAATCCGCAGGCGAAGGGGAAGCTGATCTCTCTCGCCACGGAGACGGACCGCACGCTCTTCTTCGACTTCCTCCCGCTGGACCTCGGCACCGTGCGCGGGTTCAAGACCCGCTTCCACCTCTACACCGTCCCGGGCCAGGTTTTCTACGACGCATCGCGCAAGCTCATCCTCAAGGGCGTGGACGGCGTCGTCTTCGTCGCCGACTCGCAGGAAGCGCGCATGGAAGCGAACATCGAGTCGCTCCAGAACCTCGACAAGAATCTCAAGGAACAGGGCTACGACATGCGCCAGGTGCCGTACGTCCTGCAGTTCAACAAACGCGACCTGCCGACAGCGCTCCCGCCCGACGAAATGTACCGGCAGCTCAACTTCAAAGGCGAGCCGACGTTCGAGGCGATCGCGATGAGCGGCACGGGCGTGTTCGACACGCTCAAGGCCGTCGCGAAGCTCGTGTTGACGGAGCTCAAGAAAAAGTAAGCCGCGTGGGCGTGACCCCTCTTCGTCACGGCGCCACGCGCTGGACTTCTCCTTCGTTGAACCTCTCCAGGTCTCGGCGCGCCCGCTCGGCGAGCTCGGGCAGACCGGCCGCGGCGTAGCAGGTTGCACGCACTTGCAGCACGGACGCCTTCCAGGGGATGTTCGGCTCGAACTCGCGCAACGCCGTGAGGGTCGACGGCCCGCAGCGACGCGCTTCCCACGACGCGGCGAGGAATCCGCGGGCCCGTTCTGCCTCGAGGAGATAGGCGCTGTAGGGCTGCCGGAGAGCTTCCATCGCGAGCTCGCCGGCCTTTGGATCGACCGCCGTCTTGGCCGCCGTGTCGACCGCGGCGAGCATGATGCTCGGCAACGGCCATGGGTCCTCGCGATAGCCCGTGAGTGCTTTCTCGAGGAGAGTCGCCGCGCCCGCGGTCGCTCCCTTGTTGTATAGCAGGATTCCGGCGAGCGCCTCGGCCTCGACCGGTTCCCACGGACGGAGCGGGTCGATATAGGTCATCGCGGCGTCGTCGCCGACTTCGGCGAGGACATGTCCGAGCATCGCGGAATCGTGCGTGTTCACCGGCTGCCACGGGAGCGCCCGCCACAGAGCGCGGGCGCCGGCGTAGTCCCGGGTGTAGTACTTGCGAGCGAACTCGTTTTTCGGATCCGTGCTTCGGAGCCAGTAGACCGTGCCGCGGTTGGCGTTCACGGCATCCCAGTCGACGGACCCCTTCACGTTGGCCGGACGGTCGGCGCCCAGTCGCCTCGCCGTCGACGCCAGCTCGTTCATCAGATCGAGGTCCCGTCCGAGCGTGCGCGCGAAGCTGAACTCGATCACCTGCCGGTCATCGGTGTTGAGGGTGGTGACCCCGGTCGCCGCCGCCTTGGCGAGCTTCTCCGAGCCGAGGAGGTGAGCGAACACGCCCTCGACCGACTCCACGCGCCAGGCCACGTGCGTCGCCTTCCGATACGGCTCCATCTGCAGTCGCTCGCGCATGAGATTCGCGTCGTAGACGATCGGATCGCGCGAGGCCATGAGCACGATGTCCCCCGACGTCGTCGTCCAGGTGTCGACATAGGGGAAGACGGAGGTGATGGTCCCGTAGATCGTCTTCATCGTGCGCGTGTCGATCGAGTACATCTGCATCCACTGCACGAACAGGCCGTTTGGCTTCAGACGATCGACGCAGGCGGTGTAGAACTCCCGCGTGTAGAGACTGGCGATCCCGGCCCGGTAGGGGTTCGAGGGCTCGGAGAAGACGACGTCGTACGTCTCCCGCGTGGTCAGAAGCACCTCGCGGGCGTCGCCGATCATGGTGTTGTGCTTCGGGTTCTGGAGCGCGTTGCGGTTTACCGGCGCATAGTAGTGCGCGATGTCGACGACGACGGGCTCGAGCTCGACCACATCCACCCGCTCGAGCGTCGGAACATCCGCGATCCACCCCGAGGTCGTGCCGGTGCCGAGACCGATGACCATCGCCGTGGTGGGGTTCGGGTGGACCAGCATGGCCAGCATCCCGGACATGACCTGGGTACCGGCGTCGTCCCGTGCCGAGCCGTCGCTCTTGCCGTTGACCATGAGACCGAGGTCGGCGTCGGCGAGCAGGGCGATACTGCTCTCGCGTCCATCCTTTTCAAAGATCGTTGCCTTGCGAACGTTGTGGATCCATTCGGTGAGCGCGTTCGGTGTGACCGGCGATACCGCACGGCCGGCGCCGATTCCGGCGTGCCGCCAAACGGCCGTGGGGCCGAGGGAGAACATCAATGCAACGGAGAGCACCGCGGCGGTCGCGGCAAAGCCGGTGAACCGGCGATCCCGCTCGCGCAGGGCATAAACCATCGTGACCGCGCCGAGGACGAGCAGCGTCCCCACCGCGAGCTTCCAACTGCCCCGCGCGCCGAGCCAGGGAATGAGCACGAAGCTGCCCAGCAGCGACGCCGCGATCGTGCCGCCGGTGTTCCACGCGTACGCCAGGCCAACCTCCCGTCCAACCTGCTCGCGTCCGCGACCGAGGAGGGAGATGAGCAGCGGGAACTGATAGCCCGCGACGATCGCCGCCGGAAGAACGACGATCGCCGTCACCGCGACCCATCCTGCAATGTGTCCGCTGAATCCGAAGACCCGCAGCGAGCGCAGCGCGTTCGCCAGAACCGCAAGGCGGTCGCCGAGCGCAAACGGAGCGATCATGCACAACGCCTCGAGGGTGCAGGTGACGGCGAACCCGCCGGCCGTGGCCATGCGCTCGCGATTGCCGAACGAATAAAGCGCCCCACCGATGCCGATGCCCGCCAGCGCCGTCGCCAGCACCAGCCCGAACATGAACGTCGTGCCGCCGAGGAGCGGCGACAGCATGCGATACCAGACCAGCTCCATGAGCAGGAAGGCGAAGCCGACCACTGCGGCCGCGACGAGGACGAGCCGCCCGGGGAGCGCCGACACGCGGAACCCTTCCTCGCCCGCCGCCTGCGCCTGTCTCACCGTGCGGCGTCCCAGAACCCAGGCCAGGACGCCCACGGCGATGTTCAGCACCGCGGCGATCAGCAGCGTGGCCCGGTTGCCGAATCGCTCGATCATGATGAACGTCGCCACCAGCGCTCCGGCCACGGCCCCGAGGGTGTTGATGCCGTACAGCAGCGCAAGCCGGCGCCGTCCGGCGTCGTCGTTGGTCTCCACCGAGCGCGCCATCGCCGGCAGCGTTCCGCCCATCAGGACCGTCGGAACCGCGAGCACCAGCGTGGAGAAGAGCAGGCGGATCGCCGTCGCCATCACGCCTCCCAGCGCCGCCGATCCGCCCACGGCGAAGTATCCCGCGCGTACGCCCAGCAGCAACAGCGGCGTCAGCGCGGCCGAGGCGGCGATGATCATCTCCAGCTGACCGTAGAACGCGAGCGGGTGGGGGTGGCGGTCCGCCCGGCGACCGAGGAGCGCGCTGCCCACGCCGAGACCGCCCATGAAGATCGCCAGCACGGCACCCGTGGCCACGGTCGACGTCCCGAAGATCAGACGGAAGTCGCGCATCCAGACTGTCTGATAGATCAGCGCACACGCGCCGGAGCAGAACAGCAGTGCCGCGTGAAACCAGAGCTTCGTGTGGATGGGCTTGGTCATCGTGGCGCGAAGAATAACGTACGATGCGCTTCGCATGGACCCGCGGTTCCGCCGGCTCTTCAACGAGCAGTTCAACTCCGCGCTGTACGACTGGTATCGCGCCGAGCTCGCGCGGCGGCTCGACTGCACGTTCGAGTTCCGGCTCGCGGAGACACCGCTGTTTCTCTCCGACGACTTCAAACGGCGAGCGGTCGACGCGGCGAACGCGATCATCGAGCAGCTCTCCGATCCCGCGCTCATCGAACGGATGAAGGCGGCCATCCCGGAGCGCTGGAACACGCCGGGCATGGACGCGTTGCCGAACCTCGCCCAGGTGGACTTCGCGGTCGTGCGGAGGGAGGACGGAACCCTCGTCCCGAAGCTCATCGAGCTGCAGGGATTTCCGTCGCTGACGTCGCTGCAGATCGTTCAGCGCGATGTGTGGAAGGAAGCCCTCGCGCAGCTGAACGGTCTCGACGTTGCGTGGTCATGCTGGTTTTCGGGTTACGACCGCGAGGCCTTCCTGGATCTCGCGCGACGGACGATCGTCGGCATGCACGATCCGGCGGAGGTGATCCTGATGGACATCGACCCGCCAGGGCAGAAGACGTTTCCCGACTTCGCGGCGACGAAGATGCTCTTTGGGGTCGATGCCGTCGATCCGACGACGCTCGTGAAGCGCGGCCGCTCGCTCTTCCGGGCGGACGGCACACCCGTGCGGCGGATCTACAACCGCGTTGTGTTCGATGAGCTGATGGCGAAGGGACTCGAGCTGCCGTTCGATTATCGAGAGGAGTTGGAGGTGGAGTGGGCTCCGCACCCGAACTGGTACTGGGTGTGGTCGAAGTACTCGCTGCCATTCCTCCGGCACGAGTCCGTGCCTCGCGCGACGTTCGTCTCGGATCTGGAGCGGGTGCCGGACGATCTTTCGCGCTACGTTCTCAAGCCGCTGTTCTCATTTGCGGGCGGCGGCGTGAACGTCGAGCCGACGCGCGCGGACGTCGACGCGATCCCCGCATCCGAGCGTCACGCGTGGTGTCTCCAGGAGAAGATCGAGTACGCGCCGGCCCTGGAAGCGGCCAACGGCGGCGGCGTGAAGATGGAGATCCGAATGATGTTCCTCCGCCCCGACGACGAGCCGAAGCCGATCCTCGCGCAGAACCTCGTGCGACTGTCCCGCGGCAAGATGCTGGGTGTGGACTTCAACAAGCAGTTCACCTGGGTGGGATCGAGCGTAGCGCTGTCGCTGACTTCATAGTTGCGAGAGCCCCCGGCTGAAGGGCCTGTTGCCCAATGCCCGCGTAGCGGGTTTCAGGGAGTAGCCCCCGGCTTCGGCCGCAATGGCGTTAACTTAAGGCTCGGGCATCCGCGCCGGAGGCGCGTAGAGAGGGTAGCCCTCTGCCGCGCCTCGGGCGCTGATCAAGCCACTCTCTCCGCGTCGAGCGTGAACCCAACAAGACGACGCTCTCGCCTAAAGTTAACGCCATTGCGGCTTCAGCCTGGGGAATTGGGACCGGTAGAGTGCAGCCCGCGTAGCGGGCGACAGGACGACTCTTTCGCCCGCTACGCGGGCTGACCAAGGACACCGCGCCCCACCCCCGGCTGAAAGCCGGGGGCTATTTCCTCATGCCCGCTACGCGGGCGTTTGGGCAACAGACCCTGAAGCCGGCCCG
>CAZLGP010000261.1:0-3033 GCA_964558905.1 uncultured Thermoanaerobaculia bacterium | reverse complement strand
GCCGATCTGGCGCAGCTCGCCGCGTAGCGAGGGTTCATATGAACCCGTGCGCGTCAGGGCGAGTACCGTGCGCAGTTCGGCGCGTGTGAGCCCGCAGACGAGGAGGGGCTCCCCGCCCAACGACGCCTGCACGAACACGCCGGCGCCTCCGACCACGACCTCGCGCATGTGGCACTCGATCTCCGTCGGCACACCCGCACCCTGCAGGGTCATGCGATAGGCCTGGTCGGTCCTGCCGATCTCGAGGATGCCCAGATCGGCGAGAAACGAGCGCGTGCTGCCTTCGTTGACCGCGATCGTGCGCCAGTCACCAAAGGAGAGCGGCTGGTTCCAACGGCGCGGATTCGCACCATGGACGTCGACCGCGGCCGCGGGGATCGCGATGCGCACGGGCTGCACGGTGGCGCACGCAGTGAGGAAGAGAAGGAGAAGCAATCGTTTCATCTCGGCGCGCATTCTAAGCGCCGACCGGCTGCTCACAGCTCGAACCCTGTTGCGCCGATGGGCTCCGGCGGCTCCTTCGGCGTCTCGCCGCGTTTGCGGCTCGCGTCGATGAGCGCCTCACCTTCCGCCGGCACGGCGATGTCCTTCGCCATCTGCGCGCGGGCGCTGGCGAGATACACCTTCACGCCCTTCTCGGCGTAGATGCGCTCGACCTCCGCGGCGTCCGCGTCGATGACGATGTAGTCCTTCAGCCGCGTGGAGAAGATGGCAAAGCGGCCGTTGGACTGTCGTTCGATGCGCCAGGCCACGCGATGAGCGTAACACTGGCGCTCGGAAAGCGCGGCGGGAACGTCAGGCGCGCTGCGCCGCCCGAAGCCGAAGACTTCGAATGCATCCGTCACGTGCCGCAAGGCGGAGCGATCAGCGCTGCCGGCCGTGCCGGCTGCCGGCCGGCTACTGGGCGATCACGACTTTCGTCACCACATCGCCCTTCGTGAAGACCTGCACCGGCTGTCCGGCGACGAGAACCGAGTGTCCGGTCGCTTTCAGGCCGTTGGCCCAGAACACCTCCGTGCCCCAGACAAGGTCGAGGCTGACCGGCTCCCCGCCGTCGGCGGGGACGACCGTGAGCGCGTGGCCGTCGATGGACGCGATGACGCCCCGGATCGCGGGAGCGGCCGGCGTGGTGGCGCAGGCGAAGAGGAACACGGTGAGCGAGAGGAGGACGATGACGGAAAGGGTGCGTTTCATGAGGATGAATGTAGACGCCGCGTCGCGCGACGATTTGTGTCGCGAGACACGGGCAGCTGTTCATCTCCCGTACCGGAGTCCTACACGAATCGCGCGCGGCTGCCCGAGCGTAACGACGGGCGTCGCGCTGACCTCCACCTCGCGATCGAAGACGTTCTCGATCGCGGCGTGCACCTCCAGGCCCCGCCCCAGCGGATACGCGGCGAAGACGTCAGCGGCGAAGTAAGGCGCGAGCGCGAGCTGATTCAAGTCGTCGTCGAACTGCATCGCCGACCAGCGCGCCTGCGCGCCGACGCGGCGCCACAGGAGTTGCGCCGTGGCCTGATGGCGTGGCACCTGGGGAATGCGCTTCCCCCCGACGACGCGCGCGTCGACGAACAGCCACGACGCTGACGCCCGCCAGTCGCGCCACAGCCATTCGCCATCGAGCTCCGCGCCGCGCGAGCGCGTTTCGCCGAGGTTCCGGCGCTGGCGGGTGATGAGCGAGGGCGTCTGGGCGATGGTCACATTCGCGATCGTGTCGTCCACGTGCATCGAGAACAGCGTGACCCGAACGCTGCGGAATCGCGCGCCCAGCTCGTAGCCGGTGAGTTTCTCCGAGCGGAGGTCGGGATTCGGGAGCGTGCTCACGTTGCCGACGCGGAAGCCGCGGTGCAGCTCGTTGAGCGTCGGCGCGCGGAACGCGTGATACGCGGAGCCCGTCACTGCGAGCGAAGCATTCGCGCGCCACAGCACGGAGAGACGCGGGCTGATCTCCGTCTCGCGCCAGCGATCCGCGCGAAGACCCGCGGTGATGCTCAGCGCCGGCGTCACCGCGAAGAGGTCCTCGACGTACGCGGCCAGATGATTCTGCGTTCCGCCGGCGGTCACGAAGCTCGCGCCGCGCTGTTCGTCACTGCGTCCCTTCGCGTAGCGGACCTCGCTCCCCACGACGAGCAGATGCCGCGGGTCGAGCGGGCGCGCCCACTGCGCGCTCGCCCCCGCTCCGCGCGAGGGAACGCGCTGCTCGACCGTCAGTCGCTCGGATTCCCGATCCGCCGCCACCGCGGAGAAGGTCTGGAAGTAGTCCTGATCGCTGGCGAACGCGCGCAGCGTGAGCGGGCCGCGGTCGAAGCCCGCGGCGAGCTGCCGGATCGTCGTGTCGTTGACCTGGAGCGGCGTCCCGTTCTGGCGCGACTCGTCGTAGTACGACGCGCGGACGAACGCACCGCCGCCGCGCAGGGTCGCGTCGATCGCGGCGTGCTCCGAGTCCGCGGGAATGTCGACCGCGCCGCGCTCGGGCGGACGCACGAGCACGTGACCGCCAGTCTTCATCAGATCGACCGCGACGCTGCCACGATCGCCCGCGGCAAACAGCGAGGCCGTCCCCGTCTCCTGCGAGCCGGCGGACACCTCGGCGGTCAGCGCGGCCGATTTGCGACGGATGAACTGAATGACTCCGCCCATCGCCGAGCTGCCATAAAGATCGGACGCCCCGCCGCGCAGCACTTCCACGCGATCGAGCGCCAGGCGCGGCACGCGGCCCCAGTAGACCCAGCCGCCGAAGGGATCGTTCAGAGGAACGCCGTCGTCGAGGACCAGCGCGCGCGATGCGCCGCTCGCGCCGACGCCGCGCAGGGTCACGCCCTGTGCCGTGGGATTCGCAACGCGGCTCGACGACCTCCGAAAAAGCGTAAATCCCGCGACCTGCCGCAGCGCGTCATCGACCGTCGGCGAAGGGGAGTCCCGCAGCGACTCGGACGACAGCACGACCACGCTCGCCGGCGTGTCGGCCACGCGCATCTCCGTGCGCGTGGCCGTGACGGTGATGGATTCGGCGGCGGTTGGCGGTTGGCGGTT
>CAZLGP010000260.1:0-26732 GCA_964558905.1 uncultured Thermoanaerobaculia bacterium | reverse complement strand
CTCGATGATGGTCTCGAACATCGAGACGGGGGCGGGATCGGTGGCCGTCTCCGCCCGTCCGACCTTGCCGAGGACGTACTCCACCGCCGGATGCTTGGCGATGATCGCATCCTGCACTTGAATGATCCGCCGCGCCTCGGTGATGTTGATCGCCGGGAGGGTCACGGGCATGTAGAGCAGCGAGCCTTCGTCGAGCGGCGGCATAAACTCACTGCCCAGCGACATCATCAGAGGAATCGCGACGAGGAGCGCGATGACGTTGATGATGAGCATCGTCTTGCCGTACTTCAGCGACCAGCGAAGGAACGGGGCGTACAGGCGGGTGAAGAAGCGGCTGACGGGGTTCTCGTGCTCCGGCCGCATGCGGCCTTTCATGAGGAAGGTCATGAGCACGGGGACTAGCGTCACGGCCAGTACGGATGCCCCGACCATCGCGAATGTCTTCGTATAGGCGAGCGGCGTGAACATCTTTCCCTCGCGCCCGTCAAGGAGGAAGACGGGCATGAAGGACGCGATCATCACGAGGAGCGAGCCGAAGATCGCGGGACCGACCTGCTGGGCGGATTGGATGATGATCGAGTTGCGGGTTGCCCGTTGCCCGTTGCCCGTTGCCCGGGCCGTTTCGCCTGAGCCGGAGTCCTCGGGCAACGGGTCACGGGTCACGGGCAACTCCTCCGACAACCTCCGGTACGCGTTCTCCACCATCACGATCGACGCATCGACGATCTCGCCGATCGCGAGGGCCACGCCGCCCAGGGACATGATGTTGGACGTAATGCCGAACTGCTTCATGAGAATGAAGGTGATGAGCGCGGAGAGCGGCAGGCCGACCAGGACGGTCACGGCCGATCCGGCATGCAGCAGGAAGACGATCACGACGAGCGAGACGATGATCGCCTCCTCGGTGAGGGCTTCCCTCAGCGTGCCGACGGCGCGGAGGATGAGCTCAGAGCGGTCGTACGCGGTGCGGATCGTGACCCCTTCCGGCAGTCCCTTCTCCAGCTCGGCCATGCGCGTCTTCACCCGGTCGATGACGGCCTTCGCGTTCTCGCCGTAGCGCGCGACGATGATGCCGCCGACGACTTCGCCGTTGCCGTTCTCTTCGAGCAGTCCGCGGCGGATGTCCGAGGAAAGCTGCACGGTACCGATCGACGAGAGATAGATGGGCGTTCCGCCCGGTGCGTCGACGACGATGTTCTCGAGATCGGACACCCGCTTGATGTAGCCGATGCCGCGGACGATGTACTCGGTCTGTCCGACCTGGATGAGCCGTCCCCCGACGTCGTTGTTCGAGCGGCGCACGGCGTTGACGACGGTGTCGAGCGAGACGTTGTGCGCGGCCATCCTGATGGGATCGAGGTTGACCTGGTACTGCTTGACGAACCCTCCGACGCTGGCGACCTCGGCCACGCCATCGACGGACTGCAATCCGAGCTTGAGGTACCAGTCCTGGATCGAGCGCAGCTCGCCGAGATCGTGGGTTTTCGACTGCAGCGTGTACCAGAAGACGTGACCGACGCCCGTCCCCTCTGGGCCGAGGCGCGGGGTGACGCCGGCGGGCAGCAGGCCGGTGACGTAGTTCAACCGCTCGAGCACGCGCGTGCGCGCCCAGTAGATGTCGACGTCGTCGTCGAAGATCACGTAGACCAGGGAGAAGCCGAACATCGACTGGGCGCGCACCGCCTTCAGGTTCGGCAATCCCTGGAGGTTGGATGCGAGCGGATACGTGACCTGATCCTCGACGAGCTGCGGCGAGCGCCCCGGCCAGTCGACGTAGACGATGACCTGGTTGTCCGAAACGTCGGGAATCGCGTCGACCGGCGTCTTCAACGTCGCCCACACGCCCACGCCGATGATCACGGCATAGATGAGGAGGACGATGAAGCGGTTTTCGGCGGAGAGAGCGATTAACTTTCTGATCATGTGATCGCACGACCAACGAGTGGTGCTGAGTGCTGAGTGCTGAGTGCTGAGTCGCTCTTGCGAGACGTTACTCAGCACTCAGCACCCAGCACCCAGCACTCCTTCATCAGTGCTCGTGCCCTCCTGCAGTGGCGCCCCGCAACTGCGCTTCTGAATCCAAAAGAAACCCACCCTCGACGACCACGTTGTCCCCTTCGTGCAGTCCCGCGGCGATCACGATCGACTCGCCGTGGCGGCCGCCGGTCGTGACCTCCCGCGGCTCGTAGGTGCCGGGCTGAGTCTCGACCCAGACGAACTGCTTCTGGCCGCGATCGATCACGGCGCTCGCGGGCACCATGATGTGCGGCGGCGCGGGGGCGCCGAGGATGCGCGCGTTGACGTACATGTCCGGCTTGAGCTGCAGGCCGGGGTTGGGGAGCTCGATGCGTACCTTCGCCGTTCGCGTGGCGCCGGCGAGGACGGGGACGATGAATGAGACTTTTCCGCCGAAGGTGCGGCCGGGGATGGCGGCCACGGAGATCTCCACGCGATCGCCGAGCTTCACGCTTCCGAGCTGCTGTTCGTACACGTCGGCCTCGACCCAGACGGTCGACAGGTCGGCGATCTCGAGCAGCGGTTGACCCTGTGCGACGTACTGCTGTTCCACGGCAAGCTTCTGCGTCACGACGCCGGAGACGGACGAGATGACGTTCGTCGCGAAGATCGGTTTCCGGGTCTTCTCGAGCTGAGCGATCTGCGCGGCGGTCATGCCGAAGAGATTCAGGCGCCGGCGCGTCGAGTCGACGAGATCCTGGGATGCGCTGTGCGCGCCGCCGAAGCCCGCGCGATGCATGCGCTCGCGGTTCTCGAGCGCGAGGAGATACTCCTGCTGGGTGGAGAAGAGCTCGGGCGAGTAGATCGTGGCGACGGCCTGTCCGCGACGGACGGAGTCGCCAGTGAAGTTCACAAAGAGGCGCTCGATGCGGCCGCCCGCGTACGCGGTGACCTGTGCGAGCCGGCGCTCGTCGAACGTGACCCGGCCCGTGGTCACGATCTCGCCGGTGTGCGTGTCGAGAGCGACGCGAATCGTCTTCACGTTCGCGGTGACGCGCTGCTCTGGCGAGAGCGACAGCGCGCTGACGTCCGCGCTCGCCGTGCCGGTCGCCGGCGCGGGCGCGCGCTTCACCAGGGCCATGCCGCAGATCGGGCAGCTTCCCGGCTTGTTGGAGACGATGCTCGGATGCATGGGACAGGTGTAGACGTCCGCGGCCTTCTCGACCTGAGTCGTCGTGGCGGACTTCTCATCGTCGTGTTTGCAGGCGGCCGTGCCGAAGGTGGACGCGGCGAGGAGGAGCAAGGCGAGGATCTTCTTCATGATTACATGGCTCCGCTGGAGGTCATGGAGGTGGAGGTCGACGGGGCGGGCATCCCTAGGGATCCTCCGCCCGGGCGCGCTCCGCGGCGCAACGCCTCGTACGTGACGACCGCCTGCGCGTGCGACGCGAGGAAGTCGAAGTACTGCAGGCGAAGGCGCAGATAGCTCGACTCGGTGGCAAGGATGGCGTCGAACGCGGCGCTGCCGGTCTGATATCCGGCGAGGGTCGACTCGAACGCGAGCTGCGCCTGCGGCACGAGCACCTCCTGGTGGAACTTCATCTGGCTCGTCGCTTCTTCGTGGGCGACGACCGCCTCGGCCATCGCGCCCGCGAGCTCGCGCCGCAGCTCGTCGATGCGGTTCTTCGCGGCGTCGCGACGGAGGATGGCCTCGCGCACGCGCGGCTCGATGAGCTGCTTGGCCCGCAGCGGCAGCTCGATGCGGGCGACGACGCTGAACATGTCGCGCTGCATCCCGCGGTAGGCGTATTGCGCCTCGAGACCGAGATCGGGCCGCAGTTCGAGGCGCGCGAGGCGAATCTCCTGCTCCGCGCGCGCGACCTCGGCCTCCAGCGCGAGCAGCGCGGGATGATCGGCAGGCGGTGCGGAGGAGGCGTCGATGGCGAGATCGTCCGTGTTCTCCGGCATCGGCACCCGAGGCACGTTCGTCTTCATGGGGAGGCCGAGGAGCGAGAGGAGGCGTGTGGCCGCGGCGCGGCGCGTTCCTCTGAGGCGGAGGATCTCGTGATCGAGATCGCTGCCCTGTAGCTGCGCGCGGATGACGTCCGCCTGCATCGCGGCCCCGACCTCGTAGCGGACCCGGGCAGCGGCGACGACGGCCTCGATCAACTCGCGCACTTGCGCCGTCACGCCGAGCTGGGCGTCGGCAACGGCAACGTCGTACCACGCGAGGAGGACATCGCGCTCGATCTCGGCGCGCGCGGAATCGATCTGATTCACGAGCGACTGCGCTTCGAGCTCGGCGGCCTCGCGGCGCGAGTCGCGCTTCTCCGGACGGACCATGGTCTGCGCGATGCCGACCATGTACATGGTCATCATCTCGTCGTCGCCGAAGTCGATCGGCTTGTTCTGCACGCCGGCCATGAGCATCGGATTCGGCAGCGAGCTCGCCGGCGCGATGCGCTCGCGGGCGGCGTCGGCCTCGGCCCGCATCCGCGTCAGCGTGGGGTGCGACTCGAGCGCCGCCGCGACGACCGCCCGCGGATCATTGAAGTCGAGAGCCGCCGCGCGAGCCAGGGCGCAGGGCGTAGCGGACAGGGCGCAGTAGAGCAATAGGAGCAGGGTTCGTTTCATCTGATTCCCTCGGGTTTGAGGGCAGAGCGCAGAGGGCAGAGGGCAGAAGAAGCGTCGCGCGATCTTCTGCGCCCTGCGCCCGGCCCCCTGCGCTCTGAAAGCGGACACACTCGTGCCACCGTTCTGCAGGATGCAGAGAGAAGGGATGAAGAATCAGATGAGGAACTGCGCGTTCAAAAGGAAGAGAGGGGGAGGGGGCTCGTATTGAGCGTGAGAGGCGATGGCGAGTGTGGCCTGAACGCGCGGAGGGGTGAAACCAGATGCGCCAGGCGGCTCGACCACGGCTACCGGCGCCCACGTTTGTGGCGGGGGAACGGAGCCAGCAAACGTCGCCGGAAGAAGACGGATTGCATCGCGGGGGGTCAGCGAAGATTCAGCGCAGCACGGCATCTGCGCGTGGACCGTCGGCTCCCCGGCAATCGAGCAGCAGAATCCATCGGCGCACGTCGGGAGGACGCTCGCGGTGAGCACGGTAATCACCGCAAGGGTGAGAATCGCCGCCCTGAGGCTGCGAGACGTGCTTCGATCGATTCGACTGGTCATCCGTTTGCTGGTTCCGCGGCGGAATGTATCTGCCGTGCTGTCGGGTCTGGCGTGCGTCGCCGCACGCGGCCATGTGATGTCGAACACATCAACCTGACGTTGCGGGTTTTATTTCGGCCGTGTGACTTTCGTCACAGCGGCGGGTGACACTGGTGCGTGTGGCCGGCGATGCGGACCCCTACATTGTGTGACGACAGATCGGAGGCCGTATGCCGTCGCCCTACAACCTCGAAGTCGAATATAACTGTTCCGAGTGCCGTGTGCGAGCGGACCGACTCTTCTGCAACATGTCGGGAAGCGCCGTGGAGGCCCTCGACTCGGTGAAGTTCACGGGCCTGTACCCGAAGGGCTCGCTGCTTTTCGTGGAAGGCGAGGAGCCTCGCGGCGTCTTCATCCTGTGCAGCGGCCGGGCGAAGCTGACCACGTCTTCCACGGAAGGGAAGACGTTGATCGTGAAGATCGCCGAGGCCGGAGAAGTCCTCGGTGCGAGCGCCACGATCCTCGGGAAGCCGTACGAGGTCTCGGCCGAGACCATCGAGCCGTCGCAGCTGAACTTCATCAAGCGTGACGACTTCCTGAAGTATCTCAACACGCACGCCGAAGCCTGCCTGCACACCGCACAGCAGCTCAGTGAGAAGTATCACTCGGCCCAGCGCGAGATCCGCTCCCTCGGCCTGTCCCAGACGACCTCCGAGAAGCTGGCCCGCCTGCTGCTCGACTGGTGCGATCGCGGCGGAGAGCAGACGACCAAGGGCATCCGCCTCAAGGTCCTGCTGACCCACGAGGAGATCGCCCAGATGATCGGCACCACCCGCGAGACCGTTACGCGCCTGCTGAGCGATTTCAAGAAGAAGAAGATCATCGACGTGAAGGGCTCGAGCCTCTTCGTTCTCAGCAAGCCCCAGCTCGAGCATCTCGTCAGCGTCTGATCACATCGTCACATGATGAAGTAGCGAGGGGCACGGATGTCGCGCGGAGCCACTCTTAACGTGGCTTCACGAGGTTCTCAATGACCGGACTGACACCAGTAGCAGATGAGCGCAGCAACTCCGTAGTGGCGGATACGATCGCGCCGTACGAAACGATCGAAGTCTGGCCGCCGGGCAAGATCCTGTTCCGCGAAGGCGTGGAGCCCGCTGGCATCTACTTCCTGCACTCCGGAGACGTCGACCTGTCCTTTTCGTCAAAGCCCCTTCTCTACGCGCACGCCGGGGAGATCCTCGGCCTGACCTCGGTGATGTCGACCCGGTCGCACGACTCCACCGCCGTGACGCGCACGGCGTGCGTCACCGGATTCGTCGAGAAGAACCAGTTCCTGCGCCTGCTCGACGAGCAGCCCGCGCTCTGGCTGACGGTCCTGCGCCTGATCAGCACGAACATCAACCAGTGCTGGGACTGCATGCGCTCCCTGAACGCGTCGCGGTGAGTTGACGTTGCCAGTTCCCAGTTGCCAGTTGCCAGGACAGTATCGTCCTGGCGATACCGCACTGGTAACTGGCAACTGACAACTGGTAAACCAACGTCATCGTCTGCGCTTCTGCCTGCCCGCTGTTTTCGTGATCCCCGTCACGCCGCGATGTGAACCGCAACATGACGGCCTGTTCGCGCGCGATTTACCTTTCCGCACGGAGGGAATCGTCCCATGGCAGTCGCCGAAGCAGTTCCTCAATCGACGGTCGCGCGCACGGAACCGCGCCCCGTCGAGTACGCGATGGTGGACGGCAACGAAGCCGTCGCACGCGTCGCGTATATGACCAGTGAAGTCATCGCCATCTATCCCATCACCCCGTCCTCGCCGATGGGCGAATGGTCGGACGAGTGGGCGGCCAAAAAGACACCGAACCTGTGGGGCACGGTGCCGCACGTGGTGGAGATGCAGAGCGAGGCCGGCGCGGCCGGCGCGGTGCACGGCGCGCTGCAGACCGGCTCCCTGGCCACGACCTTCACGTCGTCGCAGGGCCTGTTGCTGATGGTCCCGAACATGTTCAAGATCGCCGGCGAGCTGACGCCCTGCGTCATGCACGTCGCCGCTCGCACGGTGGCCACGCATGCGCTGTCGATCTTCGGCGATCACAGCGACGTCATGTCCTGCCGCTCGACGGGCTGGGCGATGCTCGCATCGGCGAGCGTGCAGGAGGCGCACGACTTCGCGCTCATCGCGCAGGCCGCCACCCTCGAGGCGCGCATCCCCTTCCTCCACTTCTTCGACGGCTTCCGCACCTCGCACGAGGTGGCGAAGATCGAGACGATCTCCGAAGATCAGATGCGCGAGATGATCGATCTCGAGCTCGTTTTCGACCACCGTTCACGGGGCCTCTCGCCGGATCGTCCCGAGATCCGCGGCACGGCGCAGAACCCGGACGTCTTCTTCCAGTCGCGTGAGCGCGCGAATCCGTTCTACGCGGCCGGCCCCAACATCGTGGCCGAGGCGTTCGAGCGCTTCGCGCGAATCACGGGCCGCCGCTACGCGCCGTTCGAGTACCACGGCGCGCCGGATGCCGAGCGCGTGATGATCGCCATGGGCTCCGCATGCGAGACGGCCGAGCAGACCGTGAACGCACTTCGCACGCGCGGCGAGAAGGTGGGCGTGCTGAAGGTGCGCCTCTACCGCCCGTTCGATGCGCAGCGCTTCGTCGCGACGCTTCCCCGTACGGTGAAGACCATCGCCGTCCTCGATCGCACCAAAGAGCCGGGCGCGAACGGCGAGCCGCTGTACCTCGACGTCGTGAACGCCCTCTATCAATCCTTTGAGAGCGGGCAGCGCTTCGTGAAGGTCGTCGGCGGACGCTACGGCCTCTCGTCGAAGGAAGTCACGCCGGCGATGCTCGAGGGTGTCTTCGACCACGTTGCGCAGGCCGATCCACGCAATCCTTTCACGGTCGGCATCGTCGACGACGTCAGCCACACTTCGATCGACTACGACCCTTCGTTCTCGATCGAAGAGGACGACGTGGTCCGGGCGATGTTCTACGGCCTCGGCGCCGACGGCACCGTCGGGGCGAACAAGAACACCTGCAAGATCCTCGGCGACAACGGCCGCTTCGCGCAGGGCTACTTCGTGTACGACTCGAAGAAGTCGGGCGCGACCACGGTGTCGCATCTCCGCTTCGGGCCGCGGCCCATCCACGCGCCGTATCTCATCTCCGAGGCGAACTTCGTCGCCTGCCACCAGCCGCAGATGCTCGAGCGCTACGACATGCTGCGCGAGCTCCTGCCGGGCGGCACGTTCCTCTTCAACGGTCGCATGGAGATGATTCCGCCGCGCGTGATCCGGCAGCTCATCGAGAAGAAGGCGCGCCTGTTCACGATCGACGCGACCAAGGTCGCCCGCGAGAGCGGCATGGGCACGCGCATCAACACGATCATGCAGGTCTGCTTCTTTGCCCTCGCGAACGTCATGCCGCCCGAAGAGGCGCTCGCGGCCATCCGCGACAGCATCCGCAAGAGCTACGGCGTGAAGGGCGACGCGGTCGTCGAGAAGAATCTCCACGCGGTCGACGCGGCCCTCGCGAATCTGCACGAGGTGCCGCTGCCAGGCCGCCTGTCGGCGGAGTTGCCCGTGACCAGTGACCCGTTGCCAGGGGAGCACGGCTCGGGCGACACCGCGCGGTCAACGGGCAACTGGCAACTGGCAACGCTTCTCCGCGGCGAAGGCGACTCCCTTCCCGTGAGCGCCCTCCCCTGCGACGGCACCTATCCCGTCGGCACCACCAAGTACGAGAAGCGCAACATCGCCCAGGAGATCCCGGTGTGGGATCCGACGGCGTGCATCCAGTGCGCGAAGTGCGCGATGGTCTGCCCGCACGCGGCGATCCGCATCAAGGTCTATGACGAGGGAGTGCTGGCGAACAAGCCGGAGACGTTCAAGTCCGTCAAGCCGAACTTCAAGGAGTTCGGCGAGGGCTGGGCGTACTCGATCCAGGTCGCGCCGGAGGATTGCACCGGCTGCACGCTCTGCGTCGACGTCTGCCCGGCGAAGAGCAAGGTCGTCGAGGGGCGGAAGTCGCTGTACATGAAACCGCAGCCGCCGCTCCGAGAGACCGAGGTGGAGAACTGGGACTTCTTCACGAAGATCCCGGAGCTCGATCGCAGCAAGCTCTCCCCCGGTCTCATCAAGTCCATCCAGCTCGCGCAGCCGCTGTTCGAGTTCTCCGGCGCGTGCACGGGCTGCGGCGAGACGCCGTACATCAAGCTCGTGACGCAGCTCTTCGGCGATCGCATGGTGGTCGCGAACGCCACCGGCTGCTCGTCGATCTACGGCGGCAATCTCCCGACCACGCCGTGGACGACGAACGCGGAAGGACGCGGTCCCGCGTGGGCGAATTCACTCTTCGAGGACAACGCCGAGTTCGGACTCGGCTTCCGCGTCTCGCTCGACAAGCAGCGCGACTTCGCCCGCGACCTGCTGGCGCGGCTCGCGCCGGAAGTCGGCGAGGCCCTGGCCATCGCCATCCTCGGATCGCTGCAGAATGACGAGGCGGAGATCCACGAGCAGCGCCAGCGCGTCGAGACGCTCAAATCGCGCCTGCGCCGCGCGGAGATCGCGCAACGGATGCACAAGCTCGATTCCACGGACGCCCAGCATCTCCTGGCCATTGCCGATGCTCTGGTGAAGAAGAGCGTGTGGATCGTCGGAGGCGACGGCTGGGCGTACGACATCGGCTTCGGCGGTCTCGATCACGTGCTGTCCAGCGGGCGCAACGTGAACGTGCTCGTCCTCGACACCGAGGTCTACTCGAACACCGGCGGACAGGCGTCCAAGTCGACGCCGCGCTCCGCGGTAGCGAAGTTCGCCGCCGGAGGGAAGCCCGCCGCGAAGAAGGACCTCGGCCTGATCGCCATGACCTACGGCAACATCTATGTCGCCTCGGTGGCCCTCGGCGCCCGCGACGAGCAGACTCTCAAGACTCTCATCGAGGCCGAGGCATACGAGGGGCCGTCGCTCATCATCGCGTACAGCCACTGCATCGCTCACGGCATCGACATCGCTACCGGCCTCCAGCATCAGAAGGCGATGGTGGACGCAGGCCAGTGGCTGCTCTATCGCTACAACCCGGACCGCCGCCTCAGGGGCGAGAACCCCCTCCAGATCGACACGCGCCGCATCACGTCGAAGGTCGAGGATTTCCTGCGCCTCGAGAACCGGTTCAACCAGTTGCTCAAGGGCGATCCCGAGGAATCGAAGGCGATCATCGACGCCTCACAGCGTGACGTGGATATGCGGTGGCAGATGTATCAGCACCTGGCGGGGTTGAAGGTGTAGGTCAAGTCGCGCGTTACCTTTCGTAACAGTTGCCCGTGCCCGCGAATCGGTCTGCTCGGGAGCGTCCATCCCTAAAACGAGCTCGCTCATGGGGTTATCACCTCCCCACCGACGCGGCATCTGCCTTGCGTGGTGTGGCGCCCGTTATGAAGGAATACCGCTTCGAGCGCGGCTACAGCATGATGGAGATGCTCGTCGTCGTCGCCATCATCGGCGTCCTCACGCTCGTGACCGTCCCGAACTTCATCGCGATGCGGAAGGCGAGCGTCTTCAAAGGCTCGCTACGGCAGTTCACGAATGACCTGCGCGCGGCGAGGCAGCGCGCGGTGACGGCCTCCTCGCTCGTCCGCGTGTCGTTCGTCGAAGGCAAGCGCATCTACTACCTGCACGAGTCGACGAACGAGGGCACGAGTTGGGCCCCCCTCGGCACGAACCCGAAGTATCTGCAGGAGGACGTCTACTTCGAGAACTCGTCGGGTGCGTCGGAGTTCCCCGATTCGATCGACGACGGCGGCCTCGGCGATCTCCCGGACATCGTCTTCGAGCGGACCGGCGTCGCGCGCGCTCCGAGCGGCCTGGGGAAGGTGCTGATCAAGACGACCCACACCGACATCGCCAAACCGATTTACACCATCTCGGTCCGCACGACCGGGATGGTGTCCACCGAGTAGGAGGCCTGAATGCGGATCAAGAACACAGAGCGCGGCTACAACCTGATCGAGCTGCTGATCGCCATGGCCCTCCTGGGGACGATCCTGCTGTCGGTCGTGACCCTGTTCGCCTTCGGCCGCCGCAACGTCTACAGCGGCAAACAGCTCACCCGAGCGACGTCCGTGACGACACAGATCCTCGAAGACCTGCAACCACTGAACGTCGCCACCCTCAATACGCAGTTCAAGATCACCAGCGCCGAGAAGCCGGCCACGCACACCGTCGCCGGCGTGACGTACAACAACGCCCTCATTCGCACGACCACGGACCTCACCAAAGAGGAGGCCAGCGGGCCAAAATATCTGACTCGCTGGAAGGCACAGCTTCCGGCCTCCAAGATGGCGTCCGGCAAGGCCACGCTCATCCTCATGCCAGACGAAATGTTCACGGCCAACGACCCGACTACGGCCGGGATCGTCCGGATGCGAGTGGTCACCGAGTGGCGCGAAGACTCGCGCAACCGCAACGTGACCGCGGACCTGGTCAAATTCAACCGCGCCTTCTGAACGGGGTAACCATGAATACGACGATTCTCTCTCGCAAACCGAACGAGCGCGGCTACACGATGGCGGAAATTCTCGTCGCGGTGGCGATCTTCGCAGTCATCATCCTCGCCGCACTGATGCTGTACGACCGCAGCAATCAGGTCTTCAAGCAGTCCGTCGAAGCTTCGGACATGCAACAGAGCACCCGCGTCGCGTTCGACAAGCTCTCCGCCGACCTGCGCATGGCGGGCTTCGACTACGACCGTGACGGCACGCCCTTCGGAGCTTTGGCCACCACGTGGAAGGCGGAGACGACCTACACGAGCGGCATGCTCATCCAGCCCACCAACGCGAACGGGCACACCTACATCTGCACCAACGGCGGCACGAGCGGTAAGACCGAGCCGATCTGGCCGACGATCGACAAAGAGCAGGTCACCGAGGCCGGCAGCACGCTGACCTGGCAGGAGAACGGATCCCTGCAGTATCAGCAGCCCGATGAACAGATCGAATACGCCGGCCGCTCGGCGGTGGCCATTCGCGCGAACTTCAATTACGGGACGGCGACCGGTCCCTGCACCGGCATGGATCCGTGCGAGAGCGGCCGCGAGCCGAACCTCGAGTCCTCCGAGTTCCCGGTGGTCACGACCGCGAACAACGAGATCGTCATTTACGCGCTTCGTCCCGTGAAATGGGCCAGTGGCGAATCGGCGGACGACCTCGTCTTCTATGCGGATACGTCCATTCCCCGCAAGGCCAATCCCGCGACCGACGCCAAGGAGAACAAGATCACGATCGGCGGCGTCGATCTCTGTACCAATGGCTGCAACAGCCCTCCCTACACGCTGTACCGCTACACCATCAAGGACGACGGCACTCCTGACGGCGGCATTCCGGTGGCGGAGAACATCCGTGAGGTGCGCTATCGTTATTACAACACGACCCGCGCCGAGGCGGCCGACGAGCTCGCGACCCTGCCCAATGGCGACGGTCAATACGACGGCGGCAACCCCGACGCCCTGGTGGCCGGCCGCGATGACCGCGCTTCCATCCGCGCGGTCGATCTTACGCTGGTGGGCATGAACCCGCAGCCGGACTACGCATATACCGATGCGGCCGACTCCGTTGCCCCGAACTACAGAAAAATGGAGCTCAGGTCGCTCATCGCACCGCGAAACGCGGGGCGGCGCGGAATGAAGGAGTACAGCACCGAGGCGCCCGGAGCGCCGGACATCAAGTCCATCTGCGTCGGCGCCTGCAATGCCCCCTTCCTGACCTGGTCGGCTCCTTCGGCCGGCGGCGACGTCGAGTCGTACGCCGTCCTCTATGACACCGACCCCTGCCAGGGCGACGACATGCCCATCGGCGGCTTCCAGTACTCCGAGGAAGTGGGATTGAACCTCTCCGGAAGCGTCGGGCGCTACATCCAGCCCGGTCAGAGCTATTCGTTCGCGGTCCAGGCTGTCAGTAAATGGGGCGCGAAGCCGTCCAAGTGCATGGGCCAGTACCAGGTGCTCAACGCGACGACACCGGCCCCGCTCGAGGAGCTCATCGCCACGCACCCGACCTCAGCGGCTCCCTATGGAGGGCTGAAGAACCAGATCGATCTCTACTTCCCACCCGCGTCGGCGAACCTCCCCGGCGAGGACCAACTGTCGTGCACCAGCGGCGGCGTCCTGACGCAGAGCAACATGCCGCCCGCCGAGAAGCGGTATTACGAGATCTGGCGTGGACGCGCCATCGACTTCCAGCCCGGCGATCCGCAGTCGGTCCGGGTGCTGGAGGCCGGGACCACCATCCAGCCGGTCTCCGCCGGTGACTTCATGCAGTGGAGCGACCTCACGGCCGCGAATTGTACCGATTACTACTATCGAATCCGCGTCGTCGATTACTGCGCGCGGAATGCCACCTGGAACGAGTCCGGAGACGCGGCCCAGGCCCTGAGCGAGTGGTACCCGGCGCTCGGCGAAAACGCCGTTCTGGGCCGGGCGGAAAACTATGACGCCCAGCCCCAAAAACCGGCGCTCACGCTCGAGAAGGCCGATTGCACCGGCGTGAATTGCGACATCACGCTCACATGGGGAGCCGTAAACAAAAACACCGGGGGCGAGCCGATCGCGGTCGACAAGTACATCCTGCGCGCCTACACCTCGGCGGACGGAACGACATTCCCGGCCAGCGCCTCAGGCATCCGGACGATCGAGGGCGGCGCGCTCACGGTCACTTATCCCGTCAAGCTCATCGATCTAACCAAGTTCGAATTGGTCGCGGTGGACTGCGCGGAGAGCGAGCCTTCCGAGCCGGTGATTTACCCATGCGTCTTCAACGCCGGCGCCCTAAGCGCGACCATCGCTAGCGGCGCGTACGGCGGGTCGGGATCGGCCGCTGATCCGTTCATCATCGAGGGCGCCACCCTCGTGGCGACGACGACCAGCGCCGTGAAGGAGTTCCGCGTCACGGTCCTCGACGCCACCGACGGCAGCCAGTTCGCGACGATGACCCAGGCCGGTCCCGCGTCGAGTGCCTCGTTCGCCGTCCCGAACACGCCGGACGGCCGTCCAATGCGCATCCTCGTCACCGCCGTCGACGACAAGGGCTGCACGAAGATCACCGACCTGTACGTGATCGACACCGCCGCCCCCGCGTGCAGTCTCGCGGACAGCGGCAGCGACAGCTCCATCGTGACCGTCAACAAGACGAACGTCGTCTATACGCTCAAAAACGCCTCCGCGAACAACCTGACCGTGAAGAAGGTCGTGGTTCGATTCAACGAGTCCAGCGGAGACGAGTTGGAGTCCGTCGGGTTCAACGGCACGACCGTCAACACGGGGTGCGCCCTGGAAACGGTCGTGGTGACCGCTCCAGCCAACTCCGTCGTGAACGGAAGCTCGTCCACGTACAAGCTGCAGCTCAATTTCAAGGACAACAACCTGCAGGGCACCAATCCGACAGTCTCCCTCTGCATCATTTATCAGGTGCCGACGGGAGACCTCCTGAGTTGCCAGATTGCGCCGGGAGCCGCGACCTGTACCGAACCGGCGAGCACGTGCCAGTGATGAGGTGGAGCATGAAGATCGACACACGCAACCGCGGCGCAAACGCAGACCAGAGGGGCTCGGCCCTTCTGGTCAGCCTCATGGTCATGGCCGGGCTGTCCCTGCTCGGCCTCGCCTTCGTCGCCATCTCGGAGACCGAGAGCGCCATCTCCGTCAACGAGCGGAACTACGTCCAGGCCCAGGCCGCCGCGGAGGCGGGAGCGAAGGTGGTCGTGGAATGGTTTCAGGACGCCGAGTGGGCTTTGGACCGCGGCCTGCTCCCGCCCAACAAGACCGCCATCAAGACCCAGCGAGTCCTGACGACCGGGACGCACTACTACAAAGGGACCGCCGGTGAATTGCTGTTCGACGTCCCGTTCAAGATCGTCAACAACAATCGGTTCTTCGGGAACGTCGATACGGCGGACGTGAAGATCACCCTCGGCGCCAACAACGTCGCCACGGACTTCCTGAACCAGCTCAACGACAAGCTTTTCGTCGACGACAGCGTACGGATCTCCGACATCCGCGTCTACGCGCCGCCGATCCCGGGCGCCGATCTGGTGAACGGAGCCGGCGACAGCGGGTTCTGGGAGGGTGGCACGCGGTACGGCGTGGCCACCGTCCGCGTGACGGCACAGAAGCTCCAGGCCGGCCGCGTGATCGCGCAGCGCACCGTCAAGCTCGTCCTTGCCGAGACGCCGTTCCCGACCGTGGACGGCGCCATCGAGACCTCGGGCTCGCTGGTCGGCCAAGGCAACTTCCACGTCTACTGGGGCAAGATCCTCTCCGAAAAGGAAACCCAGGTGAACCGCCCGGCCGTGGGCATGCCGTGGTTCGACGCCAACGAGATCATGAATTTCGAGTACGGCTATGACAGCACGAAGGAGTGGACGGCCAGCACCGTCTATCCGCCGAACTCCGTGATCCACCCGCCGAACACCGCCGTCGCCGCCGATCCCGAGCTGCAAAAGTTCGCCTACCGCACGATTGCCGGCGGCACTTCGCATAGCTCCGCTCCGGTCATGACGGACTGGAAGAAGGTCGTCGGAGACTCGTTGGCCGAAGTATCCGGGATCTCATGGAAAGCGGAGGCGAGCCGTCCGTTCCGCATCGATGCCACGGACGCCTTCTACTCGGAGCATCCCTGGTTGTACGCACTCCTCGAGCAGCCCATCGAGGACCCCTGGCTGCATGCACGCGCCCGCGGCGAGATCGTCGTGAACAACAACAAGACCGTCCCCTGCGGCAGCACGGTCCTGCCGCATCCGTGCGATTTCGCAACGACGAACGAAGTCGTCTCCGGCCGTCTTTCGAACCTCTTTCAGAACCAGACCTTCACCGACACGACCACGCCGCATCCGGAGCGTGTGGAGGTCTTCTTCCCGACCATGGATTACGAGTTCTGGAAAGCGGTCGCGCAGTCCGGCGACAACCAGCCCGGAAACGATCTCTATTACTTCAAATACGACCAGGCCACCAACCAGTTCATCGGCCCGGGCGGAGCCAAGAAACCGATCGAACAGTGGCTCAACGCGGAGAAGAACGGCCTCGGGGCCGGCTTCTACTTCTTCGACTCGAAGAACGGCAAGAACCCGCAGTACGGCAAAGGAGGCACGCTGACACCCGGTGTCAAGATCAGCGCCGCCGTCGGCAAGCCGTTTCAGATGCAAGGCTACATCTACCTCAATGCCGAGAACTTCGGAACGACCGGTCAGGGCAACCTCGTCGACGACGACGTCTTTCAGATGCCGGGCGAGCCGTTCCGGGACGTCGGCTATCGCGAGGTCGATCTGACCACCGGCGACTACAAGCTCGTGGGCGGCGCGCTTCCCGCGGGGAACTTCCGCACCGTGGGCCAGGGCAACAAGAGCTGGGATTTTCAGGACATTAACGACAACGGCGTGTTCGATTGGTACGTGGCGTTGAACCCGACGGCATTGACGCGCCCGAACGGCGGGGCGATTCCGGCGAACACCGTCTACCTGCCGGTGCCATGGACTCCCGGCTGCACGGTCCCCGATCTGAGCGACATGGAGACCCCGGTGAACGGTAACTGCTCCGAGCCGCACGAGCCGTACGTGAACATCCTCTATCCCACCCAGGGCAACGCCGACGGCGGGGTGACGCTCGGCTGGCACAACCCGACCGACCTCTCGAAGAGGAGGCCGAAGAAACGTCTGGCCAAGAATCAGGTCGAGCCGTGCAAGAGCACGTCGTCACTACGCGACTGCACGTCGAACGGCTACGACCTCGACGGGGCGCTGGTGACACTCGCCCCGCTCCTCTTCGGCGCGCTCTACAACGAGGGCGGATACGACGGCTCCGGCAACGCGGTCTATTACGGCGCCGTGCTCATGCGCGGCAACTTCAGCGCGAGTGGCACGCCGGAAGTCTATTTCAACGAGTGCCTCGCTCGCGGCTGCCTCGAGTCCCAACTCGAGATGCAACGCGTGATGGTCACCTCCTACGAGACCGATCAGTAGCGCGTCGATTTCGGGGCCGGGCATCCTGCCCGGCCCTGGAGTTTGGACATTTGGGGGTGCCGCAGGGAGATCGTCCCGAAGGGACATCAGAGGGTAGCCGGTGGCAAGCGCGAAAGCGCGCAGCCACCGGAAAGGAACGCGTGCTGCTCAAACCGCCCCGGCAGGGGCGGAAGAGACGTCTGCCGCCCCTGCCGGGGCGCAATCGACAACCCAACGGTCCGGTGGCGGCGCTCCGCGCTCGCCACCGGCTAACCCTCTGCCGCGCCTCCGGCGCAACACGGGGTCCGCATAGCGGGCCTGCGCCCGCGCGCGTGCACGCGGGACGCGTGCACGTCAGCCGCCGAGACGGCGGCGGTCCGCGGATTTTGAACGCCCTGCAACGCCTCCGTTGCGCGATACCATCCGCCGCCATGGCGCTGACCTCCACCATCTACAACGCCTCGGTCGAGATCTCCGACGTCGATCGCGGCGTGTATGAAAGCCTCGAGCTGCGGCTGGCGATGCATCCCTCCGAATCGCCGGCCTACCTGGTCACGCGGCTCCTCGCCTACTGCCTCGAATACGCGGAAGGCATCGAATTCACCTCAGGGCTGTCGGATGGCGACGAACCGGCGATCGTCGTGCGCGACCTGACCGGACGGATCACCGGATGGATCGAGATCGGCGCGCCGGATTCCGCCCGTCTGCACCGCGCGAGCAAGCTCGCGGGGCGCGTCGCGGTCTATACGCACCGCGACCTGCGCAATGTCCTCGGACAGCTCGACGGAAAGAAGATCCATCGCGCCGCGGAGATCCCGATCTACAGCTTTGGGCGCGGGTTCATCGACGCGCTGGCGGAGCGCCTGGCACGACGCGTCCGGATGTCGGTGTCCGTGACCGAGCGGCATCTGTACCTCGACATCAACGGCACTTCCCTGAACACGATCATCGAAGAGCACCGGGTTACGGACTAGTGTCGTGCGCGCCTCGCGAGAGACGGCGATTCGATCCGTGAGGGACGGTTGGGACTCACCGCAGAGCCACAGAGAACACAGAGGGAGGACGAAGACCTCTGGGAAGGGGCGCTTTTCTCCACCCCTTCCAGTGCTTCTCTCCGTCCCCCCTGTGCTCTAAGTACTACTAACCACAAGTTTCTGCGCGCGACGCGAAGATTTCAGCCGCCGTAGGCGGCGGTAGGAAATAGCACCCGGCTTCAGCCGGGTGAATGATGCGGGGGGGGGCAGCCCGCGTAGCGGGCGACAGGCCCCTTCGGCGCGTTCCTGCCGCCCGCTACGCGGGCTCATTTCCGTTGCGCCAAGAACACCCGGCTGAAGCCGGGTGCTACTCGCTACCGCCGCCTACGGCGGCTTTGGTTGCGGCTCTGCCGCGCTGTGCCGCTGTGGTGAATCCCCGCCTTCGTGCGATGAAGCGTCGCGGGACGCGAAGTCAGCGCGCCAGAATCTCCCTCACGACATCACCCGCGCTTCGTCCCTCCGCCACCGCCCGCACGATCGCGCTGCCGACGACGATGGCGTCGCAGTGGTCGCGCAGCAGCACGTAGTGCTCGTGGCGGGAGATGCCGAAGCCGACGGCGACCGGCTTGCGCAGGCGCGCGCGGACCTCGTCGAGGCGTGCGATCAGCGCGGGGTCGAGGTCTTTGCGCGTGCCGGTCACGCCGGTGGTCGAGACGTAATAGACGATCCCGTCGCTCGCTTTGTTCACGGTCTTGATGCGCGCGTCCGTCGATGTCGGCGCCAGGAGGAACACGCAGCCGAGGTTCTCCGCATGCAGGGCGTCGCGCAGGTCCTTCGAGACTTCCGGCGGGAGATCGGTGAGCAGCAGCGAGTCGATGCCCGCGGCCTTCGCGTCAGCGGCGAAGCGCTCGGCGCCATAGCGAAGGATGGGATTGAGATACGAGAACGCGATCAGCGGAATCTCGCTGCGTTCCCGGATGGCCCGCGCAATCTCGAAGACGTGAAGCGTGGTCGTGCCGTTCGCGAGTGCGCGTTGCGAGGCGGCCTGGATGACCGGGCCGTCGGCGATCGGATCGGAGAAGGGGATGCCGAGCTCGATGGCATCCGCGCCGGCTCGCTCGAGCTCTTCGACGATGCGCACTGTGTCGCCGTCGCCACAGGTGACGTAGGCGATGAGGCCGCATCTCTTCTCGCGCTTCAGCTTCATGAAGAGGGCATCGACGCGGTTCATCGCACGCTCCTCGGCGGCGAGGACGCCGCCAGGCCAGTCGGCGGCACGCCGGCGCTCCCCGCCACCTGCGGGACATCTTTGTCGCCGCGGCCGGAGAGGTTTGCGACCACGACTTGGTCCGGCGCGATCGTGTGTCCGTGCCGCAACAGCCATCCGAGGGCGTGTGATGACTCCAGCGCGGGGATGATGCCCTCGCTCTCGCTCAGCTTGTGAAAGGCCTCGAGCGCGAGGTCGTCGTCGCAGTCGTGGTACTCGACGCGGCCGGTCTCATGGAGGTGCGCGTGCTCGGGACCGATGGACGGGTAGTCGAGGCCCGCTGAGATCGAATGCGTCTCGGCGATCTGTCCGAACTCGTCCTGGAGAACCATGGATCGCGTTCCGTGCAGCACGCCGAGCGCGCCACCGGAGAACCGGGCGGCATGGTCGCCGAGGGTCGGGCCGCGGCCTCCGGCTTCGACGCCGATGCATCGAATGGCCGGGTGCTTCAACATCGCGGAGAAGAGACCGATCGCGTTCGAGCCTCCGCCGACGCACGCGATCGCGACGTCGGGCAGAGCGCCCGTTTTCCGTCGAAGCTGCACGAGCGCCTCGCGGCCGATCACGGACTGGAAGTCGCGGACGATCATCGGATAGGGGTGCGGCCCCAGGACCGAGCCGAGGATGTAGTGCGTGGTGCGGACGTTGGTGACCCAGTCGCGGATCGCCTCATTGATCGCGTCCTTCAGCGTGCGCGAGCCGCTCGACACCGGGACGACTTCCGCCCCCAGGAGGCGCATGCGGAAGACGTTCAGCTCCTGGCGGGCCATGTCGACCTCGCCCATGTAGACGACGCACTGCAGACCGAGCAGCGCGCAGGCCGTGGCGGTGGCCACGCCGTGCTGGCCCGCGCCGGTCTCGGCGATGATGCGCTGCTTGTTCATTCGTTTGGCGATGAGGGCCTGGCCTATGGCGTTGTTGATCTTGTGCGCGCCGGTGTGATTGAGGTCCTCGCGCTTGAGGAAGAGCGTGAAGCCGCCGCAGAGCTCCGCGAACTTCCGGGCCTGTGTCAACGGCGTGGGACGGCCGACGAAGTCGGCGAGCACGTCGTCGAGCTCGCGGCGAAACTCCGCGTCGCGTTTGAGCTTCCTGTACGCCGACTCCAGCTCGTCGAGCGCGGCCATCAGTGTTTCGGGAACGAACTTGCCGCCGAACTGGCCGAAGAAGCCTTGGCGGTCGGGCATTGCGGTCATCGTGAGATCGCCTCGAACAAACGCTTCATTTTTTGGTGATCCTTGATCCCCGGAGCGCTCTCGACGCCGCTGGCGAGGTCGATCGCGAAGGGTTGCGTCCTCGCGATCGCCTCGGCCACGTTGTCGGGTGTGATGCCCCCGGCCAGGAAGAACGGTTTCGTGCGTGGGTACGCCGCCAGCAGCGACCAGTCGAAGGTGCGACCGGTGCCGCCGCCGGTGTCGAAGAGGATGTAGTCCGCCGCGGTGTCGGTGTCGGGCAGCTCGTTCTGAACGCTGAACGCCTGAATGACGGGGACCGGTTGGCGGTTGGCGGTTGGCGGTTGGCGGGAATCCCACGAGCCATGGACTTGAATGATGTCCAGGTTGGCTACTTCGATGGTGGGGAGAATCTCGTCGCGCGAAGCATTCCGGAAGACGCCGACGAAGCGAGTCGTCGAGTCGTCGTGCCGCCGAGTCGTCGAGACCGCGCCCGCGCGACGACTCGTCGACTCGATGACTTGGCGTGCCTGCTCCGGCGTCACGGATCGCGGGGACTCGGGGACGAAGACGAAGCCGAGGTAGTCGGCGCCGAGGGCCACCGCGAGCTCGGCGTCCTCCGCGCGGGTGATGCCGCAGATCTTCACTTTCGTCATACCAACGCCTGAACCGCCGCCGCGCGGTCGGTTTGTCGAAGTAAAGACTCGCCGACGAGGAATGCGTGAAAGCCGGCTGCGCGCAATCGCTCCACGTCCGCGCGTACGCGGATGCCGCTTTCCGCGACGCGGATCGCGTCCGGCGGCATCTTCGCGCCGAGGCGCTCGGACGTCGCGAGGTCGACCTGGAACGACTTCAGATCGCGGTTGTTCACGCCGATGATCCGCGCACCCGCGACGACTGCACGCTCGAGCTCCTCCTCATCATGGATCTCCACGAGGGCGTCGCAGCCGTAGGCCTCGACGAGCGCGATGTAGTCGCGCAGGCGCGACGCGTCGAGGATCGAGGCGAGCAGGAGGATCGCGTCCGCGCCGGCGGCGATGCCGCGCACGATCTGCGACGGCTCGACGACGAAGTCCTTCATCACCACCGGCAGTCCGCTCGCGCCGCGCGCGCGGGCCAGCCACTCACGCGAGCCGCGGAAGAACTCCGGCTCCGTGACCACGGAGACCGCCGCCGCGCCGCCGCGCGCGTATTCGCGCGCGATCGACTCCACGTCGGGGTCGGGCACGATCGCGCCGGCCGAGGGGGACGCGGACTTGATCTCCGCGATCACATTCACGCCCTCGCGTGCGAGCGCATCACGAAACGCGTGTGGCAGCCGCGTCCGCGAGACCTCTTCCGCCGCCCGGCGATCGGGCTTCGCCTCGTCGCGCAAACGTTCACGCGTCCGCTCCACGATCTGATCCAGAACCGTCACGCGACACCTCCCGCCGCATTCGACTCGCTCACGAGTTGCTGCAGCTTCGCGGACGCGCGTCCGCTGGCGATCGACTCCTTCGCGAGCGCGACCCCGTCGCGGATCGAGGGCGCTTGGCCGCCGACGTAGAGCGCGGCGCCGGCGTTCGCGACGACGATGTCGTGCCGCGCCCCATTCGCTCCGTTCAGGACGTCGCGGGCGATGGCCGCGTTCTCGCGCGCATCGCCGCCCGCGACGGCCTCGATCGGATGTCTCGGCAATCCCAACTCCTCGGGCGTCACTTCGTAGGAGCGCAGCTCGCCGTCGCGCACTTCGCAGACGCGCGTGGCCGCGGAGATCGAGATCTCGTCAAGCCCGTCGCGACTGTGTACGACCAGCGCGTGACGCGCGCCGAGGGCCGCGAGGACCTGCGCGACGACCTCGACGAGCCTCTCCGCGTACACGCCGAGGACCTGGCGGCGCGCGAAGGCGGGGTTCGTCAGCGGTCCGAGGACGTTGAAGATCGTCCGCACGCCCAACTCCTTGCGCACGCCGGCGACCGCCGCCATCGCAGGGTGAAGCTTCGGAGCGAACAGGAATGCGATGCCGGCGCGGCGCAAGACGTCGGACATCCGCGGCGCGTCGAGATCGATGTACACGCCGAGGGCCGAGAGGACATCCGCGCTGCCGCAGGAGGAGGAGACGGCGCGGTTGCCATGCTTGGCCACGTTCGCGCCGGCGCCGGCCGCGACCAGCGCGGCCACCGTCGAGATGTTGAACGTGCCGCGGCCATCGCCACCTGTGCCGCAGGTGTCGACGAGATCGTCGCGCTTGTCGTCGGCATAATCGAGCGGCGTGACACGCTCCCGCATCGCCATCGCCGCGCCGGTGATCTCGTCCGCGGTCTCCCCTTTCATGCGCAGGGCGACGAGTAGTGCGCTCTTGAGAACGTCGCTGGCGGCACCGTCCATGACGTGGCCGAAGACTTCGTGCATCTCTTCGCGTTCGAGATCATGGCCGTCCATCGCGCGGCGGATCGATTGCGTGATCATGAGAGGGCTCCTTTGAGGTTGGCGGTTGACGGTTGACGGTTGGCGGGGGATTCGAGGCACGCGAGGAAGTTGCGAATGAGCAGGTCGCCACCGGTGGTGCCGTAAGACTCCGGGTGGAACTGAATCCCGTAGATGGGACGCTGTTTGTGCGACAGAGCCATGATGGCGCCGTCCGCCGTTTCCGCGTCGATGCTGAGGACGTCGGGCACGGTGTCGTGCTCGACGACGAGCGAGTGATAGCGCGCGGTGTGCATCGGATCGGGGCAGCCGGCGAAGAGGCGCTCTCCGCGATGATGGACTTCGCTCACCTTGCCGTGCACCGGAAGCGCCCCGCGCACGACGCTCGCGCCGAAGGCCTCGGCGATGGCTTGATGCCCGAGACAGACGCCGAGGAGGGGCGTTGCGTGATTGCGTCGGATCAGATCGATGCAGCGGCCCGCTCGCGCGGGCGTCCCGGGACCGGGCGAGATGACGATCGCCTTCGGCTTTTCGGCGAGCAGCGCCTCAGGCTCGAAAGCATCGTTGCGGATCACGCGCAGCCGCTCGCCAGCGAGACGCTCGATCTGCTGGACCAGGTTGTACGTGAAGGAATCGTAGTTGTCGACGACGGTGATCAAGATCTCGTTCCTCGTTGTTCGATGCTCGTGGAGAGTCAGACAGATGATGGGTGACACCATCGCCAGCAACGCCAACGGAGATCAGTCAACGGGGAAGAGTGCGAGGCGGGAGTGCTAGACGAGCTCGAGCCAAAGACACGAGCGGAGGCTCTTGGGCATCGGCTCGTTCTCCTGGCGGGTCGTCATGGCGGGGAGATGGTAGCACACTGAGTGTCTCTACGTTGGCAGTTGACAGTTTGCAGTTGACAGGTCGGCACGCTCCGCATCAGCTCCTGCAGACTGTCAACTGTCAACGTAGAGATTCGAGGTCTGACCCTGCTCAACTCACTCGCGGATCTGCACCACCACCCCCGGCTCCTCGCCTTGCATGGTGAGTCGCAGCTTGGACGACTCCAGGGGCACGGCCTCGAGCTGCTCGAGGTCGCCGAGCTTCTTGCCGCTGCCGGCCATGCGCTGGAGCTCTTCGCCCTTGGGCCAGAGGCGGGTGTCGATCGAGCGGATGACCTTGTTGTAGCTGTCGACGGTCCTGCGGAGCTGTTCCCCGACGCCGGTGATGTACTCCATGACCGTCACGAAGCGGGCGAAGAGCTCGACCGCGGCGTCGTGCATCCGCTTCGCGTTCTCCTCGGTCTTCTCCGCTTTCCAGCTCGCGGCCACCGCGCGCAGGAGCGGCACCAGGACCGTCGGCGTGGCGAGGAAGATCTTTTTCTCGGCGGCGTAGTCGAGGAGGGTGAGGTCGGTGGCGAGCGCGGCGGAGAGGAAATGCTCGCCGGGAATGAACATCACCGTGAAATCGAGCGTCTCGCCGATGGAGGCCTGGTACTCGCGCTTCACGAGGGAGTCGATGTGGCGGCGGAGGTTCTTCGCGTGCTGCATGAGCAGCGCGGTCTTGCGGGTCTCGTCGGGCTCGCTGCAGGCGGCGATGTACTCGGTCAGTGGCGCCTTCACGTCGATGGCGATCACGCGCTCGTTGGGAAGGTTGACGATGACATCGGGGCGGAGGCGCTTGCCTTCGTCGTTCAGGAACGTCTGCTGCGTCTCGAAGTCGCGGCAGTGCTCGCTCATCCCGGCCAGCTCGATGCAGCGCTTGAGCGACATCTCGCCCCACGAGCCCTGCACGGTCGGCGACTGCAACGCGGTGGCGAGACGCGAGGCCTCGCGCTGCGCCGATTCCTGCGCCGTGAGCAGCGAGCGGATCTGCTCCTGGAGGCCGCCGTAGACTTCATTGCGGGTCTGCTCGCTCTTGAGCAGCTCGCCGCGGTACGTGTCGAGCATGTCCCGGACGGGCTTGAGCAGCGCGTCGATCTCGGCGGTCTTCGTGTTCAGCGACCCGTCGATCTGGGTCTTGCTCGTCTGCACGAGCGACTCGGAGACGGACTTGAACGCCTTGTGTGCGAGAGCGGCGAACGTCTCCTCGACCTGCTTGTGATTCTCCCTGTGGTCATCGAGCTGGCGCAGCGTCTCGACCGCACGAGCCTCGGCCGCGGCCCGCTCCTGCTGCGCGGCTTCGAGGCGCCGCTGCATCTCGCCCCGCGCGGCGTCGCTCCTGATCCGCTCCTGGCGCGCGAGGTCGCGCTCGGCGAGCGCCCGCTGCGCGTCCGCGTTCTTCCTCGCGCTCCCGACCATCCACCCAGCGACCGCGCCGATGACGAGCGCGATCACGCAGAGAAACAGCGCCGTGATCGTCATACGATGATGATACGACGCTGGAAGTCTCAAAGTCTCAAAGTCTCAAAGTCTCAAAGAGGAGGGTGGAGGCCTTTGAGACTTTGAGACTTTGAGACTTTGAGACTCTGCAGCGCGTCAACGATCCGCTCCGCCTCACCGGCGTCGTTGTAGAAGTGCGGCGAGAACCGCAACAGCCCTTCCCGCGGCGCGCAGACAATGCCCTGCTCCTCGAGCTTCCGGTGGTACCACACGATCGACTTTTCTACGTCTGGTGGAGTCGCGCCGACGATCGGAGCGCCGAAAAGGGGCGCCGCCCAGCCGATCGACTCGAGGCCTTCCGCCAGTGTCGCGGCCACGGCCATCGCCCGGTCGCGGACGGTCTCGATGCCGAGCTCGAGCAGAAGGTCGAGCGCCGCGCGCAGGCCGTAGATCCCGTTCGTGTTGAGGGAGCCCGCTTCGAAACGGCGCGAGTCGGGCAGCCAGTCGATCGGAGCGTCGAGGAACCTGCCCTTGCGGTCGATGTTCGTCCAGCCGTTCTCGACGACCTCGAGCTCCTCGATCCGCTCCGCGGCCACGTAGAAGATGCCCGCCCCTTCGGGACCGCAGAGCCACTTGTGTCCATCGGCGGCGAGGAAGTCGATCTTCGCGGCGCGGACGTCGATCGGAAGAACCCCGAGACTCTGAATCGCATCGACGCAGAAGCGGACGCCGCGACTCGCGCAGAGGGCTCCGATCGCTCGGAGGTCGGCGGTGAAGCCGTTATGAAAGGCGACCGACGAGACGGTGACGAGCCGGGTGCGGTCGTCGATGAGCGGCGCGATGTCATCGACGGCCGGCGTCGCCGCGACGCGACACTCCACCGCGCGCGCTTCGAGCCGCTTCCACGGAGTCCAGTTGGAGGGGAACTCCAGCGCGGTCGTGACGACGTTGTCTCCCTCCTGCCAACGCATCCCCTGCGCGACGAACGACAACCCCTCGGAGGTATTCTTGATGATCGCGATCTCGTGCGCGCCGGCGCCGATCAGCCGCGCCGCGGCCTCTCGCGCGCGATCGTGCTCCGCGTACCACTCCCGCCAGTGCAACGCCCCGAAATCACGCTGATCTCGCGCGTGACGCTCCATCGCCTCGCAGGCACGCGCCGAGAGCGGCCCCACGGCCGCGTGGTTGAAGTAGACGAGGTTCTCCGTCACGGGGAAGAGATCGCGAAAGGTCACGCTGCTATGCTACCCGTCATGCTCGCGCCGCTCTGCTTCGTTCTCATGCCGTTCGGAAAAAAGAACGACGTCGACGGCAAGACCATCGACTTCGACGGCGTCTACGCGCAGATCATCCGTCCGGCCATCGAAGACGCGGGTCTCGATCCGATCCGGGCGGACGAGGAGATGAGCGGCGGAATCATCCACCAGCCGACGTTCGAGCGATTGATCCTCTGCCCGTTCGCGGTCGCCGACCTCACGACCGCGAACGCGAACGTCTTCTACGAGCTCGGCGTCCGCC
>CAZLGP010000259.1:0-13164 GCA_964558905.1 uncultured Thermoanaerobaculia bacterium | reverse complement strand
CGCTGCCGTGGTAGACGAAGACCGCTCCTTCATCGCTCTGGCCGTTGTCGAAGAGATAGGCCCCGACGATCACGTCGCCGTAGCCGTCCCCGTTCACGTCGCCGGCGCCCGAGACGCTGCGGCCGAAGAACGCATCCACCTGGTCGCTTTCGAGCTGGGCGTCAGCAATGGCATCGACCCCGCTCGCGCTGCCGTGGTAGACGAAGGCCGCTCCTTCATGGCTCTGGCCGTTGTCGAAGAGATAGGCCCCGACGATCACGTCGCCGTAGCCGTCCCCGTTCACGTCGCCGGCGCCTGAGACGCTGAAGCCGAAGAACGCACTGGCCTGGTTCGCCTCGAGCTGGGCATCCGCCGTGGCATCGACCCCGCTCGCGCTGCCGTGGTAGACGAAGGCCGCTCCTTCATTGGTCTCGCCGTTGTCGAATAAATTGGCGCCGACGAACACGTCGCCGTAGCCGTCCCCGTTCACGTCGCCGGCGCCCGAGACGCTGATGCCGAACTCCGCATTCACCTGGTTCGACTCGAGCTGGGCGTCGGCCGTAGAGGTGATCAGCGGATCGACCACCACCGGCCAGGCCGCGCCGCGCACATCGGCCGTCAGGACGATCGGTCCGCCCGCCAGCTCCATCGCCGACGGGAGCACCATTCCAGAGGCATCGCGCACGATGAGTTTGTCGTAGCGAAGCGCAGTGACTCCGTGGGGGGTGAGGAACTCGATGGCCCCGCCGCCCGCGCGGCGCGGCGTCGTGTTTCCCACGACATCGAGCACGAGCCGCAGTGTTCCGTCGTTTCCTACGAGACTCGGTGTCGCGCGCGGAACAGTGAAGCCCTGCTCGAGGCCCCGCTCGTCGTTGACGTACCACTCGGTCACGTCCCCGCGCTCGTATTCGACCCGATTGCCGCTCGCCACCGGTTGGGCGGCCGCCCCGCCACGCAACCGCAAACCCCAGCTCCACGACGGCTCCGGCTCCGTACGCCGCACCACCACGATGCCCTCCTCCGTGAACCAGGTACGCAGATCGTTGGCCCGGTTCGCCGCGTGCCAGGAGGGAGGCGGATCGGAAGCGTGAGACCGCTGCTGCCACGTCACCTCATACTCTTTGCGCCGGATGTTCTCCTGCACCTCCGCCATCCACGACCCCGACACACCTGCCTCGGCGCCGCTTTCCGGCTGCGCCGAAGATCCGGGCGCCACCGTCGGAAACTCCCGTCGCATCGGGCTCTCGATGGGATGCAGAGCCTGCGCTCCGGCGGGAATGGCGATCATTCCGAAAACAACGACCGCTGCAACTGCTGAGAAATACGCGGGGCCTCGGACGGATTGGCGCATCGAGCTCCTGATGGCGTAGCCCATCGCCGTGGCGGCGGGTGGATCAAACGGCTTCTTCACATGCTGTTGGTCGGCCGGGTTGGCAAATGGAACCCGGGACAGGAAGCGCGTGGAAGAGCGGCGACTTCGCACCGAAACACGGGGATTGGGGGTGGGTTGATTTTCGACAGGAGCATACCACTAGCGTATTTCTGACAGCTTCTCCTGCAGAACGGATGAAGGCCTTGGCGGCTCGATCCGCCGCGGCGCGCGCTTCTTTCGAAGCCGCGACCGCGCGAGCTCGTGCCGCTTCCGCGGACGTGGTTGGCTCCGCGCCGAGACTCAGCGTCGACGCTGCCGCGACGATGCAGACAGCGATGACTTTCGAAATGTTCTTCATGATTCGGGTTCCTTTCTTCAGTTCTGGTTGACGAGTGTCGTGTCCAGGTTGAAACGTCAGGCGCGTTGCGCCGCCCGAAGCCGCGGACGTCGACGCATCCGCAAACGTGCCGTGAGGCGGCGCAACCAGCGCTGCCGGCCGTGCCGGCTAAGCCGCCTTCGGCGTCATCGCGCGCGCTTCGTGGTGCACGGCCGTCGAGACGACCACGCGCGAGATTCCGTTGATGAGGACGCCGACGCCGACCAGCGCTGATAGGTCACGCCGAGAGACTCTCCACGCGGCACGATCGACACGCGGTGCACGGGGTCGGCCCCGGGCACCAGCAATCCGAGGATCGCGTGTCTGCCTTCGTGATAGCCAATGCGCTCCTTGTCGTCACGGCTCAGCAGCAGCGCGTTACGGCGGCGATTCGCGATATCAGTGTGCGCAAGGAAGCGGAAGAACGAGGAGGCAGGACATTGCAGCGGCGCTCCTGCCCGAGGATCCCTTCGGCGCTCTGCAGCGGACTGAGCATGATCTCGATTGGAAAGGCGGTGTCGTCCTTGCGTCGGGCCACCAGCTCAATGCCCGTACCGATCTGCTGCGCCAGTGCGTCGGCGGCCGATCGTGTGCCGTCGGCGATCAGACACTCTGCAAATCCCTCTGGGATGATGTTCTTTACCTGCTGCCCCAACAGCTCGTCGCGGTGATAGCCGAACTGCTTTTCCGCCTGCACGTTCAGCAGGACGATCGCACTAGCTTCGTTGACGACGATCATCGCGTCCGGAGCGGCTTCGAGAAGCCCACGGTATCGCCCCTCCATCTCGGCGCGGTCTTTGTTCGCAACCGTCTCCTGGCTTCCATGAATTGGCGGTCCTGCCGGAGTGTCTTTGTAGTGCAGCTGCGCGGCCATCTCTCCGCCTGTCGGGCGAAGAGCTGGAGCGAAACCCCTCTGGCTCGTATGTGTGCTTTCTCGACCATGAATTCGTTCATCCAATGTTCCTCGAATTACTGCGTATGAATCCATTGTGAATGCGCAGACACAGCTCCATTCAATGCTGCAGGAGCGGGCCAGCCGACGGGATGTCGAAATTAAGCATCAATCCCTCCGAGAGCCTCTGTGTTGTCGGGCTGACGCGCGGCGTCGACGGCCAGGGCACCGTGAAGCCGCCCGCCGAGGAAGCCGAAGGCGTGCCTGATCGGCGTTTCCGGCATCCAGCGCCGAGTAGACGAGAAGCGGAATGTGCTCGAGATTCGCGCCTTCCAGGAGGGCTGGGACGAGCGCGTAGCCGTCCATGTCGGTGGCGTCGTCGGCCCATGCTCGATCGCGGGCTGCGCCACAAACGAGGAGACATTCAGCGGAATCGTGAACTGAAACCGGCTGCCCGCCGGCTCGTTCTTCTCCGCCCAGATCCGCCCACCGTGCGCACTGACGATGCTCTGGCAGATGGCAAGGCCGAGTCCGGAGCCGCCTTTGTCCCGCGAGTCCGCTCGGACAATCCGTCTTTCCCCGAGATCGGCGTGATGCGGCCATTCTTGATGCGATTGAGGCCGCCACCGTAGGTGCCGATCCAGTGGCTACCCTGCCGATCGTGGTAGGTGCTCCGGATCGAATCGCTGGACAACCCATCTCGCGTCGTGAAGTTCGTGAAGATTCCGTCCGTCATGACACTGAGCCCGCCGTTGGTCCCGACCCAGAGGGTGCCGTCGCGGTCCTGGTCAATGCACTTGACGTTGCTTGGAAGCCATCCGCGGTGCTCCAGGTCTTGAGGACTCCATCGCGATAGCGAGCAGGACCGCCCCCCCCCGCGTTCCGATCCAGATGTTTCCCTGACGATCCTCGGCGAGCACCCTGACCGTGTTGTCCGGCAGTCCGTCGGAGATCCGATAGACCGTCACCTTCCCATCCTTGACGAGGTTCAGGCCATCATTCGTTCCCAGCCAGATCCCGCCGGAAGTGAGCGTTCCGCCCGAGTAGCGACTCAGTCCGACGACGTCCGTTCCGAGCCGGAGGTTCCCGTCGCGGTCGTCCTCGATCGCAAACACGACCCGCCCCGCCCTCGAGCAACAGACATCGCAGATCGTTCATGCTGCATGCTGCTCACCCTTTGCCTTCTCCGTGACCATGTCGAGCAGCCGGACGACGTGTCCTTCGAACTCGGCCAGGCTGCATCGACTCTTCGTCAGGAACTGGGTAGGGCCGAGACGAAGGCGTGGCTGATCCGCGCTTCCAACCTCCAGCGCCGAGTAGACGAGAAGCGGAATACGTACGCACTCGCACTTTCCCGCAGGGCCCCGACGACCGCGAAGCCATGCATGTCGGGAAGCACCGGATCGAGGACGATCAAACTGGGGACGTGTTGCCTGCACATCTGAATGGCATCGCTGCCCGTGACCGCGTGGAAGGTCCGGAAGCCTCGGCTCTGAAGGGCCGTGGCCATGACTCCCGCGAGATCGAGATCGTCCTCGACCATGAGGATCGATGGCGTCGTCGGCCCATGCTCGATCGCGGGCTGCGCCACAAGTGAGGGGACCTTCAGCGGAATCGTGAACTGAAACCGGCTGCCCGCCGGCGCGTTCTTCTCCGCCCAGATCCGTCCGCCGTGAGCATCGACGATGCTCCGGCAGATGGCCAGGCCGAGACCGGTACCGCCTTTGTCTCGCGAGTCCGAAGAGTCGACCTGGCTGAAGCGGCCGAAGATCGACTCGAGTTTCTCATCGGGAACGCCACGCCCCTGGTCGGCGACGCAAAACACGAAGTCGGCCTTGCGCGCCGTTCCACCCAGCGTCACGGTCGTACCGGGCGCGGAGAACTTGATGGCGTTGCCGACCAGATTGGTCAGCGTCTGAATGATCCGGTCGCTGTCACCCCACAGCGCCGCGGTGACGGGCACGAGGGCGAGGCGTACACCTCCCTGGTCGGCCATCGACTGCACGCCTTCCATCGCCTGCAGCAGGACCGTGTTTGCATCGAGGGAACTGTGCACCAGCTCCACTTTTCCCGAGTCCAGGCGTTCCAGGTCGAGGATGTCGTTGATCAGCCGGACCAGACGATCGGTGTTGGTCACCGCGATCTCCAGCATGCGCTGCCCTTTGTCGGCGATGGTGCCGAGCATCCCGCTGCTCAGCAGACCGAGGGCCCCGCGTATCGAGGTGAGGGGGGTACGCAGCTCGTGACTGACGGTCGAGACGAACTCGCTCTTCAGCCGAGCGATGGCCCTGCGCTCGGTCACATCGCGGAACATCACCACCACCCCGATCTGGTTACCGGGCTCGTCGAACATGGATGTGGAGGAGTACTCGACTGGAAAACTCGTACCGTCGGCGCGCCAGAACGTGTCCAGAACCGCTGCAGCCGATTCACCACGCCGCACGGCCTCCGTTCGTGCGCAGTCCGCCTCGGGCCACGGTGTCCCGTCAGGGTACGAATGGTGGATGACCTCGTGGATCGAACCCGTTCCGAAGTCCGCCAGCGTCGCGCCGAGCATGCGCTGGGCGGCCGGATTGATGAACGTAACCTGGTTGTCGAGGTCGATGCCGAGGATCCCATCGGTGGCACTGTTCAGGATCAGCGCGCTCTCGCGCGCCAGCCGGGCGTTGAGCTCGGAGCTCTTCTCAGCAACGTTTTTCGCGACGAGCAACCTGCTGTCGCGCTGCTCGATCTCGGCGAGCATGCCGTTGAATCCCGTCAGCAGGTGGTCGATCTCATCTTCGTCGTCCGGGCCCCGCCGGCTTGCCCGGATGCTGTAGTTCTTCTGACTCGAGACGAGGCCAGCCACCCTGGCCAGCTCCACGATCGGTTCGGAAATATTGCGCTGCAGTCTCGACGACAAGGCGAACGCGAAGAGCAGCGACACCAGAACGATGGCAAAGGCAATGATGGCGTAGTGCTTCAGGCGGGCAATGCGATCGCGTGAATCTGAGACGATGTAGAGCGTGCCCACGCGTTTCTGACCGAGCCGGATGGCGTGGAACAACTCGAGGCGATCGCCATCGTCATGGAAGCCGTCCGGGAGAAGAACGCCGGGGATGGAGATCGAGGAGTCCGGCTCGTACCGTGCGAATGGCGCCCCCGCTGCGGTATAGATGCCGGCGGCGACGATCGACGGCTTGGCACGAAGCGCGTTGAGCACCTCCGCAGCACCTTCACTGTCTCCGAACGTGAGGGCGACAGTGCTGTTGGAACCGACGACCTGTGCGAGCGTCGAGAGGTCACCGGCGAGGCGATCCCGCAGACTGACCAGGTCTGAGATGACGAACCCGAGGCAGGCGAGCAGCACGGCGGTTGAGCTGGTCATCATGATGATTCGAGTCAGTTTGCGACGAATGGAGTGCGTCGGTTTCACGATCATGGGGTCGCGCCGCCTCCGGCCGATTCACCGATGATGGTGGCGGCTTTCAGAAGCTGGCCGGTGAGGTCCGAGCCCTCGGCTTTGGCCGCTCTCAGGTTCACGACGATCACCGGCTTGTCACTGCGCACGCGCAGGCCGATCGCCACGCCCCCCTCGAGGTACCTCGCAACCACGGTGATCGTCTTGATCTTGCGGGCCCGGCTGACCCCGACCACCTCCCGGATGTCGATTCCTCTCATCTCCGTGACATAAAAGACGTCGGCCTTCACCGCCCGGAGCTTGCTGGCGAGGTGCTGGGTGTCGTCCAGAGCTACCGGAACGCACCGGATCTGCAATCCCTCGGCACGGACAGCTTCGATCACGAGATCCTTAGCCTCTGCCGAGGCCCGGAACGTTGATTGGTAGAGAACCGCCATCACCATCTGATCGTTCTCCGCAACAGAGCGATCGAACATCCAGATCTTGCTGAACAGCAGCATCTGTACACGGGCCGGAATCGGAGAAGTCTCTCTGCCGGCCGCGGCGGGCATGAACGCTGACGACAGGATGGCCAGCAGTAGAAGCAGGATCCAGAAGAGACCCCTTGGTTTCGCCACCCTACCCTCCACCCACGTGCAGCCGGAGGAGGAATGTCCGCCCATTCTGCGGGATCGTGTCCTGAAGGTGAGCGGGACCGGCTGGTGTTTCATATGGCGTGTCCAGCAGATTCTTCACAGCGAGGGAGAGCCGCATCGACGACCGTAACGCGGTGGAGAGATTCAGATTGGTCAGGAACACGCCAGGTGTTTCGTGGCCGGCCAGGGTCTTTCGTCCAGATTCGTAGATCAGTTCCAGAGCACCCTGGAGCGGGCGCGACGTCGGCGTGGAGAGGCCGGCCTTCGCCAGATTGGCCGGCGAATTGGCCATTCCCACCCCTTGAGACGTGGCGTCTTGACGTGAATAGCTGGCGTACGACCAGAGGCCGTCACTGCGTCGATAGTCGACCTGTAACTCCACGCCCTTCGACCTGACGTCTGTGAGATTCGAATACTGGGTAAGACCGGTGTGGGCGTCAGTCTGCTGTCTGATCAAACCAGTCATGTGCAGTTGGTAAGGCGATATACGAACGAGAACCTCCGGAGTCAGGCGGCCTTCCCAGACGAGCTCGAACTGCCGAATCCTCTCCGGTTTGAGATTCGGACTGTCAATGATGCCCAGGCTCGGCTCCTCGAAGCCCAGTTCGAAGGCCGTGGGCAGGCGAAAGGCGCTTCCGTACAGGAGCTTCAATGTGTTGTCGTCGTTCAGATGCCAGACGATCGCGCCGCGGGGATTCAGCGTGTCCGTCACGCCCGCATACTTGTCATAGCGAAGGCCGGCCGTCACGGACAGCGAACGCAGTGGTTGAAACTCGCTCTGGGCGTAGACCGACGCGACTGAGAACGGCCCCCCGATGCTGTTTTTGACGTCACCGATGGCAGTTTCGTAGCTGGCTCGCACATTAGCGACATGTTCAGCGCCAAACGTCACACGGTGGCTCGGTTTCACATCCCAGACATAGCGAAGGTCAGCATTCAGTCGTGTCGACACCGAACGATCGGTGGCCATGACATCGCCGTAGGGAAATTGCCCGTGATAGTCGTATCGATCGTAGGACGTCCGCAGGAACAGCTGACTCGTCGTCGAGGTCCGGCGCTCCGCTGTGAGCGAAAGCAGGCTGCGCCCATCGGTGAACTGCCCGTCGCGATTGAACGTCGTCCCGTACCACGCCGTGGGGACGCCCTTGGTTCGGCTGGATGTCAGCGCCAGGAACCGTACGCCGTGACCGGCGACGGTACCCATCAGGCTGCGATAGTTGTCGAAGTCGTGACCGACGCTTACCCCGTCGTTGGTTTCCGGCGTGTCGAACTCCTTGAAGAAGAGGTCCTGGCCGGCAGCATTCTGCATGGATCCGGCGATGCTCATGCTGAAGCCGCCGCCGAGATCGTGGGCGAACCGCCCGCTGGCGATGGTTGTATCGTGACTCCCGGCCCCCACCATGACCGAGGGGGCTTCGTGTTCGCTCTTGAGAACGAGGTTGATGACGCCGAACATCGCTCCCGACCCGTAGAGCACGGAACCGGGGCCGCGCACGAATTCGATCCGCGCGAGCGACGCCAGGTCGACACCGAGGGCCGTACCAATGTCGATGGCGCTCACAACGCCGTCCGCCATCGGCTGACCGTTGAGCAGAACCAGGAAACGGTTGTTGTAGTCGTTCGGCAGGCCGACGCCCCGCGTTCCGAGGTAGGTGTAGCCGCGGTCGTAGGTCAGGTGGACGCCTGGCACTGAGGCAAGCGCGTCCGCCAGCGTGTGCCAGCCGTTGCGCGCGATCTCTTCCGCGGTGATGACCGTGACCGAGGCAGGAACGTCCTTCACGCGCTGCTCGTATTTTGCCGCGGTACTGATGCGCGTGTTGAGGAGCTCGTCGAGAGGCCCTCCGGCCAAGTCTGCAGGCTGCGCCATCAACCGTCCGCACGAGACCAATGCAATTGCGCCGACCATCGACGACAGAATTCGAGCTTGCTTCATTCGTTCTCCCCTTGAAGGCGAGGCTTCAGTACATGAGTGCAGCAAGGTGCCCCGAAAAATACAAACTCGGGGATGGTCGCGAAGCGGGGACAGGCAGGAGTGCCTCTCCTTCACTGGAGGATCGTCCTCGACCGCCGTCCGAAGCGGCCGCGTCTCATGCGGCGTGCTTCGTTGTAGTGACGGTCGCGAGCAGGCGGACGACGTGTTCCTCGAAGTCGGCGAGACTGGAGCGACTCTTCGTCAAAAACTCCGTTCGCCCAAGGCGCAGGCGGTCCTGGTCGGCGGCTCCGACATCGAGTGCCGAGTAGACGAGCAGGGGGATTCCGGCGAAGGCCGCACCCTTTCGAAGCGCGGCGACGACAGCGAACCCGTCCATGTCTGGAAGCACCAGATCGAGGACGATCAGACTCGGCTGCTCCTGCCTGCAACGCTGGATCGCCTCACGTCCGCTGACCGCATGAGTCGTTAGGATGCCGCGGTTCTGCAGCGCCGCGGTCATGACCTTCGCCAGATCGAGATCGTCTTCCACCAGCAGAACCGACGGCACGGCGCCGCAACCGGGAGCCGGCAACTCGCTGAAAGCCTCGCTGGAAGCCGCCAGCGGGATCGTGAACTGAAAACGGGTGCCGGCCGGGTCGTTCGATTGCGCCCAGATCCGTCCCCCGTGCGCGTCGACGATGCTCTTGCAGATGGCCAGACCGAGTCCGGAACCGCCTTTGTCGCGCGAGTCCGAGCCGTCCACCTGGCTGAAGCGCTCGAAGATCGTCTCGCGCTTCGCCTGGGGTATTCCGCGTCCTTGGTCAGCCACGCAGAAGGTGAAGTCTTCGCCGCCGGCAACGCCGCTCAGCATCACGGTCGTCTCGGGCGGTGAAAACTTGATTGCGTTGCCGAGCAGGTTCGTCAGCGTTTGAATGATCCGGTCACTGTCGCCCCAAAGCGCTCCGGTCGCCGGCACGATGGTCAGTTGCACGCCGGCCTCGTCGGCCATCGATTGCACTCCTTCCAGAGCCTGGAGCATCAGGGCTCTCGCATCGACGGGCCCCCGCAGCAATTCGACCTTTCCGGACTCGATCCGCTCCAGATCGAGAATGTCGTTGATCAGGCGAACCAGGCGATCGGTATTGCTGACGGCGATCTCCAGCATCCGCCGCCCCTTGTCTCCGAAAGTGCCGAGCATGCCGCTGGTGAGCAGCCCCAACGCCCCGCGGATCGAAGTGAGGGGAGTTCGCAACTCGTGACTGACCGTGGAAACGAACTCGCTCTTCAGCCGCTCGATGGCCCGGCGCTCGGTGACGTCGCGGAAGGTGACGACCGCTCCCTGTTTGGTGCCATCTTCAGCGAGCATCGGTGTGGAGGAGTATTCGACCGGAAAACTCGAGCCGTCCGGCAGCCAGAACCTGTCATCGGCGGTGGCGAACGCTTCGCCGCGGCGCATGGCCTGGCCCACTGGACACTCGGCCGCGGGCCATGGCGTTCCGTCAGCGCGCGAGTGATGGAAGACCTCATGGATCGATCGTCCTTCCATCTCGCTCAGCGAGCGGCCCAGCATGCGGGCCGCCGCGGGATTGAGAAAGGTCGCATGGCCATCGAGGCTAACGCGGAGGATTCCGTCCTCGGTGCTGTTCAGAATCAGTGCGCTTTCCAGGGCCAGTTCGGCGTTGATCTCGGCGACTCTCTCGGCGACGTTCTTGGCGACGAGTAGTCTCTCGTTGGCGGTGGTGAGCTCGCCTGTTCGCAAGGCCACCGTATCCTCGAGATGCGTCTGGTGCAGCAGAAACCTGTGGTCGCGCTGTTCGATCTCCGCGAGCATGCCGTTGAATCCAGCCATCAGATCGGCGATCTCGTTCCCGTCCTTCAACCCCGCATAACTGGCCCGCACGCCGAAGCCGTTGTGCTCGGAGACGTCCCTGGCCACACGCGCCAGCTCGACGATCGGCCCGGAAATGCCACCCTGCAACCACCTCGACAGCAAGAACGCGACGAGCAACGAAAGCAGAGGGATTCCCGAGGCGATGATCGCGTATTCCTTCAGTTGGGCATTGCGATCACTTTCGTCGGTCGCGATGTAAAGCGTACCGATGCGCTCTCCATCGAGCCGGATCGGGTAAAAGAGATCCAGTGGATCTCCCCGGGCCGCGAGCCCGTCCGCCGGGATGACTGTTGGAATCGAGATGGAAGAGGTCGGCTGGTAGCGCGCAAACAGTTGGCGGTCTTGTCCGTAGATCGCGGCGGCGACGACCGACGGCTTCGCCCTGAGCGCACTCAGCACCTCGTGTGAGGCCTGGTGATCGCCGAATGCCAGCGCCGCGGTGCTGTTGGCCGCGACGAGTTGCGCGGTCGTCGACAGATCGGCAATGCGGCGGCGATGCAGATTCATGAGTCCGGAGACGGTGAATCCAAGGCAAGTCAGCAGCACCGCGGCCGTGCTGGTGAGCATGATGATTCCGGTCAGTTTTCTCCGGATGGAGTGCCGCTTCGCGTTCATTTCTTCGCCTTCCCTGCATGAACCGCACGGGCCACTCTCAGCAACTTGGAGCTGATGGTGAGATGGGCGGCACTGGCGGGAGCTCTGTTGATGTCGAACCGGACCCGGTTGCCGACCATGCGAAATTCGACCATCCCGCCGCGGAGCGAAAAGCGGTCGATGTCGCTGACGGTCAGTACGTGGTGCCTGCCGAGTCTGACCAGGATCTCGGGGAGATGGCTCTCCTCGGATGCACTGATGAACACGATGTGGCAGTCCGTCAGATCGTCCTGCCATTGCAGTTGCCGCAGGACAATGGGATGGCCGTTCGCGGACTTGCCCCGAAGAACCTCTTCGAGCGCCGTGCCGAACGAGTGTTTGCCCACGATGGCGATCTGCAGCGGCGCGCCGACAGGCAGGACGTCAACGCGCCATTCCACGAACCGGGCGAAGTTCAGCAGATAGGCCGCCTTCACCTCATACTCACCCGCGACCGGATGCGCTTCGGCATTCGAAGTCAACAAGGCCAGTGCAATCACGACACGGAGGCCTGGCCTCAGAAGCGCCATGTGATCTTCCCGTTCACGGTTCGCTCGATCGGGGTCGCCAGAGCACTTGCGAACTCGGAGTGGCTGCTCTGCAGAAGGTTCTGGCCGTTGATGGCCAGCGTGAGCCGGTTCACGGGGTGCCAGGAGAGCTGCGCGTCGAGCCTCAGATAGTCCGGAACCGAGGTTCCAAAGGCTCCGACGTAGTAGGCCGACAGGTCCAGTTCGACCTCCTTCGGAAGCTGAAGGAAGGAGCGCAGCTGAAATTGATGTCGCGGAGCCCAGCTCTCCCCGATGTCCACGCTCGTTCCCAGACCGCCGTTCGCCGTAGCTTTCTGTTCAAAGAACGAGTAGCCAAGCGTAACGTTCCAGTTCGGGGCGATGGCATCGGTAAGGAGAAACTCCGCCCCCTCCGCATGCCCGCGCGAGGTGTTCGCGAACGTTACCGGAATGATCATCCGTCCGGATGAGTCGACGAACTGCTGTTCCGCGCGCGTTCCGATCAGATCGCGCATGGTGTTGTGAAAGGCGGTGGCGTCGAGGGCGATATCCGATGTGACCTGCCAGCGATAGCCGATCTCGTACGACTCGACGCGCTCCGGTTTCAGCCCGAGGTCGCCCCTGAGGACGACAAACGCCGCGACGTTTCCAGCGGGATCGGGATAGGCGGCGACAGTCCCCTCGGAGTACAGCTCGACCTCGGACATTGTCCGGACTGCGCTCGTGGCCGCCGCCCAGATCGTGTGCCGCGGGGCGGCCCTGAAGAGCAGGCGCAGGGTCGGCTGGAGTTGCAGCTTCGAGACACTGTCGTACTGAAGCTTCGTCCCGAGGGTGACCCGGAGCCGCGGACTCAGTTCGATCTCATCCTGAATGAACGCGCTGGCAACGCTCGACACGTTTGAATCACGCACGAGCCGCAGTCCCGGACCGTCGGCCCGGCTGGTCGTGGTCCGGTATGCGGCGCCCCATACCAGGTCATTTCGTTTGCCGGCCTTGAAGTGCTGCTGGAAGTCGGCGTCGAACATCTGCCGCGCGCTGACCAGGACGGTATCCGTTCGCTCCACATGGTCATACAGCGCCTGAAAGGTCGTGTCCGAGCGGGGTGACTGCACGGACGTCCAGCGGAACAGAAGATTCTGGCCGCGGAGATCCGTCGATGCGACCCGATCGTCAAAGGGGTGAGCGGGGTCGACGATGACGCCCACCGTCTCGGCATCGCCTCGATAGACATCGCCCTGGAAGGTGAAGTTGTCTCCCTTTCTGGCGACCCAGTCGGCGCGGAAGCCGGCCTGTCCGACATTCAATGCATCGTGCGTCAGATCTCCGCTTCCAAGCGTCGCTGGCCGGTCGAGCCACTTCCCGTAGACGCGGTAGTACCCGTTGGTCCCAATGGAGGCTCCGTAGCGTCCTGCCGACGACGATTCTCTCGCCGAGCTTCCGGCCGCGGACAGCAGCGATCCCTGCGTGTCGATGGCGTGCTTGGTGATGATGTTGATGATGCCGTTGACGGCGTTTGCTCCCCAGAGCGTGCCGCCCGGGCCGCGGATGACCTCGATGCGCTCGACATC
>CAZLGP010000258.1:0-5391 GCA_964558905.1 uncultured Thermoanaerobaculia bacterium | reverse complement strand
GACGCCACACCCCCTTCGTCTCCCGCCAACCGCCAACCGCCAACCGTCACCCCATAGTCAAGTAATTGATGAATACGCTGATAGTGCTGCTCGACCAGGATCTCCGTCGGCGCGAGCAGGGCCACCTGGTGCCCGTTGCGGATCATGAGGATCGCCGCGATCAGGGCCACGATGGTCTTGCCGCTGCCGACGTCACCCTGCAGGAGCCGGTACATCGGACGCTCCGAGCGGAGGTCGTCGGCGATCTCGCGGAGCACACGTTTCTGTGCAGTCGTCAACCGGAACGGGAGGATTTGCTTGACCTCCTCGCGAAGTTCCTCTCCGATCTCGATGCGCCGCGATTTCTTGCTGGTCTCTTCGCTGGCCCGGCGGACGCGCAATGCGAGCTGGAGGGTGAAGAACTCCTGCAGGATCATCCGCAGGTGCGCCGGCGAGCGACTGCCGTGGAACTGCGGCGTCAGCTCCGGGGGTTGATGGAGCGCGCGAATCGCGGCCTGCAGATCGATGATGCCCAGCCGCTTCCGCAAATCCTCAGGTAAAGGATCAGAGATCAGCGGCAGAGTCTCGAGCGCGGAGGCGACGATCTTCCGGAGCGTCTTCGGCGGGATGTTCCCGACCTTCGAGTAGATGGGGACGATCGCGCCCTGCTCTTCCTCGTCGCCTTCGAACTTCTCCCAGTCGGGACTCTCGATGGTGATTGCCCCGTAGCCGCTCGCGCGCGGCGCACCGAAGACGGCGAGACGATCGCCACGCTGGATCTGATCGGCGAGATAGGGCTGATTGAACCAGATCAGCTTCACCGAGCCCGTGCCGTCGTCGAGGATGGCCTCGAACAGACGCATGCGCTTGACGGGCGACACGCGCGCGTGCGCCGAGTTGACGCGTCCCCGGAGAAGCACGGGGACGTCGATCGATCGCCCGAGATCGGCAATCCGCGCGGGATGACGCCGGTCTTCATAGCGAAACGGAAAGAAAAAGAGGAGATCGCGAAGCGTGGAGACGCCCGCATGGCGAAGCAGCTCCGCGCGTCCGCTGCCCACGCCCTTGACGAATTGGATCTCGGTATCGGGGATAGGTGGTGGCACGTCTTTATTGTGGGGGAGATTTTGCGTGCTTCGGCAACATCTACGTCGGGGAGAGTCTCAAAAAAGTCTCAAAGTCTCAAAGTCGCAAAGTCTCAAAGAGGGCGACGAGTGCTTCTTTGAGACTTTGCGACTTTGAGACTTAATCAAACACGGCCTTCATCGAGATCAACCCGATCTTCACCAGATCGCCGTTGTGCACGGCCACGGGGACTCCGGTGGGGATGCGCTGGTCGTTCACGTAAGTGCCGTTGACGGTGCCGACTTCCTCGAGGACGAGGTAGTCCTCGCCGGAACGAATGATCTTCGCGTGGCGGCGCGACACGGAGCGGTTCGTGTCCACGGGGGTGAGATCGATGTCCGGAAGGATACCGGTGACGGGATCGGCGCGGCCGATGGTGGTCTCGTCGCCGTTGCTGAAGAAGAACGCGGTGCCTGTGGCGACATCGACGAGGCGATGGCGGGTGGCCTTCTCGACCGGGGCGACGATGGTGCCGTCCATCGCCGTGGCGTGATCGACGTCGACCTCGCGGCCGGCGAGCTTCTCGAGCAGGGTGTTGGCCTCGCGCAGGCGCTTCGAGTATTTGCGGATGATGCGCACGGCCACCTCGGGATTGCGGCGGAGCATCTCGTCGAATCGGGAGCCGTTGATGGCGACGAGCTTGACGTCGGTGACGGCGCGGGCATCGGCAGTGCGCGGGAGAGCCTCGAGGATGGCCATCTCCCCGAAAAAGTCGCCTTTCTCCAGGTGCGACAGGACATGCGACTGCCCGCCGATGTGCTTGATGATCTCGACCTCGCCCTCCTGGATGATGAACATCTCGGTGCCGAGGTCGCCCTGGGCGAAGATCGTGTCTCCGGCGGTGTAGGAGAGCTGCGAATCGCGCACGGGGTCTTTGCCCGCGCCGCCGCCGGTCGTCTTGAAGACGGCCTTCATCGGGCTGTGGACCTCATCAGGCAACGGCCGGCTCGCTGATCGTCAAACGCATCTCGGGTGTACTGAGGCGAACCTTTGTCCCGATGGGCATGAGAAGGTTGTCGCCATGGTGACCGAATGGGAGGTTGTGTATGACCGGAATCCCCAAAGGGCCGAAGAATTCGCGCAGAAGGTCGACCCTCTCGGGTCTCTCTCCACAGTCCTTCAACGCTCCAATGATTACTCCTCGGATGGTCGGCATTCTGCCAGACAGCCGTAGGTGGGTCAACATGCGGTCGATCCGATACACGGGCTCGTCGACGTCTTCCCAGAACCAGATCCCCCCGTCGATCCAGAAGTCATACGGAGTCCCTGCCAGGGCCGTCGTCAGCGCGAGGCAGCCGCCGAAGAGAATGCCCTCGGCTTCGCCCTCGAGGAGCACGTCGTCGGGCGCGAGCTCACGCGTGAGCGGCGCGGTCCCGGCGAGCATCGCCCAGAACCACTCTTCGTTCCGCGGCGACAGGCCATTGCGGAAATCGAGATTGAGCATCGGCCCGTGCAGCCCGGCGACACGCGCCATCGTCGCCATCGCCTGATGCACCGCCGTGACGTCGCTGAAGCCGACGACGGGCCGGGGATTGTCGCGGATGGCGCCATAGTCGACGCGGTCGAGGATGCGCATCGAGCCGTAGCCGCCTCGGGCGAAGAAGAACGCATCGTACTCGGGCGAACGGAAGAAGCGGTTGAGGATCTCTACACGCTCATCGTCCGTGCCGGCCAGGTACCCGCGGTGCCTGCGATCGATGTTTTCGGCGAGCGTGACCCGATGCCCCCGCCGTTCGATCGCGCGCGCCCCCTCGATGATGTTGCCGAGATCGGAAGGACCGGAAGCCGCGAGGACGGCGATGTGAGCGCGTTCCGGAAGCGCGCGAGGCTTGGTCAGCATGCGGGTTGGCAGTATGCCGTAGGCAGTGGACAGGAGCCAGGCCGGATTCTCATTCGCGCAGCGGTCTCGAGTTTCGCGGTGTGAAGCGCGCCGTTCCGGCGCCGCCAGGAGCGAGACACTCTCGGATCAGCCGGCGCTCCATCGGAGCGTGAGCGCCGCGTAAGCGAATCTCCTGTCAACTGCCAACTGCCAATTGCGAACTGAACAAGCGTGGAGCGGACCTGTAAGCCGAATCCTGTTCCCCTTCGCCTTGCGGCGTCGGGGTGAGAATCATTCGTCTGCCGCACGCGTTGCCGCGGCGGTCGAGCAACCTACCCGGACACTCGAACGGACACGGGCGGGTCCATTGCGTCCCTATTTGGTCTTGCTCCGCAGGGGGTTTGCCGTGCCGTCGACACTCACGTGCGACGCGGTGCGCTCTTACCGCACCGTTTCACCCTTACCTCCCTCGTCTTGCGACTCGGGATCGGCGGTTTGTTTTCTGTTGCACTTTCCGTCGCGTCACCGCGCCTGGCCGTTAGCCAGCCTGCTGCCCGTCGGAGTTCGGACTTTCCTCGAAGGCAAGCCTCCGCGATCCTCCGGTCCGCTCCACGCGGGTCAGCATAACAGGTGCTGCGGGCGGGAAAATTCTTGCAGGTAAATGACTGCTGTTTAAATCACTTACAAAGAATGTCGGCATGCCGACATCAAAATTTCAGCCGGTTTTTGGGATCGGAAAAGTACGCGTCCCAGTCCCCACCGGCCGACTCCTCCCCGCTCGACGCCTCCTCCATCGCACGAATGAGCGCAGAGGGGGCGACGATTTCCACCTGCCGCCGCTGAATTCGTGCGGCCAGCCCGCGATCCGAGGTCACGACACTCCAGCCCCGGCCGCTCGCCGCCCGCTCGGTGATCACGTCGTCCGCGGAGCGCCCGCCGCTGAAGGCGACGCTCACCGCGCCGAGACTCTTCGCAAAGCTGGGAGGCTCCGGCCCGTCGAAGATACAGGTCACCCGGGTCTTCTTCGCCCGCGCGAAACCGGCCAGGAGGCGGACGAGCCCGCGCTTGCCTTCCTCACCGTGGCGGTCGACGCGCATCGCGCCGAGTACGTTGCTGCCGTCGATGAGCCAGGGCATGGACTGAGGTTCCCAGTTGCCGGTTGCCAGTTTGCCAGTGCAGTTGCGCTGGAGCCGCGGTCGCGGATCTCCAACTGGCAACTGGTCACTGGCAACGGGTCACTATCTCGGTACCGTCTTCACCGCGGAGCTCGGGTCCCGCACCGCCGCGGGGATGGTCGCCAGCGCGCGCTGCGCCTCTTCGCGAGTGTCGTAGCGACCCCAGTAGACGCGATAGCACGAGCGAGTGCCGAGGGTTTGCGGGACGAACCAGACATTCGGGCCGCCGGCACGCATCACGTTGCCGAGGTTGCCCGGGTCGCACAGGATCTGGATCTGGACGGTGAAGTTCCCCTCGGGATTGGCCGCGTACTGGCGGGCCATCTCGTCGTACCGCGCGCGCCCGCTGGTGTCGGTGCGAGGCGTGACGACAGGCAGCGGCTGCGACGTGACGGTGGTGGGAGCAGTAGTCGTCGTCGTTGCGGGAGCGGGTGGGGTCGTCGTCGTAGCCGGCGCGGGCGCGGTCGTCGTCGTGGCAACGGTGGTGGGCGTTGCGGTCCCGGCGGTATCGGACAGGGCGGTGGCCATCGTGTCCGTCGCGGTCACGGGGGCCTCGACGATGGTCCCCATCGCGGGCGGCGGCATCGTGCTCGTCGCCGTCGTAGGCTCGGCTCGCTCGACGACGGCGATCGGCCCCGCCGTCCCCGCCTGTCGCTTCTGCCACCACCAGAAGCCGGCATAAGCCGCGCCGGCGAGGATCAGGACGATCAGCAGCGCGATCAACAGTCCGAGACGCCTGCCGCCTTCCTTCCGCTTGCCGCGCGGCACAGGGACGCCTGCGCCAGCCTTGACTTTGGGCGGCTCGGCCGCCCGGCGGGCGGTCTCGATCTGCGCCTCGTCGAAGCCCCACTGCTGCTCGGTCGTCGCCTCGACGGACGGCCCGACGGGAATCGGAATCGGTGTAGCCGCCGCTGGCAGCGGCGCATCCCAGGCCGGCATCGCCGCTGGGCTCGGCGGGACCGCCTCTTCCTCCGCCTCGTCCCACGCCGATCGTGTGGGGTCCACTGTGGGCGATGGCGTGGGAACAGCCTCGTCGCTGTCGAAATCCATCGCGGGGACTTCTAAAGTCGGTCCACTCGCGGCCGCTTCGTCGAGCTCGAACCGAGGCTCCTCCGCCGGCGTCTCGTTCCACATGTCGGACGCGTCCGCAAGGCCGGCAGACGCAAACTCATCATCCAGAGAAAACTCAGGTGTTACTTGAGGTTTTGCGGTGAGGATGCCGAGCGTGGCCAGCGCGTGCAGGAGCTTGTAGACGTTGAAAGCATCGCGTCCTGAGGCGGATGCGACCTCTTC
>CAZLGP010000257.1:0-24856 GCA_964558905.1 uncultured Thermoanaerobaculia bacterium | reverse complement strand
CGCCCGCGCTGTGCCAGCGGGACGCCGGCACGTCAGCCGCCGGGACGGCGGCGGTCCGTGAGGGCCGACCGCAACACCTCCGCGATCCGTTTCGCGGCGTGGCCGTCGCCGAAGGGATGGCGGACCTGCGCCATCGCGGTGAGCTTCGCCGGATCCCGCAGCAGCGCGGCGGCCTCGGCCGCGATGCGCTCCCGCGACGTACCGACCAGCCGCACGTTCCCGGCCCGGACGGCCTCCGGCCGCTCGGTCGTCTCACGCATCACGAGCACGGCCTTGCCGAGAGAGGGCGCCTCTTCCTGCACGCCGCCGGAGTCGCTGAGGATCAGCGTGCTGCGCTTCATCAGAGAGACGAACGTGGCGTAGTCGACCGGCTCGATGAGATGCACGCGTTCCCGGTGGCCGAGGATGGCGTGCACGGGCTGGCGCACGTGCGGGTTGAGATGCACGGGATAGACGACCTCGATGTCCTCGAAGTCGCCGACGAGATCTGCGATCGCGGAGCAGATCGACTCCAGTCCCACGCCGAAGTTCTCGCGGCGATGACCGGTGACGAGGATCAGCCGCCGATCGGGCGAGAGAAACGGCAACGGGACGTCAGGCACGCGCAGCAGCGCATCGATGACGGTGTTTCCCGTGACGAACACCTCGCGCGCCCCTTCGCGGAGGAGATGCTCCTTCGCCTCCTCGGTCGGCGCAAAGTGGAGCCGCGTAACGACGCCGAGCAGGCGGCGGTTCGCCTCCTCCGGCCACGGCGCACCCAGGTCACCGCTGCGCAGACCCGCCTCGACGTGCGCGACGTCGACGCCCGCGTAGAACGCCGTGAGTCCCGCGGCCATGGCGGAGGTGGTGTCGCCCTGAACCACGACGACGCGCGGCGCGCACTCCTCGATGATCCGCCGGACCCCGACGATGACGGCCGCGGCGATGTCGGTCAGCGACTGGTCGGGCTCCATGAGAGCGAGGTCGAAGTCCGGTGTGATGTCGAACGTCGCCAGGACCTGGTCGAGCATCTCCCGATGCTGCCCGGTGACACAGACGCGCACGTCGAACGACTCCGGATCGCGGCGGAGCTCTTCGATCACCGGAGCGAGCTTGATGGCCTCGGGGCGCGTTCCGAAGACGCAGAGGATTCTGACAGGCATGAGACGAATCGCGGGATGGTAACCTGTGCGCCGGTCCGGATGCGCCTTTCCCTTTCCCTTCTGATCACCGTTCCCGCGACGCTCGCCGCGTGCGATGCGCTCGTGCGAATCGCGTTGTGGTGGGCAAGGGAGCGCCGGCCGCTGGCCGGCCGGTCCACCGGCTGCCAGCCGGTGACCGCCGAGCCGGCGGTGGACCGGCCGGCTGGCAGCCGGCGTTCCAGCCTCCTCATCGTCGTCCCTGCGCGCGCCGAGGGCGAGCGACTGCAGGCCACGCTCGAGTCGACGAAGGGGGCGGACGTTCTCCTCCTCCTCGACGGCGACGATCCCGGCGTGAACGCGCACGGAGCGCGGGTAGTCGTGAAGACGCCCGCCGGCCCGTCGAAAGCGGCCGCGCTGGCCTGGCTTGTGCGCGAGCACCGCCCGCTCGTCGAGCGGTACGAGGCGGTTCTCATCCTCGACGCCGGCTCGCGCCTCACGCCCGATTTCTTCGAGCACTTCCACTGGCCCGAGGGCGCCGCCGCGGTGCAGACTTTTCTGCAGGGGTCGGCCGAGGGCGTCGGCGCCGCGGCGACGGAGTCGGAGCGCGTCGCGCAGGACAGCGAAGACCGCGGGCGCGAAGCTCTCGGATGGAACGTGCGCCTGCGCGGCACCGGCTCCGCGTTCACCACCAAGGCCTTCCTCGAGATCATGCCCCGACTCGACACGCGCATCGAAGACCTCGAGGCCACACTGCTCCTCACGGCCAACGGCGATCGCATCCGGATGACGGAGGCGCTCGTGCTGGACGAGAAACCGGAAGAGATGACCGCCGCCGCGTCGCAGCGGGCACGCTGGTTCCTGGGCCGATACGAGGTGCTCGTGCGGCGAGCGCCCGCGTTTGCGCGGGTCATCGCGCGCCGTCCGGTCGAAGGCGCGGCCTTCTTCGTCGAGATCTTCGGGCGTCCGCTTTCGCTGACCGCCCCCCTGCGCGTCGTCGCCGCGATCCTGCTGATCCGGCAGAATCACGCGATCTTCGGCGGCATCCTCGCGCTCAGCGCGGCGGCGGACGTCGCCCTCCACGCGAAGACGAGCCCCGCCGCGGCGCTCCGTCTCGGCGGCTCGTGGCTGATGGCCCTGCTGCTCGCGCCCCGGGCCCTGGTGCGCTGGATGCGGCCATGAACGTGCTGGTGATTTCGTCGCGGTTCCCCTGGCCGGCGTACAGCGGCGACCGTCTGCGCACGACGATCTGGCTGGAGGCACTCACGGACGCGAATGTCGCGCTGGTCGCGCCGCCTTCGGTGTTCAGAGCGCAGAGGGCAGGGCGCAGGGGGCAGAAGATCGGTTCAGACTCCCGCGCCCAACCCTCTGCGCCCTGCGCCCAACCCTCTGCGCCCTCCGCTCTGCCCTCTGCGCCCTGCGCTCTGCCCTCTGACTCCTGCGCCGTGCGGTTCTATCCCGCCAGACGTTCCCTCACGCAGGGTGCGCGCGCGATCGCGCGCACTCTGCGCGAGCGCCTGCCGTGGCAGTCGCTCCTCTCCGCCCCTTACGCGTGGAGCGACGCGATCGCATCCGCACGACACGATTTCGGATCGTTCGACGCGACGGTGGTCATCCTCTCGCGGCTCGATCCGTGGATCGGTGCAACCGACGGGATGCGCATCCTGGACGCGATCGACTCGCTCGCGCGCAACATGCACGAGCGCGCGCGCGCCGCGTCGCCGCTGACTCGCTGGTTCTGGCACGCCGAGGAGCGACGGACGACGCGCGCGGAGCAGGCGATCGAGAGCACCTACGATCGCATCCTCTACGTCAGCGACGACGAGACCGGAACGCGCGGCGTCGCGATCTCGAACGGCGTGAGGGTTCATCCGCTCGAAGAGAGATCGCGCAGGTACGACTTCGGGTTCTGGGGACGCTTGGCCTACTTCGCAAATGCGGACGCGGCGCGATGGATCGTCGAGGAAATCTGGCCCGCGATTCGCTCGATCAAGCCCGACGCCACGATGGTGATCGCCGGCGCGGATGCATCCGCGAAGCTGCGGCGCATGGCAAACCGCGCCGGGATCACGCTGCTCTCGCCAGTCGACGACGTTCCGGCGCTCGCGCGCGACGTGCGCGTAGCGATCCTCCCTCTGCGCTACGGCAGCGGCGAGTCGACGAAGATGCTCGAGGCGGCCGAGGCGGGATGCGCGGTCGTCGCTACCTCGCGCGGAGTGCGCAGCCTTCCCGAGCTCGCGAAGCACGCCTTCATCGCCGAGGACGCGCAGGAGATCGCCCGCGGGGCGGTCCATGCGTTGACGGAACGCGATACGGAACTGCGACGGCTGGTCGTGCAGCATTATTCGCGTGAGGCAACGTTGGAGAGATTGAGCGCACTGCTGAAGAGGAAAGCCGCATGATCCGGCCATCCTCAAAGGAAGCCGGCCTCCGCGGGGCGGCGGCGCTCGCCGGCGACTTCTTCATCGCCTGGGGCTGCGTGGCGTTGCTCGTCTGGGTCCGTCGTTCGATTCCCCTCGGGTTCACCCGCTCGCTCCTGCCGGAGGAGAACTTCGTCCTCACGCCGGCGATCGTGCTCCTCTTCGCCGGCTCGTTCGTTGCCGCCCTCGGACTGAGCGGCTTCTATCGCCAGCGCATCACGCCACGTACCCGTCCTCTGCTGCTCACCGCTCTGTTCATCCAGCTCGCCCTCGTCACCCTTGGCGGCACGGCCCTGGCGCAGCCGTTGCCGCGCACGATCGTCTTCGCCGTTCCCCTCCTCGAGGCCATGGTCCTTCCGTTGTGGCGCATGCTGCTCCGCGGCGCATTTCCGGTCCGGCCGCGAGCGACGGTCCTCGTGGGTGAAGAGAGGGACATCGACACCGCCCTCGCCTCGCTGCACGAGTCTCGCGATCCGCGCGTTCGCGTCATCGCCTGGGTCACGCCCGCTCAGCTCGACGATCCCGCGCTCCGCGTGGCGCTCCGCGAAGCCGAAGAACTGATTTACGTCTCGCCCGATGGCGATCCGCGGCAGCGTCTCGAGCTCCTGCGCATTCGTGGCCCGCGAGGCTACCTGCTCATGGCCTCGCACGCCGACGCGCTGCTCACCTCTTCCGTCTTCGGCTGGATCGGCGATCAACCGCTGATCGAGATCGCAGTCGGGTGCGGGTATGGCGTGAGCGCGGCGATCAAACGGACCATCGACATCGTCGTCAGCGCTCTGCTGATCCTCGTCACCTCGCCACTGTCGCTCCTGACAGCGCTGGCCATCTGGTTCGAGGACCGTGGTCCGGTGACGCTGCGCCAGGAACGAGTCGGCCGGAATGGCGTGCCCTTCGCGATGTGGAAATTCCGCTCGATGCGCGACGAGCGCGTGACCCGCGTCGGCGAGTTGCTGCGCCGCTATCGCATCGACGAGCTCCCGCAGCTGATCAACGTGCTCACGGGCGACATGAGCCTGGTCGGGCCGCGGCCGGAGCGACCGCAGATCGTCGCCCGGATCCTCACCGAGGTGCCGGACTTCGACCTGCGTAGCCTCGTGCGGCCGGGCATCGCGGGGCTGGCACAGGTCTCCTCGGAGTACGAGACTCATCCCGAGGTGAAGTTGAGGTACGACCTGACGTACATGTGTGACTGGTCGTTGTGGCTCGATCTGCGGCTCATCCTTCGCAGCGTGTCGACCTCGCTGTCCGGGAGCGGGATTTGACGATTCTCTCCAACGGACTCGGCGAGGAGCATCGCTACGTCGCGGGCGAGACGACCACCCTGGCCCGGGAGCTGCGCGATCTCTCGCAAAGCGCTCACCTGCTTCGCAACCTCGTTCATCGCGACATCACCATCCGCTACAAGCGCTCCGTCCTCGGGTTCGTCTGGACGATGCTGCATCCGCTGCTGCTGGCCCTGATCCTGATGATGGTGTTCTCGACGGTGTTCCGCTTCGCGGTCCCGCGCTACGAGCTCTACGTGCTCGCGGCGCTGTTGCCGTGGAACTTCTTCGCACAGACGACAGTGGGCTCGATGGCCTCGCTGGCGTGGAACGGGGCGCTGATGAAGAGAGTGCGGGTGCCGAAGTCGATCTTCACGCTCTCGACCGTGCTGGCCGGGCTGGTGAACCTGGCCTTTGCGTACGTGCCACTGGTCCTGATCATGATCGTTCGAGGCGCGCCGATCGGTCCGTCATTCGCGTTCCTGCCACTGTCCCTGCTGATCCTGGCCGTGTTCACGTACGGGGTGTCGCTAACGCTCAGCGCGCTCGCGGTGTACTTCGTCGACGTCCGGGAGATGTACAACGTGGCCCTGACGGCGCTCATGTATTTCACGCCGATCATCTATCCGATCGAAGTCGTGCCGGAGCGCTTCCGGCCGATCTTCGCTCTCAATCCGCTGATGTATTTCGTCGAGATCGTCCGCGCGCCGGTGCACAACGGCGTCCTGCCGTCGGCCAACGCGCTGCTGATCGCGTCGTCGTGCGCGCTGGTGGCGATCGTCGTCGGCTGGATGGTGTTTCGGCGGTTGTCGCGGGGGTTCTATCCGTACCTGTAGCCGAACCCTGAGCGCAGCGAAGGGTGGCAGCGCAGCCCTGAGCGCAGCGAAGGGTCAATGGAGCCCCCTGGACTCCCGTGCCATCGACGAAGGCACCGGCGTCCAGAGGGCTCCATTGATCCTTCGCTCCGCTCAGGATGAACGGGGAGGGCTCCATTGATCCTTCGCTCCGCTCAGGATGAACGGGGAGGGCTCCATTGATCCCTCGCTCCGCTCAGGATGAAGTGAAACGATGAACCGCGTCGAGCTCCGGAACGTCAGCGTCCGTTATCCCGCGCAGCGCATTCCGACGCTGAAGGAGTGGGTCGTGCGCTCGCGCGCGGCGCGTCCGCCCGCGGTCGAGGCGCTGCATGACATCACCCTGTCGGTCGAGGCCGGAGAAGCGTTCGGCATCATCGGCAGCAACGGCGCCGGAAAGTCGACGCTGCTCCGCGTCGTCGGCGGGATCATTCCGCCGAGCCGCGGCGAAGTCATCACGCGCGGCGCGCTGGCACCGATCATCGAGCTCGGGACCGGCTTCGACGGCGAGCTTTCCGGACGCGAGAACGTGTTCTTCAACGGCTCGCTCCTGGGACGCTCGCGCGCGTTCATGAAGCGATGCCAGGACGAGATCATCGACTTCTCCGGCCTCGCGCCGCACATCGACGCGCCGCTGCGGACCTACTCGACGGGCATGGTCGCGCGCCTGGCGTTCGCGATCGCGACCACGATCGAGGCGGAGATCGTCCTCCTCGACGAAGTGCTCGCCGTCGGCGACGCCGCATTCCGCGAGAAGTGCTCCGGGCGCATCCGCAGCTTCCACTCCAACGGCGCGACGATCGTGCTCGTCTCGCACGAGCTCAAATCCGTACTCGAGCTCTGTTCCCGGGCCGCGTGGGTGGAAAAAGGCGAGCTCCGGGCGATCGGCCCGACCGAGGACGTGATCGACGCCTATGAAGGCCGGGCCCGGAAGGTCGGAAGGCCGGAAGGGTGAAGGATGAGGGCGCGCTGGGCGAGAGTCGGCGGTCGCTCCACGACCTTCGCACGCTTTTCGAGTCAAGGTCTCAGAGTCTCAACGTCTCAAAGTCTCAAAGTCTCAAAGAAGGTAGGCTCACGGTCGCTCGTCTCTTTGAGACTTTGCGACTCTGAGACTTTGAGACTGCCCCCTTCCGGCCTTCATCCTTCATCCTTCATCCTTCATCCTTTCAATACGCCTCGTCCTGCTCGATGCGGGACAGGACCCAGCCGAACTCCCCTGCCGTCAGTTTCCCGCCGCAGAACTCGCAGACGCCCGTCGCGCCGACCGCGACGCGGGCGCCGCAGTTGGGACAGGAGCGGTCCAGCGTTCCGGCATCGACGCCGCGGCTGCGGATCAGCGTCCAGTACTCGCTCCAGCGCCGCAGCTCGGTCTGCGATCCGGCGACGACTCGGCCATCTTCATCGACGGTATGGTCGCGTCCTTCGGCCCAGATGCGGACGGTGATCGCCTCGTAGAATGCGTCGGAGGTAATCTTGACCGGCTGAATGCGCGTCACCCGGAAATCGGCGACGACGTTGCGCAGGCGCTGCCTCCGATAGGCATCGATCCAGTAGCGGTGCATCTGGAAGAGACTGTCCGTCTCGAGCGGACGCACACGCTCCCACTCCCGCGCCGTCCACGCGTCCTGGAGCTCGACCGCCAGGTCGTGTACGCGCGCCTGGAACGCCGTCCAGTCGAAGCCGGGATGGGCCGCGTCGAACGCGCGCTGATGCTCCGCGAAGCGATGCTGCCAGACCGTCGGCCTCTCGGTCCCCTGCTCGGGTACGTTCGACGTGAGGAGCGGACCGCGGGTCTCGCGGCTGAGGAGCGTGATGTTGCGGACGTACCACTGGAACGCGCCGTTCTCGATCTTCACGCCGCAGTATTCGCACGCGCCGTCCGTCCGCGTCGCCAGCGCGGCGCCGCAGCGCGGGCAGTGGTCGGCCTTCGCCTTCTCGGGCGGCGGCGACAGGATGTCGCGGCGCCGCTCGAGCACCCACTGCTCGCGCACGTACCAGCTCTGCTCTCCCCGCGGCAGGACCTCGGTGTAGTTCGCCTCGTAGACGACGCTGGCCGTGACCGTCTGCGTCTCGAGCCCCGCGAACGACGCCACGCGGAACGAGCCGATGACGACGCCGCGCACTTCCTTCACGTTCTGCGCGCGCGAGCGGAGCGCGTTGCGCGCCGGTACGCCGAGGTACGACGCGTAGCGATCGAGGTCTCCGACGCCGCGGGCCTGATGCGCGCGCGCGTACAGCGAGTAGCAGAAGTCGGCGAACGTGATGTCCGAGAAGTTCGGATCGAATTTGCGGAGCTCGTCGGGACGCGCTGGTGCCGCACGCGATACGGACGACGTGGTGCCGATCGTCAGCGCCTTCAGGTCCCTGCCCTTCCGAAGCCACAGGATCACCCCGGCGATCACGACGATGTCGACCGGGATGCCGATCGCCGGATATTCGATCGTCAGCCAGAACAGGAACCGGAACAGGAGATAGAGCAGCTCCGCGCCGCCGCCGTCTCCATCGCCGCCGCCGCTGGATCCGCCCCCCGAGTACGACTCTCCCCCGCCGACGCGCGCGAAGGCGTCGATGGCCACGATCAGGGAGAACAGCACCAGCGTCCCCCGCCAACCGCCAACCGCCAAGGGCCAACTCTTCATTCGCTGAATCGCGGCACGTTGCACAACTCGTCCACGTCCCCTTCGCGGTACGGGAGATGCCGCTCGAGGAGCGGCGTGAGGGCGCGCACGACGCCGGCGAGCGTCTCCGGCCTGGCGTTGCGTCCTCGCGTCTCGGCGGCGAGGCGATTCCACTCCAGCGACGGCACCACCTCCAGAACGCCCCGGTCGGCGAGCAGCTCGAGCCGCCGCTCCAGAACGCTGAGGTAGACCAGCACGCCCGTTTCTTCGGAGGTATTGGCGACTCCGCGGTCGTGAAACGTCGCCGCCGCCGCGAGCCGCACCTGCGCTTCACGCTCCTTGCGCGTGGTCATCAGTCTCCGCGCGTTGTCGCTTCGCACGAAGAGCGCCGCGAGCCAGACGAATCCCACGTCGACTGCCACCCACATCGGAGCGAACGGCCACGGCGAGAAGAGCAGCACGAGCAGCGCGACGAACGCGAGGAGCGACGCGAAACGCGCGTCCGCCTGTCCATACGATCCGGAACGCGCACGAACCTCGACGACGACCTCGGCGCACGAGCACCGCTCGATCTCGTGAATGGCCTCGGTGATCGACACCGTGACGGCTGGGTCGAGCCGCTTCATCCGCGCGGAGTGTAGTGCAACCGGATCACCGCGGGGCGATCGCCGTCACCATCTGCGTCACGTTGTTCGTCACCGACACGAGCGGATAGACCGTCTGCACGAACACCGGCTCGAGCGGCCTCACGGTGATGCGGTAATTCCCCTCCGAAAGCTGCGGAAACTCCTTGCGCAGGTCGCCGATCGTCGCGAGCTGCGCGTGGAACATGCGCGCCAGCCCGGGCTCTTCGACCGGCTCGCGCAACGTCAGCACACGCGAGGCCAGAATCTCCGGTCCGGTGAGCGACGTCACGTCGACGCGTACGTTCAGCGTCGGTACGTTGCCGGAGTCGGAATAGACCCGCAACGTCGCCCGGGAGCGGTGGTCGATCGGCACGTTCACGAGCGCCGCTCTGGTCTGAAAATCATCGACCCGCGGCATAGGAATCTCCGTTCCGTGATTGTCATCCGTACGGGAGATGTCGCGAATGCGGAGAGACATCGTCACGTCCGCCGCGTGCCCTTTCTGCAGCCAGAGCAGGTAGCCGGCGTTCACGCCGTCGTCGGGCACCTCGAGTCTCAGGGTCTGCCCAGGCTCGATCGCCGGAAACGGCCTCCCATCGCAATTCGTCGAACAGACGGGATAGCTCGTGAACAGCTCCACCCGATGCTCTCCGCTGTTCGTCGCCCACAGTTCGGACACCCACATCGAGCCGAATGCACCTTGCAGCGGCGCACCGCTGAGCGCGACCGGCACGAGCACCTGCTCGAAGTTACCGACATAGGGGCCGTCCGAGGCGTCGATGAACTGAAACAGCTCCGGAGCCGTCGCAGTGAAGCCGGCAATCTCGACGCGCACCGGGACGTGGCCCGGCACATGTTCGGGCGTGATCACGGCGATGCGACTGCGGGTGGCAGTCACGACACGTGCCTGCGCGTCGCCGATGAAGACGGAAGGAGCGCTCCAGCAGGAAAAGGGCTCACAGCGATCGTCGTAGTCGAGGCGGATCTCGAGCTCCACGAGATCGCCGCCGCCGACCGAGCCAAGGTGCGGGAAGTATCCGAGGATCTCCACCTCGGCAGCCATCAGCCTGCTGGCAGTGGCGATCGAGAACACGAGAACGGCGAACAACCGCGAGACGCCAAGGATCATGAGCTGATCTCCTTCATATGCCGATACAGCATATTCCGCCGGCGCCACGGCGCAAGAGTTATTAATGGTAACTGGATCAAGAACGCCGGCTGGCCGTCAGCACACTCGACATCTCCTCCCACCTCTTCTCCCAGGTCTGCTCGCGGGCGAATGCGCGCCGCGCCTCGACGTCCACGTCGGCGAAGGCAGCCGTGATCTCGCGCTCGAGCTCCTCCGCATCCTCCGCGAGCCGCACCAGCGGCGCGAGCGCCGCGACCTCGGGGATCGGCACCGACACGACCGGCTTCCCCGCCGCGAGCATCTCGTACACCTTCACCGGATTCGTGGCCTCGGTCAGCGGGGTCCGCTTGAACGGGATGATGCAGACGTCCATCACGCCGAGCCACTCCGGCAGCTCGGCGTACGGCTTCTCGCCGGGCAGGGTGACGTTCGGGAGGTCGCCGAGGGGGAGGACGTTCGCGCCGTACGTCGAGCCGATGAGAAGGAATTCCCACTCCGGATGTTTCTGCGCAAGCTCCACAATCAACGAGACATCGAACCAGTCGGAGATCGCGCCGTAGTAGCCGATCACCTTGCGCGGCCCGCCCGCGCGAGGCGTCCTCGCGAAGTGCTCGTAGTCGCATCCGTTGCGGACGACGACGACGTTCTTCGCATGCTTCCGGGCCTCGCGCTCGAGCGCCGCCGAGGTGACGACGACTAGGTCGGCGCTCGCCATGAGCTGTCGCTCGTCGTCATTCCGCGACTCCGTCGTGAAGCCGGCGATGTGATCCATGCAGTCGTAGATCACGCGCCCGCCGAGCTGCCGTGCGAGCTCCCCCCACTTCGGATGCTGCACGACGATCAGCTCCGCGGAAGAGATCTCGCGCAGCGGCACTTCGAAGATGTTCGGAGCCTTCTCGGTGATCGTCTTCGCCTTCGTGCTGGCCCAGGAGACCCGCCATCCATGCTGCGCGAACTGCAGCATCAGCTGCTGCGGACGCTGGAAGCGAAAATCCCACTCGATGATGGGGAGACAGAGGATATGGAGTGCGGAGGCCGCGCCTCCGCTTTCGAATGCGTGGCCCAGTCGCTGTCGCGACATCGGAAAGCGGAGGGGTGGCCTCCGCACTCCATACTTCCAGTTCCGTAGCCGATTCAGCAGCCTCCACGTCCACGACCCCTTGATCGCCTGCAGCTCGCTCTGCTTTGCCTCGCGCATGCGCGAGTGATAGCGGAGGACCGGGTCATCGCTCAAAGACGCCTCCCGGCTGCAGGATCTCGAACCGCACGTCGTCCGTCAGCTCGCTGCGCAGGACCACGGCCGGCTCTTCCTGTCCGTCGTCGCCGAGGTGGAAGGTGAAGTAGTGCATCGGAATCGAGACCTCGGCCTGCAGCTCACGAGCGGCGCGGACCGCGTCTCGTGGGGAGATGTGCACGCTGCACATGAACCACTCCGGACGATACGCCCCGATCGGCAGGAGCGCGAGGCGCATCGGGCCGAAGCGCTCCCGGATCATCGCGAAGTGCGGCCCGAATCCGGTATCGCCCGCGAAGTAGACGTTGCCCCGCGGCGTCTCGAGGACAAACCCGCACCAGAGGTTCGCGTCGCGGTCCGTCATGCCGCGCGACGAGAAATGTTGCGCGGGGACGCAGTGCACGCGGACGTCCTCCGTCAGCGACGCCGATTCCCACCAATCGAGGTCCGTGGCCCCTTTCACGAACGCGGCGTTGCCGAGGCCGACGAACGTGTGCGCGCGCTTCAGGCGGCGCAGCGTCGGCACGTCCATGTGGTCGTAGTGATTGTGGCTGATCAGCACCGCGTCGATCGGAGGGAGATCGTCGAAGTGGATCCCCGGAGCGTGATGCCGCCGCGGTCCCGCCCACGACACCGGACTGCAGCGCTCCGACCAGAGTGGATCGGTCAACACATTGACGTTCGCAACCTGGACCAGCATCGTCGAGTGATTGACCCAGGTCACGCGCAGCCCGGCGACGCGCTCCGGCGGCCGCGCGGCGGGCGTGATCTCCCGCCACCGTGACCACTCACCCGGCTCGCGGTGGGTCAGCCACTTCACGAGATCGAGCAGCCCCGCATGCCGCGTCGGACGCAGATTCAGGAAGCGCTTCCCGTCGAAGTGATCCGACGCCGGCCCGCGATACCTCGGAGCGGAGAACAACATTTCGGTCGCGCGAGGGTACCGCAGGTGGCGGCCGGTTCATCCTGAGAGGCTGTGCAGAAATTCAGGGCGGCCCGGATTGCGAGCGCGATGGCGTCAGATGCGAGTCGCGCCGACGAGTCGATGCAGGGACATCGTCGAGGAGGCGCGACGAAGCAGATGGCGTCGGCGCGCCGCGATCCGGGCCGTCCTGGATTTCTGCACAGCCTCTGAGCGCAGCGAAGGATCAATGGAGCCCTCTGGACGCCCGTTCCTCCGTCGATGGCACGCGCGGCGAGAGGGCTCCATTGACCCTTCGCTGCGCTCAGGGTTCCGGCCGGCGCTCCACGGGCGGCGCTCCGCGGTACCCTTACGCGCGCATGCGAAAGCTTCTGCTCCTTCTCGCGCTCACCTTCCCCCTCTCCGCGCAGTGGACCGACGTCGACAAGGCCGTCCACGACATCCTCGCGAAATCCGGTGCGCCGAGCGCGTCGATCGCGATCGTCAAGGACGGCGCCATCGCGTACGAGCAGGCGTACGGGCTCGCCCGCGTGGACACCAAGACGCCCGCCACCCCGGCGATGCGCTACTGCGTCGGCTCGATCAGCAAGCAGTTCACCGCCGCGGCGATCCTGCTCCTCGTCGAAGAAGGGCGTCTCTCGCTCGACGATCGCATCGTCCGCTGGGTGCCCGAGCTCACGCGCGCGAAAGACGTCACCATCCGCCACCTCCTCACCATGACCTCCGGCTACCGCGACTACTGGCCGCAGGACTACGTGATGCCGATGATGATGAAGGACGTCGAGCCGGCAGAGATTCTCGAGCGATGGGCGGAGAAGTCTCTCGACTTCGAGCCGGGGACGAAGCGCCAGTACAGCAACACGAACTACACCGTCCTCGGCGTGATCATCGAGCGCGTCGCCGGCTTGCCGCTGATGCAGTTCCTTCAGCAACGGATCTTTGCGCCGCTCGCGATGAAATCCGTCACCGACATCAACGGCATCGCCCTCGGCCCCGACGATCCGATGCGTTACCAGCGCTTCGCCCTCGGACCGCCCCGCGAGGCCCCGAAGGAAGGAAAGAACTGGCTCTTCGCGATGGGCAGCCTGGCGATGTCCGCGCACGATCTCGCGCTCTGGAACATTTCCGTGATGGACCAGAAGCTGCTGCAGCCCACGTCCTATCGCGAGCTCACCCGGGAGATGCAGACCGCGAGCGGCGTCGGCGTCCGCTACGGCCTCGGCGTCAACGTTTCCATCGTCGAAGACCGCCGCACGATCTCCCACGGCGGCGAGGTCTCCGGCTTCACGGCCACGAACGTGATCTTTCCCGACGACCGCGCCGCGATCAGCGTCCTGGTGAATCTCGACGCAAGCGACGCATCGGGAGAGATCGCGACGAAGATCCGCAAGCTCGTCTTCCCCCAGGCCATCGGCCCCTCGAAGGAAGCGCAGGCGATCGCGCGCGGGATCTTCGAGAATCTGCAGCGCGGCCGCATCGACCGCTCGCTCTTCACCGCGAACGCGAATGCTTACTTCAGCGACCAGGCGGTGAAGGACTTCGCGTCGAGCCTCGGATCTCAGGGAAAAGTCCAGGAGATCACCGAGGGAACCCCGTACGTCCGCGGCGGCATGGTGCGGCGCGCGTTCCAGGTGAAGACGGCGAAGAAGACCTTCGGCGTCTCGACATTCTGGACGGAGACCGGAAAGCTCGAGCAATACATCGTGACCGCGGAGTGAATGAAAGGGCGCAGGGCGCAGAGCGCAGGGCGCAGAGCGCAGGGCGCAGGAGTCAACCATCGATCTCCTGCCCTCTGCCCTCTGCCCCCTGCGCCCTGACCAGGAGGAGTGACGCATGAGCGTCGGCATCGGGCGAGAAGAATCCGTGATCGAGTTCACCGTCCGCGCGGTCATCGCGGGCATCGTCTTCGGCGTTGCGTTCGGCGCGGCGAACGCGTATCTCGGACTGAAGGTCGGCCTCACGGTGTCGACCTCGATTCCGATCGCGGTGCTCACCGTCGCGCTCTTCAAGCTGATGCGCGATCGCCCCGGCCTGCTGCTCGAGGCGAACATCTCCCAGACGATGGGCTCCGCGAGCTCCTCGCTCGCGGCAGGGACGATCTTCACGATTCCGGCGCTCTTTCTCTGGGGCATGGCCCCGCCGTTCTGGCAGGTGGCGATCCTCGCCCTGCTCGGGGGATTCCTCGGCATCGCGGCGATGGTCCCGTTGCGGCGGCTGCTCATCGTCCGATCGGCCGCCGAACTGCCGTATCCCGAGGGCACGGCGTGTGCGGAAGTGCTTCGCGCGACCACGGCAAAGACCGGCAGCGGCGGGCGCTGGATCTTCATCGGACTCGCCGTCGGCGCCGTCGTGAAGCTCGCTCTGGGCGCGGCCTTGCTCCTTCCCTCGGAGCTGGCCATGCACCTGCCGGTGCTGCCGAAGGCGGAGCTGACGCTGGAGATCGCGCCGGCGCTGCTCGCCGTCGGCTACATCCTCGGATACCGGCAGAGCGCGATCATGGTCTCGGGCTCACTCATCTCCGCGATCGTGTTGACGCCCCTGATCGCCGTCGTCGGCAACTCCCTGCCCGTGCCGCTGTTCCCCGAGGCGACAATGCTCATCAGCGAGTTGAGCGCCGGCCAGATCTGGTCGCGTTACGTCCGCTACATCGGCGCGGGTGCGGTCGCGGCGGCAGGGATCGTCGCCGTGGCACGGGCGCTCCCGACGATGGCGACGTCGTTCGCGGCCGTCGTCCGAGGATTGCGCGGCAGTGACCCGAACGTCGCCACGGGCGAGCGCACCGATCGCGACGTCCCGCCGTGGGTCGTGGTGGTGGTTCCGGCCTTCGTCGTGATTACCCTCGTCGCGGTGCCGGGCCTCTTCGCCGGGAACATGTCCCTCGTGCCGCGCATCGTCGCGGCCATCGGGGTGGCGATCTTCGGCGTCGCCTTCGTTGTCGTGTCGTCGCGCATCGTGGGACTCATCGGCGTGTCGTCGAACCCGACCTCGGCGATGACGCTCGTGACGCTGCTCGGCGTCTCGGTCGTGTTCGTGGCCCTCGGCTGGTCCGACCCCTCCGCGCGCGCGGCCATCCTCACCGTCGGCACGGTGGTGTGCATCGCGGCGTCGAAGGCGGGCGACATCTCCCAGGATCTGAAGACCGGCTACCTCGTCGGGGCGACGCCGGCGAAGCAGCAGCTCGGACAGTTCATCGCCGCGGCCTTCGCCTGCTGGGCGATCGCGGGAACGGTGCTGCTCCTCGGGAGCGCGTTCACATTTGGCTCGCCCGACCTCCCCGCTCCCCAGGCCACGTTGATGAAGACCGTCATCGAAGGCGTGCTTTCCGGATCGCTGCCGTGGGGACTCGTCGGCGTGGGTGCTTCGCTGGCGGTCTGTGCGCTCATCGCCGGACTGCCGGGACTCGCGTTCGCGGTCGGAATCTACCTTCCGCTCGGCAGTCTCACGCCGATCTTCCTGGGCGGCATCGTGCGGCGCATCGTCGACGCGCGACGCAAGGGAAAGGGGACCGAGAGCGATCCGGGCGTGCTTGGCGCGTCGGGCATGATCGCTGGCGAAGGACTGGCCGGCGTCGCGCTGGCCGTCATCGTCTGGGCGAAGTTCCAGCGCCCAACGGAGCCGCTCATCGGCGGCCCGCTCGGCATCATCCTCGGCATCGCCATCGTGCTGGCCGTCTGCGTCCTGCTCTATCGCGCGGGACGCGACGTCGCGGCCGAGGGCAGCGAGGCGGTGGAGGCCTCGACGAATGCAAAGTAAACAACGGACTGCAATCGTGCTCGGCGTCATCGGCATCGCGATCGAGGTGATCGCGGTGATGCTCCTCGCGCAGAAGCGCATCCCGACGATGTACGGGATCCCGCTCGTCGTCGCGGGGATGTTCCTGGCGTTCGTCCCGCTGTTCGTGCTGGCGAGGTTGCGGCGACGGCGGTAGGGCGATGGGACGAATGGGACCTATGGGACGAATGGGACGGATGGGTAGACCGTTCTACCTGTTCGTCCCATTCGTCCCATAGGTCTCATTCGTCCCATTCGCCCCATTGCCCACCACGAGAAACTCTCCCCTTCGCCAGATCGCACCTTCGTCGATCAAGCGCGACACCACCTCAACCGGCACCGCATCCTCGCGAATCGGATGCACCGCGAGCACGGCGAGCAACTCCTCGGCCGTGTGCACCGGGGCATCCTTCACATCACCGATCACTTCGGCAAACGGCATCGCGGCGCTCGCGCGGGCTATCGCATCGGCAGTGGCGGGCAGCGCGCCGCCGGGGCGCGTGGGGATCGAGAGACACGCGCGCCGCGGCGCGAGCTCGCGGAGGAAGCTGGAGACGTCGGTCTCGTAGCCGTGGAGGAGCATCGTCTGCGTCCATAGCTCGCCTCTGTACTCGCGCGCGAACGCGCGGATGCCGTGGAGAACGACGTCGAGCGACAACGACGAACAGGGGCGATCGATCCTGCGCCACGTGTGCTCGTCGATGGCGTCCGCTTCGATCGAGACGAGGTCCGCCTCCGCGACATCGCGCCGGACCTGGGGATCGAAGAGCAGCGACCCGTTGGTGATGATGGCGGTGCGGCCGAGGTGCCTCACCGCGCGAATGTGCGCACCGAGGTTGATGTCGAGCGTGGGCTCTCCGTCGGGGACGAAGCTGATCACGTCGAGCTCACGGCCTCGCGCACGCTCCTCGACGGCGGACGCCACTTCGCCGGTCGAGTAGAACGCGCGCCGCTCGATCGACGTCCGCGTCGTCGGCCCGAGTTGGCAGTACACGCACGAGTACGTGCAGTGCTTGAGCGGGATGTGATTCACGCCGAGGCTGCGACCGAAGCGGCGCGAGACGATGGGACCGAACGCAATCGACACGGGTCATCCTGCTCCGGCGCACATCCCGCGGGCCATGACGCCTGTCACGCGGGAGGGTGGGAGGGATAGGACGAATAGGACGGATAGGACATGTAGAACGGTTCTCCCTATCCGTCCTATCCGTCCTATTCGTCCCATGCCTGCAAGGATCACCGCCCGCCCACCTGCACGCTCAACATCGACACCGAGCCGCCGTCGACCCCCTCGACCGGGAAGGTCACGGCGTCGCCTTCCTGCTGCGCGCCGAGGACGTAGAGCAACGGCAGGTAGTGATCGGGCGTCGGCGCGGCCAGCATGGCGTCGCGGCCGAGTTGCTCGTACCCGACGAGCGGCGCGTGCTCGCCGGCGAGCATCCAGTTTCGCGCCGCTTCCTCGAAGCGCACCGCCCAGTCGTACGGCTCCGGCACGTGCCTCCCCCACCCGTAAGCGTGCAGGTTGTGCACGAGGTTCCCGCTGCCCATCACCAGCACGCCCTCGTCGCGTAGCGGCCCGAGGCGGCGTCCGAGGTCGTAGTGGACCGATGCCGGCTGCGTTTCGTCGATGCTCAGCTGCACGACCGGCACATCCGCGTTCGGGAAGACGTGCACGAGCACCGACCACGTCCCGTGATCGAGTCCCCACTGCTCGTCGAACCGTGCGCCGGTGAGCTCGCGCACGCGCGCACATAGCTCGAGATCGCCCGGCGCCGGGTATTGCACCGCGAACAACTCGCGCGGAAAGCCGCCGAAGTCGTGGATCGTACGCGGCTGCGTCACCGCGGTGACCAGCGTCGCGGGCGGATACCAGTGCGCCGAAACGCAGAGGATCGCCTTCGGACGCGGGATCGCCTCCCCGATGTGCCGCCACGCATCCGTGTACGCGTTCGACGTGATCGCGTTCATGGGATTGCCGTGGCCGAAGAAGATCGCGGGGAAGCGTGTGGTCATGGGGAAACGATAATGCATGCGAGATGATCGAGATCCTCGGAGGGTGGTTCCGGATGGGCTCGGACGAGCGTCCCGACGAACGTCCCGTGCATCGGGTCCGCATCGATCGATTCTCGCTCTCGCCGCTGCAGGTCACGAACGAAGACTACGCGCGGTTTGCGCCGCCACCCCGTCGCGACGATCCGCGGTTCAACGACCCGTTGCAGCCGGTGGTCGCCGTGTCGTGGATCGACGCGACGCGCTACTGCGAGTGGCTCAGCGGCCTGACTGGCTGTGCCTATCGGCTCCCGACCGAAGCGGAGTGGGAGTACGCCGCGCGCGGCGGAGCCGATGGGCGACGCTACCCATGGGGCGACGACGCGCCGCAGTCACGGCGCGACTATGGCACGCGCTGGCGCCGCGGACCGGAGCGCGTCGGCACGGGTGAGCCGAACGCGTTCGGCCTGTACGACATGTGCGAGAACGTCCACGAGTGGTGCAGCGACTGGTACGCCCCGGACTCGTACGCATCGGCATCCGCGGAGAACCCGCGGGGCCCAGACACCGGGACACGCCGGGTCTCGCGCGGCGGCTCCTGGCGGCACGAAGTGAAGATCAGTCGCTGCGCCGCGCGCTCGAGCCTCCCGCCTGAATTTCAGTATGAGGACTATGGCTTTCGTGTGGCGTCGTCCGCCGGGATGATCACCTCCGTCCCTCCGAATCCCCCACCCGGCCGCCGGCGCACGGCGTAGCGCGCGTCGTGCACGAGGACGCGCGTCTCGGTCGGCGTCCGTTCGATCTCGTACCAGGGGAAGCGCATCCAGGTGATGAAGCCGCGAATGGAGGGATCGCGTTTCGCGATCTCCCATTCGGGCGAGGGCTTCGCCACCGGGAGGCGCTCGGGGGCGGTGACCATGCCCGTGCGCCAGTGGAAACGGCCAAAGCGGTAGACGTCGCCGGTCTGCGCGACGAATTCCCAGCGCAACGGGTCGAGGGGATGAGGGCCGGCCAGGACGTTCGTCGACGCAAACTCGCGCGCGATCCTGCGCTCGGTGATCTCGTGGATGGTGAGGCGCGCGCCGATGTAGGTGAAGGCGAGTACCAGCGCGGCAGTCGAGACCCACCGCACGCGCGGCTTCCACAGCAGTGCGAGGAAGAGAATCAACGCGACGACGGCGACGATCCCAAGGTATTGCGTCGAGCGCTGGCCGACGACCCAGGCGAGAAGCAGTGTGATCACGGCGAAGACCGCGATGGTCGTGCGCGTTGGGCGGCGCGGTGCGATCCATCCGATGCCGAGGATGAGCCAAAGCCACGGATCCATGATGAAGACGGAATCGCCGTAGAACCAGCGCCCGTCGAACGGCATCAGCCAGCGCATCCCGTAGTTGTTCAGCCAGTCGAGAAACGGGTGCGTGAGGATGGCCAAGAAGGACAGCGCCAGGAGCGCGCCTGCGTGGACCTGGGTGCGCCTGAGGCGGGCGTACGCGAGGAGAAGACCGGTCTGGAGAAATGGCAGCACGACCAGCGCGAGGACTCCGTGCGTCCAGCCTCGGCGGAAGCCGAGGGCAAGGTCGTCGTGTCCGGTGAAGTAGAGGATCGAGTCGACGTCCGGGAGGTTCGCGCCGATCACCAGCGCCGCGGTCGCGAGCCGGGTCGTGTCGCGCAGGCGGGTGGAGGCGAGCGTCGCGCCGAGAAGGGTATGCGTGAGCGGGTCCATTGAGGCGAGCGATGGTAGCGTTTCCGCCCTTGGCAGCAAAGTGTCCTGAGTCCTGAGTCCTGAGTCCTGAGTCCTGAGTCCTGGGTGCTGGGTGCTGGGTGCTGGGTGCTGGGTGCTGAGTCCTGAGCCCTGAGTCCTGAGTCCTGAGTCCTGAGTCCTGGGTGCTGGGTGCTGAGTGCTGGGTGCTGAGTGCTGAGTGCGGGGTGCTGGGTGCTGGGTGCTGGGTGCCGGGTGCTGAGTGGCTGGGTGCTGAGTGGCTGGGGGGTGCTGGTGCCGGGTACCGGTACCGCGAGAGCAGCGGGTGGTCGGGACTCAGGACTCAGGACTCAGAACTCAGGACTCAGGACTCAGCACCCAGCACTCAGCACTCAGCACTGCCTCACAGCATCCCCTTCAACCGCTCATACCCTGCCCTGCTCACCGGCACGCGCGTCCCGTCCTTGAGCAGCGCCACGCGGCTGTCCTTCGCGTACGGCTCGACGCGCGCGAGGCTCTCCACGTTGACGATGTAGCTGCGGTGGACGCGGATGAAGCGCGACGGATCGAGCAGCGCCTCGAGCTCGCCGAGGGTTTGCTGCTTGGCGTGCTTCTGCCCGCGGGCGTAGACGTGTACGTAGTCGTCCTGAGCCTCGATGTAGTCGATGCGCTGCACGGGCACGACGTCGATCGTCGCTCCGTCCTTGAACGCCATTCGCTGCAGCGGCCTCCGTACCGACGCCGCGGCCCCGGCGGTGTTCGCGGGCGTCCCCCGGCGCACCATCTCCTCCGCGTGCGCGACGACCTCCGCGAACCGCGCGGGCGTGAACGGCTTGAGCAGATAGTCGATCGCATGCACCTGGAACGCGCGGAGGGCGTATTCGTCGTACGCCGTCACGAAGACCACGTACGGCTTGGGGTCGAGCAGCTCCAGGACCTCGAAGCCGTCGAGCTTCGGCATCTGGATGTCGAGGAACAACAGATCGGGACGATGCTCGGCGACGGTCTTCACGGCTTCGTAGCCGTTCGTGCACTCCGCCGCCACGACGAACTGCGCATAGTCCCCGAGGAACTCGCGCAAGAGCGCGCGCGCCGGAGCCTCATCATCGACGATGACGGTCTTGATCATGGCGTTCATGCGTTCATTCGAGCTGGCAGAGTGTACTGACAGCACTCAGGACTCAGGACTCAGCACTCAGCACTCAGCACTCCTACGGGATCCACAGCGTCACTCTAAAGCTCTCCGGGGCTTCAGCGATCTCCATCCGCCCGTGGAACATCTCCACGCGGCGGCGCGTGTTGGCGAGTCCGATGCTCTCTCCCCGTTGCGACGGGCGGTCGGGATCGCAGCGGTTTTCGACGTCGATGCGCACCTGGCCGCCGTCGCGCGCGGCGCGGAGATGCACGACGCCCCCTTCGACGAGGTGGGCGACGCCGTGCTTGACGGCGTTCTCGACCAGCGGCTGCAGAAGCAGCGGCGGAACGCGAGTCGCGCGCACGCTCTCGTCGATGTCTTGCGCGATCTCGAGCCGCGGCCCGAAGCGGATCCGCTCGATCGCGAGGTAGCTCGACACGAGCTCCAGATCCTCGGAGAGCGAGATCGACTCCGCCCCGCCGATGCGCAGGGACTTCCTCAGATATTCGGCGAGCAGCGTCGTCAGCGTGCGCGCCGAGGCGGGATTCGAGCCGCACAAGGAGCTGATCGAATTCAGACTGTTGAAGAGAAAGTGCGGATCGAGTTGCGCCTTGAGTGCTTTCAGTTCCGCGTCGCGCGCGAGCATTCGGATCTCCAACTCCCGCTCGAGCCCCTCGAGCAGATAGTGAAACGCCACCGAGAGCAGGTAGAGCAGCGCGCCGGTCACGAACAGCGCGGCGATGCTGTCGATGTTGAGCGGCGCGCCGAGCGTGCTCGCCCACGTGCCGAACAGCATCACCCACACCGCGCTGAGCGCCACGGCCGCGAACGCATGCGTCGCCAGGAGAGGTCCGGTGCGCGCCCGGTGGAGCGGCATCGCCCGCACCGGATACCACGCCGCGAGGCAGACGAACGCGTACGCCATCGTCGGCGGAACCGTCAGCAGCAGCGCCGCGCGAATCCCCCTCCACCCCGGCTGCATCACCAGGAGCGCGAGCAGAACCGCCAGCACGCTCCAGGCGAGCAGGTAGAGCGCGAGGCGCCCGCGAGCAGAGAGGATGGGATGCATGGCAATCAGATGAGAAGCTGAGAGTACTTCGATGTTGAGCGCTGAGTGCTGCGTGCGGGAATGTTGAGTGCTGGGTGCTGAGTGCTGGGTGCTGAGTCCCGCCCTCCCCGGATTCTCTCAGCACTCAGCACTCAGCACTCAGCACTCGTCCCCCCGTTCTCAGCACTCAGCACCCAGCACTCAGCACTCAGCACCCGTTCCTAGTTCTTCACCTCAATGCCGCCCATGATCGCGGTGCCGCGGATCGTCAGGGTCGGTCCGGTCTCGCCGGTCGGATGGGTGTTGTCCTCGAAGGCGCCCATGATCGGGAGCACGCTGGCGACCACTCGCCAGTGGGGGGGCACCTGGATCTCGACGGCGCCCCACATCGCGAATGCGTCGATGATCACGTCGTCGCCCTCCCGGATCCCGGCGTTGCGCAGATCGAGCTCCACGCCGGCCATGATCGCATTCGCCTCGCCGCCGCGGAACTCGCGGGAGATGCTCTGGCGCTTCACCCCGCCCATCATGGCGAACGCGTGGATCACGGAGTCCGAGTCGCCGATCGCCTCGGGGCTGCGCGCGCGCCGCGTGACCGCCTCCCAGATCAGTTTCCCGCCGAACAGGGCGATAGCCAGCGGAACGAGATCGCGGAGGTCGAAGTCGATCACATTGGCCTCGTCGAACAGGAACAGGGTCCCGATGCCGACCAACACGATCGGTGCGAGCCGGTTCGCGCGGCGATCGAAGGCCTGGACGAGGCCGACGATCACGAGAATGACCGCCCACCAGCGCGTGATCGGCTCGGACTCGAGGACGTCGAGGTTGTCGAGCGTCCAGAGCATGCCGAGGGCGAGGATGGCGAAGCCGATGATCAGGCGCGGCGTGATGCGGAACGTGGCTTCGTTGTTCATGACTCCTCCTCCTTCTTCTCGTCCACGCCTACCAGAGCGTGGAGGATGACCCCGAGACCGGCGACGGCAACTCCCAGCGGGAACGCACTCACGTAGTCGAGTCCCATGAATTCATGCGTCCCGGCAAGCAGCCAGACGCCGATGGCGATGAGGATGTACCCGCCATCCCCCTTGCGCGTGCGTAGCGCGTCGATCTCGGCGGACACTCCGAGAACGATCAGAAACGCGGGCCAGAATCGCCACAGCTCCCGAGGGTTCCATAGATCGGTCCAGTCGACGAATGCCAGGCCCCCCACGGCGACCATGACGATGCCCAGGGCAAGCTTCCCCGCCGAAGCCCGCGCTGGCTCATTGGCGGCCGTTGTTTTGATGTCGTTCATGTGCACCTCCGTGATGTTCATGCGCGGAAGGTACGGCCTGTCTTCTCACGCGGCTCGGGTGGGCCGGTGAATGGCAGCGCAGGACCGGTGAACGGCGGCTTCACATTAGAATCCGCATCTCAAAGAAGGAGAGACCCGCGCATGGAATGGATATCCGACCCGCAGGCCTGGATTGCGCTGCTGACGCTCACGATCCTGGAAATCGTCCTCGGCATCGACAACGTCATCTTCATCTCCATCCTCGCCGGGAAGCTGCCGGTAGCGCAGCAGAAGAAGGCGCGCAACATCGGCCTCACGGGGGCGATGGTCATGCGCATCCTTCTGCTCCTCTCGCTGGCCTGGATCATCAAGCTGACCGCGCCGCTGTTCACCGTCTTCGGTGCCGAGATCTCGGGCCGCGACATCATCCTGCTCGCGGGAGGCCTCTTCCTCATGGCCAAAGCCACGCACGAGATCCACGACAAGCTCGAGGGTCCCCAGGGGGAAAAGGTGGCGAAGATCGTCCCGTCGATGGCATCGGTGATCACCCAGATCCTGCTTCTCGACATGGTGTTCTCCCTCGACTCCGTCATCACCGCGGTGGGCATGGCCAAGCACCTGCCGGTGATGATCATCGCCGTCGTGATCTCCGTCGGCATCATGCTCGTTTCTGCCGGCGCGATCAGCGGCTTCGTCGAGCGCCATCCGACGGTGAAGGTGCTCGCGCTGAGCTTCCTCCTGCTCATCGGCATGGCCCTCGTCGCCGAAGGACTCGATTTCCACATCCCGAAGGGCTACATCTACTTCGCAATGGGCTTCTCGGTTTTCGTGGAGGTCCTGAACATCCGTCTCAAGCGCGCAACGAAGCCGATCAAGCTCCACAACAAGTATCACGAGGAGGGAACATAGGTAGGTTGCCGGTGACCAGTGACCAGTTGCCAGGGCGGTAGCGTCGAGCCGGAGATCCTGGCTACTGGCAACTGGCTACTGTCTACTTGGGAGTTCAGCGCGAGAATCAAAGACGGGCGCGGGCGCGGGAACCGAGCCGCGCCCCGCGTCAACGTTACTGCTCCGGAAGCTCCTCTCCCGTCCAACGATCCCTCGAGGTCCAGTAGGGGCAGCGCGGACAGACTTCACCCTCGGGGTAGTCGGTGCCTTCCTCGTGCGGACAACCGATGATCCCCGGACTCATGACCACCGTCCTGGCCCCGTGGAGTTGGAGAAAGGCAAGGATCTCGTCGTTCGTAGTCGGGTCCCTGCGAAGATCGGCGCTGTCCGAAGTCCAGCGCCGGAGCTCGCCGACCCCACTCTCTTCGCTGGGGATGATTCCGACCACGACTTTCGACGCGCGAGACGCATCGGGACCGTAGAACGCAACCGTCCCGAGCGGGTATCCGCGGTTGCCCCTCTTCGCGCGCTTCTCCAGCTTCGTCGGTTGTCGCTTGATCTTCATGATGGATGCGGGCGCCTGAGCGTCAACGGTCCAGCCTCACGGCCCGAACCCCGCGCGCGAAGCGTATCGCGCATTCGGCGCTGAGGCCATATCGCTTCACGTGAATCTCGCTGGTGCTCACGATGCGATAAGATCCGTTCCGCGGGGTCGATCCGTTCCGCGGGGTCACCCATTAGCAGGCGTTGTCAATATGGGCGGGCGAATCCCGTGCGGCGTTTAGCCGCTGTGATCGGCGGCGTCTTGGTCGGTGGCGTGCTGATTTCGCAGTCCCGGCGTCTCGGTCGAGCGGCGTCGGACGATGA
>CAZLGP010000256.1:0-36097 GCA_964558905.1 uncultured Thermoanaerobaculia bacterium | reverse complement strand
CGTAGAGGAGCGGCAACGAAGCAGATGGCCGGTCGCCGCCGCAAAGACCGGACACCAACTTCCGGGGCGCTGTACTTAGCAAACGTAGCGAACGGCACGAGTGGAATAACTTCACGGTGAAGCCGGCGCGGCCTCGGCGTCGGTCTGCCGGCGGGCCTGTTTGTCTTGTTCGCGACGCTGGGAATCGTGGCGGCGGCAGTCATTCTCCTGCGAATGCCGGGCCGTTCTGTGTCTGGGCGTTCGCACGTGCGTAATACTTCTGCTTCTACGTCACGAACGCTACGTAAACGGAGAGATTCACTGTGGTGCAATGCTGTTGTCGCTCGACCGCGGCTTGCGACTTCCGCGCAGGTGGCAGGGAGTCCTTCGCCGCGCTCCGCCGGCTCAGGATGACAGGTCATCACGATTTCGCAGCGTCTGTAGAAGCAAGCCTCGGGCGACAACCGCGCCCGAGGCTTGGCCAACCGGCGCTGCCGGCGTGCCGGCCCCCCGGCTAGAAGGTTCTTCGGGGTAATGGGGGGCGGACCTGTTGTTTGGGCGGATTCGCCTCCAATTCGCGTAATGCGATCTCGATCGCCTTCTCCAGTTGCGGGTCGCGTCCCGCAATGACGTCGGCCGGCGTCTGTTCCACCTCCACATCGGGAGGCACTCCTTCGTTTTCCACGCCGAATCCTTCCTCGGTCCAGAAGGCGAGGTTCGGGGCGGTGATGCCTCCGCCGTCCATGAGCGTGGGGAAGCCGAGGATGCCGACCAGGCCGCCCCAGGTGCGCTTGCCGACCAGCGTGCCGAGCTCCAGCTTGCGGAACATCCACGGCAGCAGGTCGCCGCCCGAGCCGGCGGTCTCGTCGATGAGCATCACCTTCGGTCCCTGGATCGATGCGAGCGGCGTCTTGAGATCAGCGCCGTAACGGAAAGCCCAGTTGCTGATGAACGGGCGGCGGAGAATGTCGATGTAGTAATCCGCGACCTGTCCGCCTCCATTGTGGCGCTCGTCGACGATGATCGCGTCGCGATTCGCCTGCGGGAAGAAGTAGCGCTTGAAGTACTCGTGTCCGGAGGTCGACGTGTTCGGCACGTACACGTACGCGACGCGGCCGTTCGTCGCCTCGGTCACCTTGCGCAGGTTCCCTTCGACCCAGTCGCGGTTGCGGAGTTGGGCCTCGTTCTCGATCGGCACGACCGTCACCGTGCGCGATCCCTTCCCGTCCGCCGACGGCCCGACGGTGATCTCCGTGAAGCGCCCGGCAGTTCGCTCGAAGCGGCTGTAGAGGTTCTCGGGATACTTCAGATCCTTCCCTTCGACGGCGAGCAGGTACTCGCCCGCCTTCACGTCGACGCCCGGCTCGGTGAGCGGCGAGCGGAGCTCGGGATTCCAGTTGAGGCCTCCGTAGACCTTTCTGAAGCGATAGCGGCCGTTCTCGACGGCGTAGTCGGCGCCGAGGAGGCCGCCGGGACGCGTGTCGGTATTCGCGAGACTGTCTCCGCCGCCGAGGCGGTGGTGGCCGACGGCGAGCTCGCTGTGCATCCAGCGCATGACCCGGTTGAGGTCCTGGCGCACGCTGACGTGGGGGAGGAACGGGGCGTACTTCGCGCGCATCGCGTTCCAGTCCGCGCCGTGGAAATTCGGATCGTAGAAATAGTCGCGATTGATGCGCCAGGCCTCGTGGAAGATCTGGTTCCACTCCGCGCGCGGGTCGATCTTCACCTCGACGCGGTCGAGGGCGAGCTTGTTCTTCGAGGCGTCGACCTTCTCGCCGAGGTCGGCGACGATGAGGTCGTCCTTCACGCGGAGGAGGATCTTCTTCTTGTCGCGCGAGATCTCGAACGAGGTGACCGCGTCGAGGAGCTTGTCCTCCTTGCGCTTCTCGAGGCTGTAGCGGTGGAGCGACCCTCCTTCGCCTCCATTGAAGCGATTCAGGCCGCCGCCGGCGCGGAGGTAGTAGATCTCGCCGGTCTTGCCGACCTGCAGGTTCTCGTACGCCGCCGCCTCGAGGGGGAAGGCCACGATCCGCTGCGTCAGACCGTCGACGTCGACCTTGACGGTAACCTTCTCCGGCTTCTTGTCGTCAGCTTTCTTTTCCTCGCTCTTCGTCTCCGTCGATGCCGTCTCCGGCGCCTTCTCCTCATCGCTCTCGCGCGCGAGCGGGGAGGGGATGCCCTTCGCCAGCACGGCCAGATAGACGTTGCTCGTCATGAGCATGTCCGCGTTGGACATCGAGAACCAGTCCTGCACCGGGCCGGCGTTGGTCGAGGCGAGGAAGTAGAGGTACTTGCCTTTCGGATCGAAGACCGGGCCCGCGGCGTCGGACAGTCCGTCGGTCAGCGGGTGCGACTGCTTCGAGTCGACCGACCAGAGGTGGATCTGGCGCATGTACGTCGGCGTCAGTCGCACGTACGCGAGCCACTTGGAGTCGGGCGACCAGGCGTGGTTGGCCTCATCGTAAGCGCCCGGCGAATAGAGCGGCTGCGACGAGATCTTCGTCACCGAGCCGCTGGCGACGTCGAGGACGTAGAGCGTGCGGGAGTTGTCGGTGAAGGCGATCTTCGTGGAGTCGGGGGACCACTTCGGATCGGCGTAGAAGCCCGCGCCGCCGAGGTTGATTTTGCGCGGCGTGCCCTTGCCGTCCTGCGGCTGGAGGAAGAGTTGATACTCGCCCGACTCGTCGGAGAACCAGGCGATCGACTTGCCGTCGGGCGACCAGGCGGGGAAACGATCGTGCGCCGCGGCGGAGCGGGTCAGGTTGCGGTCGTCGCCTTTCTCCGCCGGCACGGTGATGATCTCGCCGCGGAAGTCGAGCGCCACGCGCGCGCCGGTCGGCGAGAGCGATGCGCCGCGGATGTACTTTCCGCCCTTCACGAAGCGCGGGCGCGTCTCGAGCAGGTCGGCCGCGACGCCGATCTTCAGGCGATCCGCGCGCGCGGTCGAGGGATCGAACAGGTGCAGGGCCCCGGCCTGCTCGAAGATGATCTTCCCTCCGCCGGCGGTCGCACCGATGATCGGGAAGTCGGTGAAGCGCGTGAGCTGGGCGATCTCTTTCGAGCGCGGATCGAACGAATGAAGGTTGAATTCGCCGTTGCGGTCGGAGAGGAAGTAGACGCGATCGCCGACCCACATCGGATCGGTGTCGTTCGCACGCGTCGCGGGCTGGGGGATCTGCTCGACCGCGTAGCTCTTGGTGTCGAACACCAGCAGCCGCGCCGCCGTGCCGCCGCGGTAGTGCTTCCACTGCGTGAACGCCTCGGCCAGCGGCTGATAGACGATGTGCGCTCCGTCCGGCGCGTACGTCGCCTCGGACGCGTTCGGGATCGGCAGCCTCGTGACCGCGCCGCCGCCCACCGGCACGGTGAACAGTTGCCGGTAGCGCATCGTGTAGACCTCGCGCGGCGAGGTGAAGACGACCGCCGCGCCGTCGGGCGTGAATCCCTGCGGCAGATCGTCGCCCGGATGCCACGTCAGGCGCTGCGGCACGCCGCCCTCGGATGCCACGATGTAGACGTCCGTGTTCCCGTCATACTCACCCGAGAACGCGATCTGTTTCCCGTCCGGCGAGAAGCGCGGATTGCCCTCGACGCCGGGATGCGAAGTGAGCCGCCGCACGCCCGACCCGTCCCGATTCGCGACCCAGAGGTCGTTCGCGTACGCGAACGCAATGCGGTCCGCGCTGACCGCCGGCTGCGTGAGCAGGCGGGTGTCGTGGATGTCGATGGCGAAGAGCGTGGAGGGGAGGAGCAATGCGGCGAGCACCGCGGCGAAGCGAAACGTCCGAATCATTCGAGTTCTCCTTCGGCCGGCACGGCCGGCAGCGCTGGTTGGCCAAGCCTCGGGCACACCAGTCGTCCGAGGCCCATTTTCTGCCGCCGCGCTCCCAGGACCGATCGGTGAGGAACTATAGCGCGTGGGGCGGAGGGGGCGGCGCTACAATCGCAGGCCGCAGAGGAGGAAGTATGTTCGGCAACCGGCGATTCGCACTGCAGGCTTTTGCCCTCGTGATCTGTCTCGGATTCGTCGCGGGATCCGCCGACGCGCAACGAGAGAAGAAGTCGACAGGAACGGCGAATGAGAATGCCGAGGGTTCTGCTTCGGACACACTCGTCTACAAAGGCGTAAAAGACCTCGCGACGCTGAAGGACGGTGCGTACGACGCGGATGGCTGGTATAGACAGTGGAACTATCGCTCGGTCTCGTTTCTGAAGCGCGGGAAGACCGTCACCGGGTTCACCTCGAGCAGGGCAGGGGTGTGGTGTATCCAGGGAACCTTCGAAGGCAACATCATCACCATTTCAGACGCGGTGAACTGGGACGAAGAGTACGAGAACGGAAGGAGAACCGGACGATACGTGCCTTCTCCCCTTCGCGAGGAGGAGAAGGAAGACTTTGTCACGATTCGCGTGGCGGAGCAGATCACGACATTTCCCGTTCGGCGGCGTGGACACCTGAGGACGAGCCCCACGATCGTTGCGCGAGACGAGAAGTGGATGGACGGATGTCTGAAGTACTTCAGCGAATCAAACATGGCGGCGCCGCCGGTCACGGGGGAAGGCCCGGCGCCCTGCGGCGATGAGCAGCTGCGACCGACGATGCCGAAGCCCGATCAGCCACCGGCATACCTGGGTTACCCGAGCGAGATCTGCGATACGAGGACCGATCGAGACTGCACCGTCGAGAACGTCTTCGCGCTGCTTCGGGAAAATCCTGCCGCGATCGGACCCGCGAAGGATCCGGAAGGCCAGGTCGTGGAGAACTGCGGCGTCCTCGTCCTCGAAGCGTTCACCGATCCCCTGCTCCCCAGGAAGTACGAGGCCGATAACCGCATCAAGGTGGAGATCAACCAAGCGCATCACCGCATCATCAACTACACGATGCCCGGTCACGTCTTCTGGCCGGGGCAAGTGCACAGGCAGATCGTGATGCTCGACGGGAAGGTCCGCGTGAGGACGGCGGGCTATGGGAACGAGAATTTCCTGACGAGGTTCGTAAACATCCCCAGCGGAATCGTGGTGTGGCTCATGTGCGACGGCGTACTCAAGGATGCATACAAAGAGAGGTACTGAGACGACGCGGAGGGGGGCGGCGAACCACTCACCGGTTGGCGATGATGAGAAACGGACCGCCGGCCCAGAATCTCGCGGGCTCCTCGATGTGAAGGACCGAAGTGCGCGACGTGAGCGGCTCGAGGCGGAACGATTCGGGGTCGTGGAGGGTGATGATCATGGTCTCACCCGCGGGCGCGGGGATCTCGAGCGAGCGGAGGTCGCGGCGGTCGGCTTCCGTGAAATGCTCGACGTCGAGCTTCTCGGCGGGTAACCACACGCCACGGACGCGCGAGCCGAACAGGCCGCCCTTGCGGGTGATCAGCTTCCTGGATTGCAGCGCCGCAATGGTGCCGATGCGGTAGTAGACGCGATTGCGGTCGTTCTCGGTTTCGTCGATGCGGCGGGCTTGTTCCTCGACCGTTCGGTTGCGCTCGGCCAGGACCTGCGTCTGGCTTGCGATGGCGTCATCGCGCCTTCTCAGGTCGACCTGCAGGTTGGCCACGGTTGCGCGCAACGCCCTGACCTCCTGGTCGCGCTGCGCCAGATCGGTCTGGAGCTGGGCGATGAGCGGGAGAAACTCGCTGACTTTGCTCTCCGCGTCTTCCGCACGCCGGCGAGCCTCGTTCAGCCGCGCGCTGTTGGTCTCGAATTCGTCGCGGAGCGCTTCGATGCGCCGTAGCAGTTCGTCGCGCTGCGTCATGGTGACCGTGTTCCGCTGCTCGAGCGTGCTCGACTGCCGCTGGACCTCGCTCTGCGCGACACGCAAATCGGCCAGACTGCCCTGCACGCTGGCAAGCGTCTGCGTTACGTCCGTGATGTACTGCTCGCGGAGCTCGTTGTCTTCCTCCATCTCCGCGATCCGCTTCCGGAGGTTCTCGTTCTCGGTCACGATCCTGGGGTCGACCGTCTCGGGGGGGCGGCGGGTCTCCTGCAGATCGCAGCCGGTGAGGAGGACGAGGAGCAGAGCGCCGCTTGCGGATGCGGATCGCGTCATCGTGTTGTGTCCCTTCGCCCCACGAGACGCCAGTACGGCGGCCCGTCGATCCCGATCGAGTGCAGCACGATCGCCTCGTTCCTCGTCACGACGCGTCCGCGGAATCCGTCGAAACGGATGGTTCCGTCGGCAGCGACTTCACCGTCGCCCGTGGTGGTCTCGGTCGGAGAGCTCATGAAGTAGGTGAAGGCCACTCGATCGCCGCGTTGCTCGATGGAGTGGATCTCGAGGTAGAGCCAGAGTTTCTTTCCATCGGCGCGCTCGACTCGTCCCTGATAGTTCCGGAGAAGCTGGGCCGGCTCGGACAGGCCGACTCGCCCGAGCGTCTCACGTTCGATCGAGGCCCGTTGCGGCGGGAGCGCCGTCGTAATGGCGGGACGGCGCGTGCGCCACGTCCAGACCGCCGCGGCGACGGCCGCGATCAGGAACAGTGCAACGACGCCGAACGTGTTCCGGCGTGAGGTCGGAAGGGAGGTCATGATGTCGGTCTCTCTGCCCGGAATTCCGTCATGTTAAATCAGCCGCCGCGGCCGGTCGAGGGAGGGTAGAATCGCGGTGCTGATCCCATGTCTTTGCTGCGCGCGTTTCGCCAATTCTTCGGCGCGGTTGCCTGTCCGCTGTGTGGCGGGAAGAAGACCTACACGGTACGCGGCGGTGTGGACTACTCGACGCTCGTCGAGGAGCTCGTCAGTCTTCCAAAGTGGATGGAGGTCCACGGACTCACGACCGCGATCCCCCTTCCGCCCGACGTTCCGGGGATCGCCGACCAGTTGCGGGCGATGCAGCACCCGCCGGTGACGTCCCGCGATACCGGCGGAGACGGCAACGAGCACACACGATGTGCGCGGTGCAATTCGCTCCTTCCTCCCGAGTTCTGCGGCGACATCACCGTGAGCCGCGACTTCGCGATCACCGTCGCAGGGCTGGTCGGTCATGGGAAGACGAGCTGGCTCCTGGCGATTCTGTCGGCTGCCGACGGCGACTTCGAGATCGTCCGGCGCACCGAGCAGCTCCGGACGAAACGGTATCCCTACGCGGAGCCGTATACGGTCGAGATGCTGGAGACCGGCTTTCGTTCGGCGATGTACTACCAGCTCTTCGGCACCACGCTCGAGTTCGACCGCGAGATCACGTTCATCCGTACACTGGACATCAAAGGCGAGATGTTCGAAGGCGGCCATTCGACACGAACCGAGGACACGATCCTTCGACACCTCGAAGCCGGTGAAGGGGAAGGGTGGCTGCTGGTCATCGATCAGTTCGGAGGCGCTCAGGCGGCGCGCACCGACTCGCTGAAGCTGCGCAACATCGGCCGCTCATACGAGGAGATCCGCGTGAAGATGGCGATGCGCGGCGGGACGGAGCGCATCCGCAAGGCCGTCGTTTGGACGTTCCTCGATCAAGCGCGGTGGAACGACGAAGGCGCGGCGTGGTTGCGCGACAACGTTCCCAATGCCGCCGAAGAGCTGATCGTGATCGGTGCGACGGCCGCGGAGCCGGTGACGGCGCTCGGACGACATCTGGGAACGGCCGACAATCTCGCCGCCCTCGACGAGTGGATTCTCGCGCTGATCAGGAACCCGCCGTTCGATGTCGCCGCGCACGACGCACTCGTGGCGCTGATGTTTCGCCTGCAGGTTCTCTATACGCTCCGCGCCCGGCGGGCCAGCGATGCACGCGGGCAGCTGTCAAAATACGCGTACTACGCGGACGCCGGCTATCGGTTCGTGAGACGCATCCAGGGCCTGGCCGGCTTGCTCTACGGTGCGGACTCCCGCTCGGCCATCCCCGACATCGCAAAGGGCGACCGGCGCGATGCGACCGTGTTCCCCTGTGGGCGTCTCGACGGCCGCAGCGTCTGGAGCGATCAGATCCTCCTCCACGCCGCATGGGAGCTCCCGGATGACGTTTGAGACGTTTCACGGAGGCTACTGGGAAGGGCAACGACTGGCGTGGGGTGACCAGCCGGGCCTACTCAAATCACTCGAAGGTCTGGGTGGCGGGTTGCCGGGCGACGAGCCATGGTCGCAAGGGGGGCCACTGCTCGTCGGCTTCAACGGCCGGCAGATTCTGGCCTGGATGCGGACGATGCCGGGCCGGGTCAATGCGTGGGAAGCGTGGGGCATCATCGGGCCCGCGGGGTCGTTTACGAGATGGCCGACGCTGTGGAGCGACCTGTGCGCACCACCCGATCGCGATCGACTGGATCGACTCGCCGCGGCGTTTGCCGATCGTCGCCATGGCTCCGGACCTCCGCCGATTCCGCCCGATCTGACGCGAACGCTCGAGAGTCTGTACTTCGCCGACAAAGTACCCCCCATCGCGATGCACGACCGGCAGGATCTGCCGCTGCTCGCCTGGGCCTTTCTGCTCGGGCCCGTGGGATGGGAGAATGCCACCGTCGGTCCGCCGCGACGCATTCTGCAGACTTCCAGCGAACCGCTCACCTACCAGGGCAAGATCATGGATGGTCCGAAGGTAGATCCTCCGGATTGGTCCAGCCCACTGCTTGCAGACATCGTCGGGACGGCCGAAAACGACCTGAAAGCCGCGTGCGACCTGGTGAAAGACCTCCGGTTACTGAGGCCTGACGAACGCCGAAAGCGACTGACCGCACCGCGCGCGAAGCCGGTGCAGCCGGATCGTCAGGAAAGACCGGTACCGCAGCACACAACGAGTAGCGCGCCACCGGCGCAGGACACGACCATGATCGACGACCTCGCAGAGAAGATCAGGAACCTCAGGATCGGATTGGTCGTGGCCCTCGCGGTCGGGGCCGTGCTCCTCGTGCTGTCCGCAGGCAACACGTACTATCTCTTCCGGATCGCGAGAGCGACGGAGGCGCTTGTCACGGCGTCTGCTTCGACCGGCGGGTCCGAGCACGCGAAGACGGCATCGCTTCGCGACCCGGCATTGACGGAGACCTCGGGGGGGCCGCCGGCAACGTCGACGCCGGTCATATCCTGCAGCGATTGGTGGACTCGCGCCGGCGACCGAGCGTTGGTGATCGAGGCCGCCCGCGGCAAAATCGCGGAGAACGGGTTAACTCCTGTCGCCGGGGCCGCTCGCGCGCTCGCGCCGGGCGCTGTGTGGGACGAGGCCAACTCACCGGCCATCCTCGCGAACACGTACACGCAAGCGCAGCTGCGTCTGGCGCAGTGCTACGGTGGGCCGGTCGACGGCGACTCCGGGCAGGGGACGCAAAGCGCGCTCAGCTCGTGCGCGGGCCGGGTTCCCGCGGGTACCCGCGAAGAGACTCTTCAGCGGCTCTGTGCCTGGGCGCAACCATAAGTCGCCGCGAACACTCCGCTCAGTCGTCCTCCATTCAGGCGCCACGACTCGATCGCGCTCCGATCGAAAAAAGAGATCCAGACCGGCGAGGCAGGCGTCACTCTCTCTCCCGCGATGAGTGCAGGCCCCAGCCTCACATCCACGCCCTCGACGTTCCATTGAGCGCACATCGCGCCCGCGCCGACGATCTGGATCTCGCCGGCGGGCCGGCGAGCGAGGCGGCGGGAGACGACATCCGCCAATCCCTCGTCCAGGCCGGAGGTGCCGAGGAGCTTGATCGTGGTGGCGGCATTACGGGCGCCGTTCGCGAACTGCAGCGACAGCACCCATGCCTCCATCACTTTCTGATCGCGATACACGATGTCGAAGTGATCGTGCTCGGCCGCCGCGACGGGGGCCTCCGCATTCCGGGCGAGGCCGACCCAGAGAAATGGGAAGCGCGGCGCGCTGCCTTGGCTTCCGAGCGGAACGAGCTCGAGGAGCGTCCGGCCGGAAACGGACGAAGGCCGCCAGGTCGCAAAGTCGTATGCGAGCTCGTCGTCGAGACGTGCGAAGGCGCTTTCCGCCGATGCGAGGTCGGCCTCGATCTGCGTGCCGGGAAGCACGAGATCGCATGCGGCCACTCGCACCAAAGGGCGCGCGGCGTCGAGTTGCAGAGCCGCCAGACGCTCGCGCGCGGCTGCGACGGCGGACGTGCGCGCGGCGGCGATGCGTTCCATCGCGTCGCGACTTCGCAAAAGAGCAAGCGAGGCAGCATCGCCGCGCGCCAACGCTTTCATCAGCGAGCGAGGAGGCTGATCGGCCGTGACGTGGTATCGCATTTCGATGACGGCCGCTGCTGCCGCGAGCACGATGAGAGTCAGCACTCCGCGCAGTGCAGGGAGACGGAGGAACCGTTTCGAAAAGGACCGGATTCGCGCCGGGTCGAGATCGGGACCCATGCCGTGCAAACCCGCGAACAGATATCGGCACCAGAGGATCCACGTGATGCACGGCAGAAGGAACGAGACGACGCTGACGTGCGTAGGCATTCCGGAGGCCACCAGCGGTGCGCACTCCACGGCGCGGCGCAGGATCGGCTGAAACAACGACCCCGCGGCGACCCATCCCGCTGCTCCGCCGAACAGCATCAGGACCGTCACGTGTAGCCTTCCCGCGCCCGGCCGGTGAACGTAGCGCGAGCGTGCCGTCTCACCGGCCATTCCGGCAAGCGCTGCGCAGACCAGAGCCAGGAGCAATGGATCCGTGACCGCGGCATTCCGGACCACGGGCATCGCCGTCCAGGCGATGGCGATCAGAGCACCCGAGATCCATCCCGCAACGACCCACTCCCATAGTCCGTGGCGAAACAGCTCCGCGGTCGACATCGTCCGCGTGCGCGGCGTGTAGTGCTCGTCGGTCATCGCGCCCTGCCGATGTCCTTTGCGTCTCTGCAAGCCGTGTGGCAGCGTGCCGGAAGATCCTCGACGCCGCAAAGCGCGCTGGTGTAGAGGAACAGCGTGCCATCGCGTGCGAGGATGCTCTTGCCGAAGCTGGTGTCGATGGCGTCGGCGGCGGCGCCGCCATACTGGCGCGCGACGAGCGCGTGGACCTCCTGCCGGGTCATGCCCGTTCGCGCGCCGGGCAGCTCGACGAACGCTTCGCCGCACATGCGCTCGACGTCCGACGGCGACACGGGTGCCTGCGTTGCGCTCTCGGCCTCGAGCCGGTATCCCTCCCGCGCGCAGCCGGCCGCCAGCAGGAGGACTCCCACGATCAGTAGCCTCCTCATGGGAGTTTTCTCTCCAGAATCGGGAAGACGTGGTTCACCAGCCGCACCGCTTCCGAGGAATGACCGATATCGTCCACGTGCGCGACCACCACCAGGCCGCGACCATTCGGGACGGCTTCGCCTGCCGGGGCTCCCGATGGCAGGCCTCCGACATAGATCGCGAAAACTCCCGTGCTGCTGAAGCCGAGCTGGCGCAGCGACGTGCCCGTCTTCGAGTACGTCACGCGCGTTGCCGGAGCGGCGGCCACCCAATCATTGATGTTCGACGCGTGAGGACGTACCCATCCGGCGGCGGTGCGTTGCTGGGCGAGGATGCCGGACAGGTCGCGCCACCGCGCCGCGTTCGCGAATTGCGACTCCGCGGTTGGCGCGTTCGGTGGGGCGCAGAAGGTCGCGCGCGTTCTCCGGTTCGTGGCCAAGCGTGCGTACGCTTCCGCCAGTTTGACGTTGGTCCACCAGTTCCTTCCGGCGCCGGTGAAGATGTTCGTGAAGGCGGTGCTCACGCGATTGCTGGTCAGGCCGAGCTCTGTCGTCTCGATCCGCCCGAGGTACTGCGAGGATTCGACGGTCGCAGCCAGGCCCGGAATGCCCGCACACTCGATCCACGGCTCGGATTCGTAGGCCTGTCTGCCGGCGCCGGCGACCAGGCCGTAGTAGTGCTCGAGGCGCTTGAAGATCGGCGCGTTCGCGAATTCGCCTCGAGTCTCGTAGGTGTCGGGATGCAGCCAGCGGCCGAGTGGCGGGAGGTCGACTTCGCGCGCAATGCGAGTCAGGGGAGCCGCGCCGCCGGTCCCCGGCGAAAACCCGAATGCGTCGCGCCCCGCATGCCAGCAGCAGGCCGTCGCGCGCGTCCGCGCGCCGTTCCAGTCGAGCAGGGTCAGTACGCCCAGCGTGACCGCGTATTTGTTGCACGAGTCGAGGAGGAGCTCGCGCCGGTCCACCCAGGCGTCGCCCGCATGCCCCCATCCTGCTTCCTCCGCACCCCACGGACCGAGTGGCAATCCGGCGATTGCTTCGATGGTGCGGTCACCGCACTTCGTGCACGCGGGGCGGGTCTGGTCGCCGCCGTTCACTCGACCCTGCTCGTCGCCATGTCCGGCCACGACGAGGTCATAAAGCCGGGAAAGGCCATCGCCGGCACGGTCGTCGATCACGGCTCCGAGCAGCAGCGGCTTCATCGTCGATCCGATCGGGTGACGGACGAAGTTGCTGTTCGCGTCTTCATGAATCCGGTCGGCGAGCGCGCTGATCATCTCGCGTTGGGCCCAGGCCGGAGCGTTCGGTCCAGCGAGGCGGTCGCGCCATCCCGCCGCAAACGCGGGAACGCCGTCGTCATCGACGACCGCGGACGCCGGCGGATACGAGGCGACGGCAAGAACGTGTCCGGTCTCGGCATCGAGTACGGTGATGCCCGCTCCCGGTGCGGCACGTCGATGGGATGTTTCGCCGTCGCGCAAGGTCAGTGCTCGTCCTCCCGCGTTGTAGTGAGCCTGCTGCATGTGCGCTCGCAAGCCCGGCTCGGCATGCTCGCGCATCCACGCGTCGAGCGACTGTTCGAGAGCGCTCTGGAGATCGAGGTCCACGGTGAGCGTCATCGGCCGGTCCGCGGCGACGCGCTCTTCGCCGGGGCTGGCGTACCGGTTCATCCGATTCACGACCGGGACGAGCCATGGCTGAACGGAGGGCTCGAACCAGCGCGTCCACCGGCCATTGACGAGCCGCAAGCGCGAGAGGGGCGGGCTCGTCTCGTGGCTCACTTCGATGGTGAGGTCCGGATTTGCCCCGAGGCCGTCGACGTACAGCGTGGTCGCACGACCTCCGGTGCTCTCGCGGAGCGCGACGTGGTCTTCGACGTTCAGTGGATCGAGCGTGCGGGCGAGGAGCTGGCCCGCGTTGCCGCTCGCGCGCATCGCCAACGCCGAGCCCGGAGCGAGCGCTCGAATGTTCAGCGCAGGCTCGTCGACACACGCGGGGCTCGCCGGATCGCAGACGAGGATGTCCACCGATCCGCACGTTCTTGATCTGGTTGCGCCGGGGAAGAGCGGATCACAGGGTGTCGCGTTGCCCGGCGACAGCCATGCACTCGATTCCACGCTCGCCGATCGGACGGTGACCTGGACCAGCTCCGCGCGCGCCCCATCCCAACTCGCGTACACCGGGCCGACGTAGTGCGGCCGGTTTGGGAGGCCGGTCGGGATGGCTCGCAGTGTGTCGTCCACTCCGACCACCGTCCAGTTCTGGCCTCGATCGTTCTTCAACTCGAAGGGCGGAAGCCGGTTGGCGAAGTTCGCATGCTCGCGCGCCCGGCGCAGCGCACGGTCGATGTCCTGCCGCAGGCCGGACTCGAAGAACGCGTTCAGCACCGCCAGCGTGTGCGCGCGGGTGTCCTCGTCCAGCGTGCTCCGCACCGCGTGTGCGAAGCGGTGAAGGACCGCCTCGCGCTGGAGGTTTGACTCGTCATCGCAGCGATAGACGTCGAGAGGGGTCGCGCGCGGATCGAAGGGCGGCGTCCACTGCAACACGCATCGCGGCCACGGGTCTCCGAAGTCGCAGTTGATCGCCAGCCCGGCCCCAGAGAAGTCCTTGCGGAAATAGTGGTCGATCGCGGGCCAGTCGACGACCTGGCGCGCCGGTGCTTCGAACGAGTAGCGCACGACTCCGAAGAGCGTTGTCAGCACGACCAGCGGGAGCACGCTCCAACGGAACACCCGGTCGCCGAGCGCGGATCGTCTCCGGCGCGACATCAGTCCGCCTCCATGGCGCCAAGGATCAACAAGGCGAGACCGAGCGCGAGATCGGAGCTCGAGTTGACGGAGAGGAGCAGCGGCCACTTTCCACTGAACGGATAGAGCGAGGAAGTTCCGCCGATCATGAAGAGAGCCGTACCGGCGGCCGTGCCGAGAGACCAGAGGCCCAGGCGCGTGGGCCCGCCCGGTTTCTCGCGACGCAGGGGGGCCACCGCGAAGAGCGTCGCGTACAAGAGAACGAGTGCTGCGAGGCCGAGCAGGCCAAGCTCCGAGCGGATGTAGAGCGGATACACGTAGTCGGAACGTGCGGCATCCCGAAAGGTGGCGTTGCCAACGATCGGTTTGCTCTGGAGATAGCCCGATCCGAGCCACAGGGAACCAGCGTTGCCGCTGGACCGCAGCCCGTCCCGCCACGCGCCATGGGTCGCCTGATAGCGAACCCGCTCGCGGTCGAGCACGATCTCACGCGCCAGCTGCGACGGGATGCGCTCCACGATGTCCGTCCGCACCGTATCGAGCATCCGATAGTGGTCGCGGTCGCGTTGCACCTGCAGGTCGTCGCGGAGCTCGATCTGATTGGGCCCGCTGCCGATCGTTGTTGGTCCCGCGCGGATCTCCAGGACCTTCAGGAGCAGGCCCGGAAGAACCTTCGGAGAGAGAAACGCAGCGAAAAACAATCCCAGCGCGATGACCGTCGCCACGCGCGGTCTCTGGGACACGAAGGGGAGGCAGAGGACGATGGCCAACCCGCCCACCCAAATCAGGCCGAGATCGTTGACCGTTGCGCCAACGCCGAAGTACGCCAACCCGAAAAAGACGACGATCGCGACCAGTCGCTCCGTCTCGTTTCGTCCCGGCTGGCGGGAGAGCGCCGCCAGTGCAGCAGCGGCGGCGGGAAGAAAAAAGACATCGGTGCGCATGTTCCCGAAGATCTGTTCCTGCGATCCCAGGGACATGGCCGCCAGCCGCACGAGGATCATCAGCAGACCGAGGAGCAATGCCACGGCAGTCCACGAGCCGGCGAGCTCGCGGACCATCTCCCGCCATTCGGGCTTGCGCCACCGCCACCGCAAACGCTTCTTCGCGCGCTGACGATCGTTCCTTTTCCACGGCGGCGCTTCATCGAACCGCGCCAGGGGAGACTCGGGTTCGGTTGCTCTCGATGGCCCGGCCGGCTCCGCTGGCGACGGCGCGCGGCCGTGCAGGCGTGTCACGGCAATCGCGAGTGCGAATCCGAAACATGCAGCGGCTCCCCCGGCAAGGATGGGTTTCGTCATTGCCCAGCCGACGATCGCAGCGCTTCGCGCCGTGGTGCACGCAAGCGCGACCCACACGCCCGTCGCTGCCAGCGAGACCACGGTCCACGTTCCAAGAGCGAGCAGGCGATCGTCGTGATCTTTCGGTGGCGTGCCGCGAGCGCGCAGGATCTGCGTCAACGAACGTTTCTCCCTAGGGTCGTGAAATGCTCGCCAGAACCGCGCGAGCACTCCGGACACTGCGATGAGGAACGGCGGGATGACGAACAGAGTCGCCCCGCTCACGATCCAGTCCACCTGCGCCTCGGCGTTTCCGGGCATGTCGAGCTTGACCCGCGTGCTCAGCATCCACCTCAGCGTAAGAAGGAAGAGCGCGATCGCTCCCACGTCCCACGCCACGCCAAAGCGGTACCGTCGCCACGAAAGGAGCACGATGCCGACGGCGGCGAGCAATGCCGCGGCGAGCGGCACGACCCAGACGACGCGGGGTGGGAGTACGCGCTCGACGAGGACGAGCGGGCGGACGCGCCGCGCGTCGGTGCCGAAGGTCGCGATCTCTCCGAGCCGGTGCCCTCGCGGCAAGGACCCGGTGGAGCGCTCGATGTAGCGCTGCCAGCCCTTGTCGATGGAAATCCGTGCCACCCAGTCGCCGAAAACGGGCTTCGGCAGAAGCCCTTCCGCGGCGGCAGCAAGATCGACCAGCAGGACTTCGCGTCCGGTCGAGTTGCCGAACACGACGTCGAGCTCTCCCTGGGGCAGCCCCTCGATCTCGCGACCGAAGAGATCATCCTCACGAAGTTGAACCTGCGGCTCTTCGACGAAGACCAGGAGGTCCGTGCCGCTGCGCGCGAACTTGATCTGCCGTCGCGTGCCGAGCCGGTACGGTGCGGGTGCGAATGTGCTGGCGGGGCGTGGCACGTCCAGATCGGCGCGCCCCCCCGTCGACCGACGGCTGATCATCCGCGCTTCGAGGCCAGGCAGCTCGCGCCGCTCGTCTTCCGTGACCGGTTCTCCCGCGCGAATCGTGTGCAGAGGAATCGTGACCAGGCGCTCTGCCGAAAGGGCCTGACCGGTCTCGCAGTCGCACGACGAAACTCCCTCAGGCGGAAGTCCGACCCACTTCTCGTCGCTGCGCCAGAGGAAGACGACTGACCTCGGATCGCTGAGCTCGCCGGTGCATCGCTGTGGCGCGGCGCCGCTGAAGTCGACGCAGTATACCGAGGAGTCGTCAGGCGGCGCAGTTCGCAGGCTGTCGCGCACACGCGCGCGGGACAGGGGCATCTGTCGCACATCGCGTCGCCACTCGCGCTCGGCGAACTTCACGATGTCCGCTTTCGGCACGCGACGGACGCCATCCACGAGGAGACAGTTCCCGTCGGACCAGTGTGCTTCGGTCGTGGCATGGTTCAATCCGAAGAATGCAGCGCGCTGCGTATGTGTCCCGGTTGACGGTTGCCCGCCTAACTCCTGCCCGGCGCTCACTGCACGCACGATGAGCGTCTGTGCCTGAAACGGCGTGCCAGGAGAACAGACCTGCAGGAGTCGTGGACGAAAGCCGGGAATGGCGATGACGTCCGGTGTCTGATCACCGTCCTGCCGCTCGCCGCCGCCGATCCAGAATCCACCCCCCGCGCTCACGTCCGGCTGCGCACCGCACGTCGTGAGGTGCGCCAACGGTACGCGATAGCCGACGAACGCGAAATTCACTCGAGTGCGCGGTGCGTCGCGTGCGCGCCACATCGACACCCCCACTCCGAGAGGAGCCAGCAGAACCGCGATGAGCAGCAGCTTGGCCCCGCGCGACCCTAGCAGGGCTCGCGCGCCGATGACGAACGCGATCAACGCTGCCACAAAGGACATTTTGCGATAGCCGGCCGACCCGAGCCGGCGGGGAGACCGTGGAAAGCAGAGATTTAAGAAAGTGCAGAATGTAGCGGAAATTCAGCTTGCGGCAAAGAATCTCGTGCGCTGCGTCTCCTCTTCCGTGCCGGTCACCATGATCTGAGGGCGGACCGGATCGGGCAGCGCCGAGGCTGCGCGTTTCCGTTTTCGGAAGTTGTTCCGCGGCGTTACCGGATATGAGTAACATTGCGATGGCGAGGCGATCGGCCGGCGACTGGCAACTCTCTACCGACATGAGTGAGCCTTCCGAACGATCCCTGGAGATCTTCTTCGAGCTTTACGAGTCGCTGCCGCGACAGGGACCCGGCAACCGCGCATGCGCGGCGAGGGCTCTTGCGATGTGCCGGGATCTGCCCGCGGCTCCCGCGGTGCTGGATCTGGGATGCGGCGTCGGAGGACAGACGCTGCACCTCGCGGAGCTCACCTCCGGATCGATCGTCGCCGTCGATCTCCACGTGCCCTCGATGTCGCGTCTTCGGCGCACGCTCGCGGATCGTCATCTGTCGCATCGCATCGTGCCCGTCATTGGCGAGATGGCGCGCCCGTCCTTCCTGCCCGGGAGCTTCGACCTCATCTGGTCCGAAGGAGCGCTCTACAACATCGGAATCGAGAACGCCCTGCGGATCTGCCGTCCGCTGCTCCGTGCGAACGGCCACGTCGTCTTCACCGATGCTGTCTGGAGAAAGAAGGACCCGCCGCCGGCCGTGCGGGCGGCGTTCGAACAGGATTACCCGGCGATGGGCCGCGCGGCCGACATCGTGGCCGCCATCGAGCGCAGCGGCTTCGACCTCCTCGGCCATTTCACGCTGCCCGACGAAGCATGGTGGGAGGATTTCTACACCCCGATGCAGCGCCGGCTGGAGGAGCTTCGCGCGCGATACACGGGAGATGAAGAGGCGACCGCCGTGCTCGGTCAACTCCGTGAGGAGCCCGAGATGCACCGCCGGCACTCGGACTCCTATGCGTACGAGCTCTTCGTGGCTCGCCGGGTGTGAGGGTTGCTGGGGGGCTGCGCGGGTAGAAACGTCAGGCGCGTTGCGCCGCTCGAAGCCGCAAGCGTCGAACGCCTCGCTGACGTGACGCAAGGCGGAGCAACCAGCGCAGCCGGCCGTGCCGGCCAGCGCAGCCGGCCGTGCCGGCCGTCGCTATACTTTTCCCGTGCGGTCCGTGGCTGAGCAACACAGGTCATTCCGGAGTCGAGGCAACAGACGATCGGGGGAGCCTACCGATGAGCGATGAATCCCTGAGATTGTCCGACGGGCGCTCCATCGGGTTCTGCTGTCTTGGGGACTCGAGAGGGGAGCCGCTGTTCTTCTTTCACGGAACACCGGGTTCACGGCTGGTCTTCGCCGAGACTGATGCGATCGCGCAGCTCCCCGGCTATCGGCTGATCGTGCCGGAGCGACCGGGCTACGGAATCTCCGACCCGCAACCGGGGCGGGTGCTCCTGGACTGGGCCGACGACATTGCCGAACTGGCCGACGCGATGGGCTTTCGCAAGTTTGCGGTCGCCGGTGTGTCGGGTGGTGGTCCGTACGCCCTCGCGTGCGGGTACCGTCTGGCCGATCGTGTGACCATGGTTCTCGTCCTCAGTTCGCCGTCGCCCTGTAACTTCCGTGGGGTGACCCGCGGAATGTCCGTGGCGAATCGACTCGGTCTCATTCTCGGCCGATATGCACCGGCCCTGGTTGGCCGGATGATTCGAGCCAATGTCGATGCGTTCGCGAAGGATCCGGAGGGCTTCGTGAACGCGATCACAGGACAGATGGCGCCCTCGGACAGGGAACTGCTTGCAGGCGGGCCTTGTCGCGAGGGGCTCATGCGCGATCTTCGGGAAGCCTACCGGCAGGGGGGCGAAGCGCACGCGCGCGACGCGGCCCTTGCGATGACGAGCGGCGACTGGGGCTTCGATCTCCGACAGATCGCGGTGCCGGTCCACCTGTGGCACGGGGAAGAGGACAAACTCGTGTCGATGCAGATGGCCAGGCATCTGGCGAGCGAGATTCCAGGGTGCACGGCCCACTTCGTGCCGGCCGCGGGACACCTGCTCACGGAGCATGCCGTCGTCGTCGACGAGGTCCGTGGAGTCCTCAGTCAGCGAGTGCAGATCGAACGTTCCTCCTGAGCTCGCCTGCTCCGCCACGCCGGGGACGCCGTCGGAGCACTATGGCTGAGCTTTTGCTCTACCGATGAGACGAGGGAAAGAACCATGAAGAAACTCGTCATTCTCGCCGCCATTCTCATACTCGCCACGGCCGCCTGTCAGAAGACCACGGAGCGTGAAGTCGGCGTGACGGAGACCACCGAAACCACCACGTACTCGACAGCCACGGTCGACACTGCGGCCGCCGCCGAGGCCACGGAAGACGCCGCGGATTCGGCGGCGGAGGCCGCGAGGGATGCGGCTCACGCGACCGGCACGGCCATGGAGACCGCGGGTCAGGAAATTCAGGAACGGACCAAGACGGACACGCGGCAGTAAGGCCGACAGGAGAAGTCATGGACATCCTCACCTGGCTCATCGTCGGCCTCGTCGCCGGCGTGCTCGCATCCATGGTCATGGGTGGCACCGGCTACGGCATCATCGGCGACATCATCATCGGGATCGTCGGCGCCTTCGTCGGCGGCTGGTTGTTCGGCAAGCTCGGCGTGTCGACGCCCTTCGGAGGTCTGGCCGGGACCATCTTCACCGCCTTCATCGGCGCGGTGGTCCTGCTGTTCGTGCTGCGGTTGATTCGCGGCGGGACACGCAGAGCCTGAATGGGCCAGGCGGCGGCCGATGCGGCCGCCGCCGGTTCATGGTTCGTTTCGACACATGGTGGCACGAGACGTCGCCGTCAGCAGCGCGCTTGCAGGGAAGACATTCACCGCCGCTTCAGTCCCGCCGAGCGCCTGAGGATGGCTTTCGAGATGAGCGGGTTTGCGCGTTCGCCCAGCAGGGTCGGCCTGCGGAGCCGGCGTCCGGAGCTCACGGACTCCGAACTGGATGATGAGATGCTGAAGCGGCTCTACGATCATTGCCGTTCGAGAAAGTGACCGCCGAGGATCTGCTTGGCCGTCTCGTCGCCGCGCTGGAGGCATCGGGGAGCCCTTACACGCTGACGGGCTCGTATGCGAGCTCGCTTCACAGCATCCCACGGGCGACGCGCGACATCGATATCATCATTTCCCCAACCAGGACCAGCTCACCCGGTTCATACAATCGCTGCCGGCCTCTAATTACCACGCGGATGTGGAGGACGCAGTCGAATCATTGCGCCGTCGCACCCAAATTCGACGTAATCGACTACGCGACAGGCTGGAAGGTCGACTTCATCATTCCTCCATCACGACGCGGTTTTCGTCGTCGGGAACGGGGAGAGAGGCGCGACGCGCGATGTTACGCGACGAGAAGCGTCGCGTAACGCTGACGACGAAGTTCCACCCGACGATCAACCCGTGTCTCCCCAGCATGTTACGATCTTTGCGCCGGAGTCCCATTCGCCCGATATCCGTCGCACTCTGACTTTGCCATCACGACGGGTGAGGGGACGGTGGGGCTCAATACCGTTAGCCGGCTGACGACTGGCGAGGGTCGGTGAAATCGAGCCCCGGCAGTTCGGCGGTATCTGCGGGGCGGCGCGGAGGGACTATGGACGGTTGTTGGATCATCCTTGTCGTCATGTTGGTGGTAGCTGTCATCTGGACAGTCGTCCAGACCCAGGCGCGGCAGAAGGCCCGTGAGGCGTATCAGAATGCACTCGCAAGCCTCAGGTATGACCCAACGGATTCGTACAAGCGCGAAGAGACACTGAGACTGGGTCGGGAGTATTCAAATCTCACGCGGAATCGTAGCGGTGTCACGATCTTTGACGAGGTCGCACTCTCCAACGACATCAGTGCCGCTTGCGCAGGTGCGGTCAAGCAGCAGAAGACTCCACCGTCGCCCCCGTTGAAAGCCTCGGTTGAGTTTCGCTTGGTACATCTGGGCGAACTGAAATCCAAGGGCCTTATTGACGAAACGGAATACTCCACTCGCCGCGCGGAGATCTTGAAAGACGTTTGAGCGGACTGTGACCACACCAGCCGGCTAATTCATAGGGTTGCAGCCGACGCGGACCGCTGCTTTACTGCCCTCCAGATTGAGCTGCCATGCCGCCGCGGGCCACGCGGCTGAACCCTGGGCCGTTGGACGGCGCAACTCCGGGGACTCGCAGAGTTTCAGACCGCCGTGGCCCACTGAAGGCCGGAGATTCTACGCACGTGGTGCAGGAGAGATCATGATGACGAACGAGGTTTCAGTTACACGTCTGTACCTCCTGCGGTCGATGTACCTCCTGAACCTTGCTTTGGTCGGCTCAGGTGTGGGGCTCGCCCTCGTTGGTCGGGAAGAGGTGTGGGATCCGATGATCGGCGTCGCGTTCAGTTTTTGGGCGGCGCTCGCCGGGCTGTCTGCACTGGGCATCCGTTACCCGCTGGCGATGCTCCCAGTCATCTTCATGCAGCTGTTCTACAAAGTGTTTTGGCTGCTCGCGGTGTACGTTCCTCTGCGAATGGATGGCCGTTCCAGTAATCTCACACAGGGTTTCTTAGTCGGTGTTGCATTGGACCTTCTCGTGATTCCATGGCCCTACGTTGTTGCCCACTTCGTCAGGAAGCCGGGTGACACCTGGCGATCCCTCGCGTCACGTCAGCCACCCCATAGGAGTTCATGAGGAGCAGGCGACGTCCACCGCCGCGCAGGTGTCGTAGGTGCTACGATTTCGCATGCGGTGGCCGCGGCTCAGCCACAGTTAGCGATGTACGCCTAAGTTGTGCTTCATATGGAGCGTCTTCGGTCGATACCCATACCCATGACAGGCCAATCCAAGCGCTACTCCCCGTTTGCAGGGACCATCCAGCCCAGCCGGGTCCGCCTCCTGCGACGCACACCTCATGGCTTGCCATTCCCGCACTTTTGGAACTATCGCGAGCCGCTGCGCATCCTCGACGCCGTTTTCTGGGAAGCTGACCGGGAAGAGGGCGACGCCCGGCACAACCGCTACGCAAAGGGGCCCTTTCTGGGCCTCGGGCTGATCACGCGCGACCCCGGCGTCATCAAGGCCATCCTCCTGTCCACGGGCGATAAGCCCGGGCAGTTCGACCGCGATACGTGGCCGACGCGCGGCATCGCGCGGGCCACCGGGCCGCAGACAATGCTGTATCTCAACCGGGGAGCATGGCGAGCGCACAAGCGCATCGCCGCACACCACTTCGCAGCCCCGACCCTTCTGCGACCAGAAGTGTTCCATGAGTTCGAGACGACGTTCCGCAAGACCGTGGGGGAGCGCCTTGATGCCTTCGGCGCCCGGCACCACTCCGTGCACCCGGATGGGCTGGAGATCGCTCTCGAACCCGAGATCAGTTCGCTGATGCTGGAGATGCTCGTCAACAACTTCTTCGGCGGCCAAGTGTGTTACGAGGAGGTCCGCAACCGGTTCGTACCGTCGCTGCAAAACCTCATCCGACACATGGTCCGCGACACGATTGCCCCGCTGGCCCGAGGTGGGCCGGATCTCGAGCGGTGGAAAGCGGACTTCGAGGCCCTCACCGACCACGCCCTGGAAGGTCGACGGGCCGGACGGGGGGCGTGGGAGAAGTTCGACCTCGACGTCCCCGACGATGCCCTCCGGCCCAACCTCCGGGTCTTCCTGGCCGGTGCCCTGGAGGCCACGACGTCGCTGGCCGCCTGGACCATCTCGCACCTCGCGCACCGCCCCGATCTCCAGGCCGTCATCCACGACGAGGTACGCGAGCTTGACGTGTACAACCCGGACAACCTCGACCGCTGCCGCATGCTCAACGCGGCCATCCAGGAGACGTTGCGGCTCACGCCGGCCCTCTACTTCCTGCCGCGGCTCGCCACGGCGGACACATGGCTGGACGCCGGCGGAGGGCGCACCCTCATGGTCCCCAAGGGGACGCACATCGCCCTGGACGTGTGGCATGCCAACCGGTGTGAGGAGCTCTGGGGCGTGGCACGGACGGGTCATCCGGCCGAGACGTACGAGCCCGGGCGCTGGTCCCGCATCGAGCAGGAGGGCCGCACAGGGGAAATGCTCCACTTCGGCTTCGGCCACGGCCCTCGCGTCTGCCCGGGGAAATTCCTCGGCATGCTCGAGGTGGGCCTCGTGATTGGTGGCATGGTGAAGCTGTTCCGGTTTTGGAGCACGAAGCCGCCTGCGGAAGCAGCGGCCGGGGTCTCGACGAAGCCGGCGGACGCGACCACAATCTGGATGAAGCGACGGTAGATTGCCCGCCGGAGGCGGTCGCCGTGGCGGGCTTTGCGTGGGCGGTGGCGGCACCGAGTCGGCCCTGCACCGAACAAATCGCTCACGCGGACGGCGCTGCGGCGCGCGCCGGCTTGGCTCAGTCGTTGGGCGTCGCACCATCGACGGGCTTTCTCGCGAACGTCCGCAACGGACGCTCGCGTCACCGGCATCGACGTGTCGTCCCGCTCGTGGCCGAGAGTGCGACGGACGAACCCGAAGAAGCCGTCTTTTCAGGTTGAACGCTGCGCGTGCCGGCCCGAAGCCGCTGAACCACGGGTACTGAATGTCCGCGAAGCCTGCTTCATTCGGGAGGCGGTCGAGGGGTGTACCTGCTCGACGAGGTCGCCCGAGGAGCTGAAGAGATCGAGCGCGGCGAAGGGATCGAACAGCAAGAGGCGAGGTGGGAGACGCGCCTGACATGAGGTGGCCCGCTGCGTTGCCGTCCTCCGAGTTGTGCCATCATGCGTCGCCCGGGCTACGCGGCTGAACCTTGGTCCGTTGGGCGGCTCGAGACGATGGGTCAGTACTGCTGGATGTGTGAGCGAATGCGACCGAACGAGGCGTTCTCCGGTCGCAATCACGCGCGGCATCTGTGCCGCGAATGCGCACGTCTCCCGAAGTCCGCCCGCGACCGGCAGGAACGGCTGAGCGCGCTGTGGGACATGCTCGTTCATCAGTCGAATATTTCGGCGAGGAACGTTGCGCAAGCTGTCGCCTGGGCCAGCGAGGGCGATGCTGACGTGTGTGCTCTCGCCCGACTCGTCATCGATATCGGGAGAGCTCACCCGCGGAAAAGGAAGCGTCTGCCCAGCATCTGTCGGAACCATCCTGAGTTGTGGAAGCGAATGCTCGCAGCGGGCCTCGTCGAAGACTTCGAAGATCGCGACGACCAGAACGGCGTCGGCGCCGAGCTCGAGGTCGAAGATCGTTTCGCATGCTCGCTCTCCGAGTACCAAGGGGCTGATGGGAACGACGACGAGATCCCATTCTGAGCCCGATCTGCCGCTGCAGCAGACGCGGACCGCTGCGTTACTCCCCTCCGGATCGTCGTGAGTGCCACGGCCAGAGCGCCTGAGGAAGTGCCAGAGAAGGTCGCGGGCGCGTGGCGGCGTGGATGCGGCGACGGCTCCCCACAATCCAGCGTTCCTGTACTCCACGCCGGCGGATTGCGGGATCAATCGTGGGGCGTCGCGGCTGCGCTCCATCTCGATGTTCCTCGCGGACGGCGAGTCGTTCCTGGCAACTCGTCCCAACGCTGACGCTTCACCGGACGCCGGCCGCGCCGGCACTCCCGGCGCGGTACACTTTCGTGCGCGTTCGGCGCCGGTGAGCGTCAGGCCGCTGGAGGGCACGAGGGTCCCATGAGCGAAAGCGCCATCCATCTGAAGATCACGTCTCGCGGGAACAGACGATACTGGCTCAAGGTGGCTCTGGCTCCGACGGCGAAGCTGGGAGATCTCGACGCGTTTCTGCGGAGCACGTGGCTCGAGTGTTGCGCTCATCTGAGCGTGTTTTCGACACCCGGGCGGCAAGGCACCGAGATCGACCCAGGCGTGACGGTCGGCGCGATCTTCGATCACGTAAGGTCGCTCGACTACGTGTACGATTTTGGGTCGAGCACTGAGCTCGTCATCAAGCGCTTGAAGGGAACGCCCATGAGTGTACGAGGGATCAACCTTCTTGGTCGCAACGAACAGCCGCCGGAACATTGCGACGAATGCGGCGCGCCAGCCACCTATGTTTGCTCGGAATGCTCCTTCGACGGAGGCGGCTTCTGTTGCGACGAACACTCTCGCGAGCACGCGTGCGGCGAGGAGTCCCTCCTTGCGATTGTCAACTCACCGCGAATGGGCGTCTGCGGCTACGGAGGGTAGCCGGGTAGCCGGCACGGCCGGCAGCGCTGGTCGGCCAAGCCTCGGGCGCGTCAGTCGCCGAGGTGTTTTTGCCGCGCAGAACACTACTGACACTACACTCGAGGCGTCAAGTGTGCTCCTTTTTCGCGAGGAGTGAGTCGCCGCCGCTGAGCACAGCTCCCCGCAAGTGAGCAAGCCATGGCCTCAGGTGCCTCAGGTAGACAAATGAGCAACGAAGTACGACTCCGCGACATCGAGCCCGACGACCTCCCCATCTTCTACGAGCAACAGCTCGACGCCGACGCCACGCGCATGGCCGCCTTCCCCGCCCGCGACCGCGCAGCCTTCGACGCCCATTGGGCGACAAACATCCTCGGCAACCCGGCGGCGGTCAAGCAGACGATCCTCGTCGAGGGTCAGGTCGCGGGCAACATCGGGAGCTGGCCTCATGACGGTGTCCGCCTCGTCGGCTACTGGATCGGCAGGGAGCATTGGGGCAAGGGTGTCGCGACCCGGGCGCTCGCCGCGTTCCTGTACCTCGTGAACGAGCGTCCCCTCCACGCGCACGTGGCCAGGCACAACGTCGGCTCGATCCGCGTCCTGGAAAAGTGTGGCTTCAGCGTCGAGCGCGAGGAGATCGGCGAGGTCGACGGCCAAGACGTCGCCGAGCTCGTGTTCGTCCTGCACTGAGTGCTCTACTTGCAGACCGGAGCCCGCTTGCCGAAGAAGATCAACCTCGCTCTGAAGGACGGCCGTATTTCTCGAGCTCCCGTCCCCCTCTGTGGCTCTGTGGTGGTCCCCCGTCTGACTGGTATTACGAGCAGCGAGCCTTCCTTTTCTCGAATGGGAGCGCGCACAGCCAGACCGCCACCAGCAGCGCCGCCCGCCGACGGCCAGAACCGGCGGGTCCACGAAAATCTTCACCACAGAGCCACAGAGAGCACAGAGGGGGTCGCAGTGTCCGCCGTGTCACAGGGGCGGCGATCGAAGTCCAGGTGCCTCGCTCGACGCCAGGGATGACAGCACGAGCTTGTGCACGAATGGGCTTCGGTTCGCGAGCACCTTCGCCGCATCGGGTGGCCGGCGCTTGATGGCCTCGCGCAGAATGAGCGTCGAGCTGTATTGCCCGCGGTTCGCGTCCCACGCGTAGTCGGGATCGGGCAGCGGCTCGAGGCGGCGGGTCTCGACGGAGAACGCCGGCGCCAGGCATCGCGCGGCAAACTCCACCGCCTCGGCATCGAACGACCCCGCCGTGGTCACGCCGATCCATGTATACGCCCGAACCCCGTCGGTTCCCGGCGGCGCGGGAGGTTTCAGCGGGAGAGTGACGCGGAACGTGCTGCCCCGATCGGGAGCGGTCGTCACTTCGATCTCGCCGCCGTGCGCGTCGACAATGCCATAGACGACCGCCAGTCCGAGTCCGACTCCCTTGCCTTCCTCCTTCGTCGTGAAGAAGGGATCGAAGATCTTGGCGATCGCTTCCGGCGGGATCCCGCTGCCGGTGTCGCTCACGTCCAGCTCCACGGCGCCGCCGTTGTAGTCGGCCCGCGTGCCGGTGCGCACCGTCACCACCCCGCCGCCTTTGATCGCCTCCGCGCCGTTCAGGACCAGGTTCATCACCACCTGCTGGATCTGCGAGGCATCGCAGCGCACGGGAGGGAGCGTCTCCGCCAGGTCGAGGTCGACCGTCACGTTCGACAGTTGCAGCTTGTGCGAGACGAGGGAGACCGTCGTGCGGACGATCGCGTTCAGGTCGGCCTCAGTGCTCTGCGGTTTGGATCGTCTGGAGAACGAGAGCAGATCCGACACGATGCGTCCGACGCGGGACGTCTCCGCCGCGACCTGTCCGAGGTAGCGGCGAAAGTCCGCGATGCGATGCGGCGGGATGCCATCGTCCTTCAGGATCCGCTGCATCAGCATCGACAGATTGAGGACCCCGGAGATCGGGTTGTTGATCTCGTGAGCGACGCTGGCCGCGAGCTGCCCGAGGGACGTCAGGCGATCGGTCTTCATCAGCTTCTGCTGGGCGACTTTGAGCTGCGCGGTTCGTTCTTCGACTTTCGTCTCCAGTGTCGTGTCACGCTTGAAAACGTGGGTGATTTTGCGAGCGCCGGTGGGTCGGATGCAAGCCGCCGCGACGCAGGCGATGCTGGGACATCGTCGAGGAGCGGCGGCGCAGCAGACGGCCCGCCGCCGCCGCAAAGAACCCACATTTTCGACCTGGACACGACACCAGTGTCGTCACTGCGCTCACCGATCGGCGCTTCCACGTATCGCAAAGAGACTTGCTCAGTTCCGGGAACCGGACGATCGTGTCGCAAAAACATCGACATACGTTCGCTTCCGCAGGGCGTGTTTGATCGCCTCTCCGCTGAAGGGAGTCAATGCGCCGTCATGACCGAGAAGATGGAGGGAGAAACCTCTCGCCAGATACCAGTCTGCGACGCGTTCGGATTCACGATCCGAGTATTCGAACGACACCTCGAGCTCCGGGGCACGCTCGATCAACCTGCTCATTCCCCGGCTCACCGCAAGCTCGTGTCCCTGCACGTCGATCTTCACGAATTTCACCGGCGCGAGGTTCTCCGCCTCGACATAGGTATCGATGCGCAGGATCGGAACCGCGGCACCTCCGCGCTCGGGGGCCCCGACGATCCTGTGATCTCCGGGATGCGACGGGTTGAGCCGGAGAGTGGCGACGCCGTCCTCATCTCCCACGGCCGCCCGGACGGGGACGATCCGGTCGAGCAACCGGCGTTTCACGATCACCCGATTCAGTCGCTCGAAGTTCCGCTGCTCGGGCTCGAAGGCGTGGACGCTGAAGCCGGCCGAAATCGCTCGGGCGAAAACGCACGCGGTGTAGCCAACGTTCGCGCCTACATCGAGCACATGTCCTCCGCGGAACACCTCCGGGTGGCGTGCGGCGAGAGCGGCGTGAGGGTCCTCGACCCACTTCTTGTACGCGAAGAAGGCCGCGAGAAACAGCCTCTCGCCCACTTTCGTGCGCGTGAGCGCCTCGACCTGAAGAAGGTCATAGGCCGCAGGCACGATGCGCGTCAGGATGCTGGTCATGAAATGCGTCCGAGCTTCAGGCGAAGGAAGCCGATGAACGTCATCTTCAGCAGCATCAGGCCATGCCGGAAGCGGCTGATCTGTGTCGAGCCATACGTCCGCGCACGGTAGCGAATGGGAACGTCGACCAGACCCAGACCGAGTGTCGCTGCGGGAAAAAGCAGCTCGAAGTCGCCAAAGGGATCGAAGTCGCCGAAGTCCCGGCGCCAACGGACCATGCGCGCATAGTCGTCGCGCCGCATGAGCTTCGTTCCACACAGACAGTCGCCGAGACGCACGCCGAGAATCCAGCTGACGGTCTTGGCGAAGAAGACGTTGCCGAGCCGGTTGAGAAAGCGCATCGCGGCACCTTCCATCGGATACACGATCCGGCTGCCGTTGATGAAGTCGGCCACGCCTCTGCGATAGGCCTCGATGAAGCGAGGCAGGAGCTCGGGAGGCATCGTCAGATCGGCGTCCAGGATCGTCAGCAGCTCACCCCTGGCGTGCTCGAAGCCGAGACGCACGGCATCGGCCTTTCCCTTTCCCGTCTGGCGATACGCACGGATGCTCATCCGGTCGCCGAGCTCTGTCCGGACACGTTCGATCTCTTCCCACGTTCCGTCGTTCGAGTGGCCCTCGACAAAGATCACCTCCAGGTCCGAGCCGAGGTCGGGAAGGCGGAGCAACGCTGCCTCGATGTTGCCTCGCTCATTGCGCGCCGGAATCACCACCGAGACGGTAGCCCGGCGGTCGGGCGCGTCACTAATGACCGGACGAAGCACGATGACGGTGGCCAGGGAGAGATGACGGAAGAGGGGAATCGCGGGGAGAATCCGATTCACGAGCGATCCGATCCCGAGGAGTCGCCAAGGCACGTAGCCGACAGGACGAACGCGTACGCGCTCAAAGCCCGCCAGGCGGCACAAGTTGTCGAGATCCGTGATGGTCAGGAAGGTCGTCGGCATCCCGCCCTCCTTCATGTTCAAGGCAACGCCCAGCCTGTAGAGCCACTGCAGGTAGGGATTGAATGCGACGACCACCACGCGCGACGTTCTCGCCAGATGCGTCTTCAGCCGGCGGAGCAGGTCTTCGACGTCATTGTGATGATTGAAGGTTCCCTGCAACAGAACCGCCACCCGTTTCGATTCATCTCCCAGCTCAGGTGGATCGCCCTCGACACAACTCGTCTGCGCCGTCTCCAGGCGGGAGAGCAGGTAGCCGGTGTCGCCCTCGACGCGCGCCCACTGGACGACGCCGTCGTAGTAGCGTGTCATCGACGAGATCTCCGCGGCCAGGAGATCGTGGAAATAGCGCTTCCAGGTCTTCATTTACGGCTCGTCGAACGCGTAACGATACATGAACGACGGCCGCCTGCCCGCGGGTGCCGTCGCGGGCTCCACATTGTGACTTTCATGCGAGGGATTACAGATTCCCAGGGGGCGGCGCCCAAATTTGCGCATGTTCTCCAGAAACAGATGTCCCGGCGAGTGGGCGTAGAACTTGTGGTAGAGGTACGGTCCGAGCGGCGTCAACGTGACCGGGCCGGCGACGACGAGAGCGTTTGCCAGGATCGTCGCCACGACGAGGCCTCGCGGAAGAATGGCCCGCGGGCGAGCCGCGATCAGTCTCGCCACGACAGCCAGCATGACGACGAACACAGGTTGGTAGAGACGCGCAATCCATTCGCCGCGCATCTGCCAACCGTCATAGAGCGGCGCCGCATTGTTGAACAGAAAGATCGCCAGCGCCGTCACCAGCAGCGCAAGCTCCGGTACCCTGAAAATCTCGAGCCGCGACCGGCGAGCAATGAGCAGAAATGCCGCGAAAAGCGCGGGCAGGAAGACGAAGTTGCCATAGAAGAAATTGCTCGCGAGGACCAACGGCACTCTTGCCAGGAACGAGGCCCATTCCGCGCTCATCGCGGGAAAAAGATAGCTCTGCACGATCGTCATATAGATCGAGGAGTTGGCTCGGGCGAGGTCCACGCCCATCGCCCAGTAGGTGCCGGTCAGCGCGAGGGAGGGCAGAACCGACACGACCGCGGCCGCCCCGGCCCACGTCCATCTCCGGCGCAACACCAGCGTCAGGACGGCGGCCGGAAGAAAGAAGGGCAACAGATCGTAGGCCAGGAAAGCAATGCCCATCAGCAGCGCCGCCTCGAGGACCTCGCGCATGCGCTGGGCTTCGTCCAGGCGGTAGAGCATGATCAGGCAGACGATGGAAGCGGGGACGATCGCCGCGTATCCATAGGGCAACCCGGCCCAATAGGTGATTCCGGGATAAGTGGACAGGAGCCAGGCAATGGAGATTGCGGCGGCAGGGCCGAACCGACGGCCGATGTAGCGCGCAAAGCCGACCAGCGCCGCGACGTTGATGACCGCGTTCGCGATGAGGCCGCCCCACATGAAGCCGGCTGCGAGCACGAAGGGATACGCGACGATCGGATAGAGGATTCTCCGGAGAACGACGCTCCGCTCCCAGTATTCGGGAGGAAAGCCGCGCAGGAGAAAGAATGGCGCAAGGTGATGCCGGTGGTCGACATTGATGAGGTGGTGGCAGGGCTCCAACGACGGAGGATTGCCGACCGTCGCCGCATACGGCGCCATCGTTCCGGACGAGAGCCAGATGCCGGCGACCAGAACGAGCGCGGCGGCGGCGAGGTGCTTCCGCATGGCCGGCGAGAATAGCGGGCGCGACAGGCGAAGGCAACGAATGCTCGTTACGCCGGCAAAAGTCGGTTTCTGATTCTTCTAGCAGTAGGGGGTCACGTCCGCACGCTGGTGCTCTCGACCGGATGCTCGACACCAACGCCTCCGGAGGTGACGTGGAGCGTGAAATCGCATCCTTCGACCGTACTCGATCGATGGGCGATGATGAAGATCGTCTTGTCGCCGCGCAGTTTCCCAACCGCTTCCATGATCCCCGCCTCTGTCACGATGTCGAGCGAGGAGGTCGCCTCGTCGAGCACGAGGACTTCCGGATTCCGGTATAGAGCGCGAGCGATCCCGACTCGCTGGATCTGCCCCCCGGACAGATGCACTCCACGCTCGCCGATTACCGTTTCCAGTCCCTGAGGAAGAGACTCGACGAGCTCCCGCAACTGGGACTGATCGATGGCATGTCGAACGGCTTCCTCGTCGATCTCCTCGTCCGCGACGCCAAAGGCGACGTTCCGCCGAAGGGACTCGTCGGCAAGGTAGACGTGCTGCGGCACATATCCGATCGTCGCCTGCCAAAGGCGAACCATCGACTGCAGGTCGTGGCCGTCGACGGCGATCGATCCTGCGCTTGGCTCGAGCAGCCCGAGGATCAGGTCCACGAGCGTCGTTTTTCCGCTGCCGGACGGGCCGACGATCGCGACGCTCTGTCCGCGCTTGACGACGAAGGACACTCCCGTGAGAACGTCCATGGGTCGATCCGGATAACGGTAGGCCACGTTGTCGAGGACGAGGGCCTCTTGGAAGACGAGCTCCTGCCGTCGTGCGGGCATCGCACTCGGATCGGCCGTCGTCATGAGGAGCTCGTACGCGAGATTGTTCACGACCGGACCACCGTAGCGCATTTGCTGAAACGAAAAGAGAATGCGGTTCGCGGCAGGAATGAGCCGGAAGGCGGCGGCCGCGACGAGGCCCAGAAAAGGGATGACGCTGGAAATCTCCCGGCCGAGGATCACCGCCACACTCACGACCGTGATGAGACTGGCCATCCCCGTCACTTCAAGGATCAGCAGCGGGAGTGCCGCCGCAAGCTGGAACCGCGTGAAACTGCGGGCTCGGGCCGTGCTGTGAATCATGAACGCTTCGAGGAAGTAGCTCTCGCGCCCGAGTACCTTCACCTCTTTGATCCCGCCAAGCCCTTCCGAGATCCGGCCGATCCGCTTCCATTCGTGAAATTGCCGCTCCTCTCCCCATCGCACGATGCGCTTGCGAAGCAGCAGGTAATACGCACCTCCGACGCTGCCGAAGATCGCGAGGATGAGAAGCGCAGCCAGCGGCTCGATGACGAAGAGAAGCGTGACCAGCGCGGCCGTGACGAAGGTCTCGGCCAGCATGGTCAGGGCCGGGAGGAACACGAACCACACGAGACGATCCGCTTCCGAGATGATATTGTTGATCAATTGCGCGCTGTTGCGCTGCATGTGGAACGTGTACGGCTGATCGAGATAAACGCGAAACAGCCGCCGGGACAACATGTTCTGAGTGTTGAACGCGAAGCGGTTCTGGACGAAGATCACGAACGCCGCGTACGCGTTTTTCAGAACGTAGCTGGCGAGCACGAGCAGGAGTATCCCCAGCAGCACCTGCTCCCGGTCCCGGAACGCCAGAGAAAACCGGCGCAGGGCGGGCATCTGCAGGGCGCCGGCTGGATTCAGAAGGAGCAGGATGAGTGGATAGACGAGCCAGATCGCCAGCGCCTCCAGCGCCGTGAGCCCGAGGGTCAGGACGAACAGGATGCCGCCCTCGCGACGCCCTCCTCGCGGAATGATGATGGCCAGCTTGCTCAGCATCGACAGCATTCGGACCGATTCTACGGTGAGAATGGTCGATTGAACGTGCCGCGACGCACACCGGGCTTCGTGCAGCAACGGAGACTTCGGTTATTCTCGGGGCGCGCGTGGGGGCCCATCCGTGCTCCGGGCACAACCTCGTATCCATGCTGATCGAGCCATTGAAGCCGCTGATCGACGACGCCGACGTCGTCTCCTTCGACGTTTTCGACACGATGCTGCTCCGGCGGCACTATCGTCCCAGTGACGTCTTCGTACTGGCCACCCGTTCTCGCTCGCGTTGGTTCCGCTATCTCCGCATCGCGGCCGAGCGCATCGCCAGGCTACGCCACCGTTCGCAGAACGACGTCACGCTCGCCCAGATTTATGCGGTTCTGAAGACTCCACCGGACCTCGAGATCCTCGCCGAGAAGCAGACGCTGTTCGCCAACCCGTCCGCGCGTACGATTTACGAGCACGCGCTCGAGCGCGGAAAATCCATCATTGCGATCTCCGACATGTATCTGCCCAAAGCGGTGCTTCGGGAATTGCTCGAAAACGCCGGCTACGGGCACGTCGAGCGCATCTACGTTTCCTGCGAGGCCGATTGCACGAAAGGGCAGGGCGATCTCTTCAGGCACGTCATCGAAGACATCGGAGTCGCCGCCGACCGCATCCTGCATATCGGCGACAACGAGATCTCCGACGTCATCCGAGCCCGGGAGCACGGCCTTCGCGTTTGGCACCTTCCCTCGCCCCGCGAGCGGTTCGAGCGGGCCGGGGCGGTCCACCCCAGGATCGTGAGATATCTCTCGCGAGGCCGTGACCCGATGCACAGCCTCCTTCTCGGCATCCTCCGGGACGGACTCGCCGATGCTCGTGACGACTACTGGTACCGATGGGGATTCTCCGTCGCGGGACCGATTGCAAATGCGTTCACGGACTGGGTCGTCGAGCAGTTCGAAAGCGGCAGCCACAGCGCGCTCTATCTCTTCGCCCGCGACGGATGCCTGCCGCAACAGATCCTGGCGATTCGCCATCCCCATGTCCCGGCGCACTACACCTTTGCCTCCCGCCGGCTCTTTCTCGTCCCCGCACTGACGGAGCTCGACAGCTCCACGATGGAGGCCCTTTCCTCGTCGCTTCGCAGCACGCCGCCATCCGAATACTGGAGGCGCCTCGGCATCGCAAACGAAGCCGTGGAGGAGCGCCTTCGGGCCCGCTTCCGCGAGGACCTCCCGATGTCCTCCGACACCCGGCCTCTGGAGGGGTTTTTCCGCGAGGTCCATCCACTCATGATGCCGGACATCCTTCGCGAGAATCGGACGCTCCGCGACTACCTCGGGAGCATTGGCATGCTCGCACCGGGTTCGCGTCCGCTGATCGTCGATATCGGATGGCGCGCGACGTCGCAGCGTTTTCTCGAGAAGGCCATCCCCGAGCTCGCCGGCACGGACGGCGCCTATTTCGGCCTGAGCGACGACTCCTATCGCAACGGGCGGATGCGGGCCTGGTTCTTCGACGGCTTCCACTCGCTCGAAGCGCGGCTGCTGGCTACACACTGCGTCGAGATCACGGAATTGATCTTCTCCGCTCCGCATCCGTCCATCCAGAGGGTGGGAGTCGACGGCGCGGAAGGAACATTCGTACCGGTCTACGAGCCGCTCTCCTCTCACGAGGATGAGCGCATCGACATCGTTCGCCGAATCCAACGCGGCGCCGTCGATTTCACCCGGCGCCTTCACGACCAGGAGGTAGCTGGTTACTCCATGCGCATCCTGCACGAAGACGTCGCCGCGGTCCTTCGCGCCATCGTCAAATACCCGACCGACGACGACCTCCGTCACCTTGGCCGTTTGCCGCACGCTCTCGGCCTCGGCTCGTCGCGCTACGAGACACTCCTTCCCGACTCCCTGCCCACGCACCCGCTCTCGCTCTTCAAGAAGCACTTAGGAAAGACGGCGGAGAGACTGTATTGGCCAGCCGGACTGACGCGCGCCATCCGTCTCCGGCAGGGTCCCCTTCGCGGAGCTGCGGCATCCGTCGCACTCAACAGCGCCAGATGGATCTCCTCTGGCGCAGACCGTTTGCGCCGTATCTTTGGCCGATGACCGTGGATCGCCATCGCCTCGGGCATGATGTTCTCGGGCCCGCCTTCGCCACGTTTGCGCGGCTGCTTCTGGATGAAGCGGTAAAGGACGGCATGACGCGGCTGGCCTTCATCGCCCGCGATGGCGAGCTCCTTCTCGATTTGACAGCGCGGATGATCGAGCACCTTCGGCTCCGCGAGCCCCCTCGCCTCGAGTACGTTTACCTGTCTCGGCTCTCTACGATCCTTCCTCAGTACCAAACGTTCGGTGAAGCCGCACGCGCCGAGGCCGCCGCCATCTTCGGCGCGAGACCGACCGATCTCGCGACTTTTCTGGCGTACTTCGGGATCGATGCCGGCACGCTCGGCGCCGTGCTCCATTCTCTCGACCTCTCGCCCTCGACGGAGGTTCGGTCCCTTCGAGACCTGGATCGCCTGATCGGCGATCCCGCGTTCTCCGAGGTCGCGGCGGTCGAGATCCGGAGGCAGCGGGATCTTCTCAGGCAGTATCTCGACCAGTCCGGCCTGCTCGCGGATCGTGGCTGTGCCTATATCGACCTGGGGTGGCGCGGTTCGATCCCCGCTGCGCTCGGGCGCACGTTTCCCGATCGCCCGGGAGCGCAGCCGGTTCGTTGCTACTACTTCGGCTATTGGGATGAGCGCGACACATGTTCGCTTGGGGGCGCCGTCGTCAAAGGCCTGGTCAGCGACTATCGGCGCCGGCCAACGCCCCGCGAGGGATCTTCTTTCTATCTCGCATACCTGCTCGAGGCGGTCTGCCGCGCCCCCCACGGAACGGTACTCGGTTTTGAACGCGACGCGCACGGCAGGGTGATCCCGCGCCTTGCTGACGTCGCCGCGAACCGCGATGCGGAGAGGGCTGGAGAACGATGGCGCCAGCCGATACGCCAGGGAATCGATGACTTCATCGCGGAACACGGTGAGCGTTACGCTGCAACCGCCTCAGCGGCGCTCCTGCGCGATGCTCAGCAGCGGCTTTTCCGCCTGGCGTTTTTTCCACGGCCCGACGAGCTCGAAGCGGTTTCCGGCCTCGCACACACCGAGGGACATGTCCCCGACTGGGTCAAGCCTCTGGTGGAGAAGGCCGTTCCCTCGCCGTTTCGAGCCCCCCGTCTCTGGATGGTCGGCCTGTCTTCTCCCTGGCGCAGCGGTTACGTCATGGCCACCGGCGGGAGGCCGCTGGCGTGGGCATTCGTTGCTCTGGAGTGCCTCCTCCTGGCATTCCCGAAAGTGCGCCGCTGGCTGCGTAACGTGGCCTTGCGACTGGCGGGACCGTCCTAGTGTCGTGTCAGGGCTGAAAACGTGGGTT